>NZ_JBHXRM010000034.1:0-97187 GCF_042716895.1 Streptomyces sp. NPDC058653 | reverse complement strand
CGGATCCTCCAGTACAACGCCCTCGTCCGGGAACAGGCGTCCCGCCAGTCCATCCAGGCCGCCCTGGCCATGGAGGAACTCCTCCTCCGGCCCGTGATGAGCGGAGCCTGACATGCCTATCCTTATCCCGCCCACAGTCGTCGACCCGCCGGAGACACCGGACGGCCCCGGCTGGCCGCCGTACACCAACTCCATGCCGCGCGTCAGCTTCACCGACCCGGCCGGGCAGGTCACGATGCTCACCGACTGGGAGCGCGGATGGATCGTCCAGCCCGGCGCCAAGGGCCTCGACATGCCCACCTACGCGTTCACGCAGGACGAGTCCCCGGGCATCGACGGGTACGAAATCCGGCAGGTCAGGGCCCTCGGAAAGGACATCGTCCTTCCGATTGCCTTCTGGGCAAACGACTCCCGCCAGGCCTACCTCCAGCGCCGTCGCGCCTTCATCCGCTCCCTCAACCCCAAGCGCGGCGTCGGCACATTGACACTCACCCAGCCCGACGGGGCGGCCCGCAGCATCGGCGCCGTCTACGCCGGGGGCCTGGAGGGGGACGAGTCCAAGGACGCGGCGGGGGAGCGCTGGTGCATCAACGTGATCACGTTCGCCTGCCCGAAACCGCACTGGATCGGCGGCGAGGTCACCACCCAATGGCGCAGCGCAGTGGACACCGAGTTCTTCCCGTTCCTGCCGCTCATCGTCGGCGACTCCCAGGTGCTGGGCGAGGTCACTGTCGACAACGACGGTGACGACGACGCGTTCCCCGTCTGGACGGTGACCGGGCCGGCGACCGGGGTCACCCTCACCAACTCGACGACAGGCCAGTCCCTGGTGCTCACGCGAAGCATCGACGACGGCGACGAGATCGTCATCGACACCCGGCAGCGGCGGCAGAGCGCCCTCCTCAACGGGGTCACCAACCTGTGGCCCGACATTGACGACGACTCCACCATGTGGGGGCTCGCGCCCGGCATCAACGATCTGGATCTGACGGTGGACGGGTCCAGCGCCGACACCGCCGTCCGCATGACATACCAGCCCCGCTACCTGGCCGCCTGAGAGGAGGACTCCCATGCACTCGACAGCACTACGTGTGTACGTCCGCAACCCGGGTTTGGAGCGGATCGGGCAGGTCGACGACTACGTCTCCCTGAACGCCGTCCCCAGGTTCAACGCGATCGGCGCGTTCACCATGGAGATCTCCGCCGACTCCGAGAAGGCGCCGCTCCTCGTCGAGGGCAACGGGCTCATCATTCGCAGTGCGGCCGGTGACCTGGTTGACTCTGGGCCGATCCGAACGGTCGACTGGTCCCGCTCCGAGTCAGATGCCGGCTCGGGGAAGCTCACCGTCGGCGGGGTCAGCGACACCGAGGTACTGGCGCAGTACACGTGCTGGCCCAACCCGGCCGTGGCTATCGACTCGCAGGCCGACGCCGTGTACAAGATCGCCGACACGACCGCGTCGACCGCCATGCGAACCCTGGTCAACCTGAACGCCGGACCCGGGGCGCTGGTTGCCCGTAAGAACGCCCTGCTCGCCCTCGCGACAGACGTGTTCGTCGGAGCCCCCGTCACCCGAGAGGTCAACCAGTTCGACAGCCTCCTCGCCGTTCTCCAGGACATTGCGCGGGCCGCAGGCGTCGGCTTCCGCGTCATCCAGGTCGGCGCCGCCTTGCAGTTCCAGGTGTTCGAACCGGTCGACCGTTCCGGAACCGCCCGCTTCTCCTTCGGTCTCGGCAACCTCGCGGATGCCAACTACTCGACCACACCACCCACATGCACGAGGGCGATCGTCGTTGCGGGCGGGCAGTCGTCGCCCCGCGAATGCCGCATGTACGACCGGGCCGACCCGCTGTTCCCCGGCCTGTTCATCGAGCAGTTCATCGACCAGACCGGTGTCGACAGCGCCAGCGTCGACCTCGAGGCGCAGATGGACCAGGCCGCCGAGGAAGCGCTCACCGCCGGAGCAGGGCAAGGCTCCCTGTCAATCAGCCCCGTTGACCTGCCCGCGCTCCGCTACGGGCGGGACTACAGCGTTGGCGACACGGTGTCCGCGCAGGTGCGGGGCGTCTGGCACACGGACGTGGTCCGCGAGGTCGCCCTGTCCTGCACCGCAACCGAGGGCACCTCCGTGAAAGCAACGGTCGGCGCTGGCGACTCAGACGCCTCGGTTGTGGCCCGCATCTACTCCCACCTCGCCAAGATCAAAACCAAAGTGGCCAGACTTGAGACCAGGAAGGCGGCCTAGCGCATGGCTGAGTTCTCCGGGCCGTTCACCGGCTCCCCAATCGCCACCCAACTCCAGTGGTCACGCATGGCCCGCCGATGGGGACTCGACGGCGTACACGCCGAAGACCCCGGCAGCACCGCCCTCACCATCGTCGGTAACAGCACCAGCAAAGTCACCGTCCGGCCGGGCGACGCCTTCGTGGCAGGCTTCTACTACCACCTCGACACGAACAAACTGCTGGACGTCGCCACCAACGCGGGCAGCGTCGCACGCATCGACCTGGTCGTCCTGCGCGCCGACATGGGCGACGGTGAAGTCACCGCAAAGTACAAGACCGGCGGCACAACCGCCCCCACCTTGATCCAGGACGAGACCGGCGTCTACGAAATCCCCCTCGCCCAGTGCACCGTGGCCGCCGGCTCATCCGTCGTGACCGCCGTCAACGTGCTGGACCGCCGGTGGTTCACCGATCGCGGGGCCATCCCCGGGGTTCCGGGAGACGGCCGGCCGGCCGCCAAGGGGCAACTGCGCGTCGAGGGCACCAACCTGTACCTCGGTGACGGGGCCGTATGGCGGTGGGTTGCCTCAACCGGCATTGAGGAGGCGTCGTACACACCGGTGTGGAACGCCGGGACGACAGCATTCCACTGGGGAACCGGGGCGACGAACCTGGGCCGCTACCAGGTGCAGGACGGTCGGGTCCACCTCAACATCCACGTGGTGGTCACCGGCAACCCCGTCAGCTTGCCGGACCCGATCCAGGTCACCCTCCCGCCGGGCTATCCGTGCAGCCCGGCACACCGCGGCCTCCTTCACTGGAATCTTCAGTCGGTGAACGGTGAGGGCAGTGCGTTGGGGTCGGCGCTGCTGTTCCCGAACGAGACCACCACGAAGATCGCCCGCCTGCGGTACGCCGTGCAGGTCGGCGCCACATCGGACGCCATCCCCAAGTCGGAGAACGTCCTCACCAACTCTCCTTACAACATCAGGGCAGGCGACATTTTGACCATCGACGGCTCCTACTGGCTCGCCTGACTCCCGAAAGGATCATCAGATGGCTCGCAGTAACTTCGGGGGCAGCCCAGCCGACTACGCGATGGAACGCGTCGGCATGCAGCTCCTCCTCCGCCCCGAAGCCGTCGGCACCGTCTGGGACGCCGTCACCGACGGCGCCCAGATAACCGACCTCACCGACACCGTCGGCAACCCCGTCACCACGGTGACCGCCGACGGCGACGGGGCCGTTAGCTTCTACGGGCCCGACGGTGTCACCAGCCTCTACCTCGACTTCGGATACGGGCGCCGCTACGCCATGGCGGCCACCGACACCGGGGCCGTCCTGCAAGCCCATCTCGACCAGCGCGGCCTCCCCGACGGCTGGCCCGGCCTCGACAGCGAAGGCAAAATCCCGGGCGACCAACTGCCCACCTCAACAGACTGGCTGATCGTCACCACCTACGGCGCCGACGGCGACGCAACCCACGACGACACCACCGCGATCCAGGCGGCCATCGACGCCTGCCAGCCCGGTGGCATCGTGTACTTCCCGCACGGGGTCTACAAAACGACAGCCACACTCGACCTGAAGCCTGGTGTCACCCTCCTCGGCTCCCACGCCAACATGATGCTGGGGCCGGGCATGACCGACGCCGACTTCGCCTGCTACATCCAGCCCGCGACCCCGTTCACCGGCACCAGCGTCATCCAGATCATCGGGGAAGACGACGGCGAACACCCGGCCATCTCAGGCGAGCAGCGCCTCACCAACCTCATGCTCGACGGATCCCAGCTCACCGGATCGTCCATCGACGGCCTGTACGCCAAGGGCAACGTCCAGAACGTCGTACTGGAAAACGTCACCATCCGGCAAATGCCCAACAACGGGCTGGTCACCGCCGACGCAGACGACGTCTTCCCCTACTCGTGGCGCCTGCGGCACGTCATGGTCGACAACTGCCACGCCAACGGCATCCTGCTGACCGGCAACACCGACCTGACCCTCGACGACGTGCAGGTCATCGGCTGCTGGGCGCGGGGCATCGTCCTCACCAACTGCACCAACGGCCAGCTCAACGGCTGCCGCACCGAATGGAACGGCTCCCACGGGTACCACATCACCGGCGCTTGGGGGGACTGGGCCGGTTCCGGCGGCATGCAGATGACCGGCTGCAGTACGGACCGAAACGGTCAGCACGGCGTCCTGATCGACGCCACAGGTAACGGTCCCATTCTGATCGACGGGCTGATGGCCCGCCGCGACGGCCGCAACGGCGGCGCGGGTGGCGGCGGTTGCGCCGGCCTCGCGATAGCCGCGGCCACCATGCCGGTCGTTGCCGCGGGGGTCACCTGCTACCCGGGCGTAGACGACGGCGGTGCGAGCACCAGCAGCCCCGAGTACGGGCTCGCCGTCACCGGCGCCTCAACCCTGGTCCAGGTCGACAGCAGCTACCTGCACGCCGCCACCCAGGGCCTGTACTCCACCAGCACCGGCACCCTGATGGTCGGCGCCAACGTGACCTACGCGTCCGGCCCGACCACCGCACCGGTGCGGACACTTCCCCTCACAGCCACCGTTTCCAAGGGGCTGGTCATCACCGCTCCTTCCGGTGCGGCAACCTACGTGGTCTGGCGGGCACCCAAAGCGTGCACAGTTACGGCGGTGCGCGGCTACCGGGTCGCCGGCACCGGTGTCACGATCAACGCGACGAAGAACGGCTCCGACCTCCTTGCCTCCAACCTGTCGCTGTCCACCGCGGATACCTGGCTGTCCGGACCCGGCGTACAGAACCAGACCATGGCCGCCGGGGACACCCTGGCCGTCGCGGTCCGCTCCGTGACCGGCACACCGACGGCGGTCACCATTCAGGTCGAAGTGCAGGGGGTATGAGATGGCGGTACTGACCGTCCTTGATGACCGGCTGCCGTACCAGCAGGCGCCTGGCGCGCTCACCACCGAGTCCGTGGCCGGGCCGCCGGAGCTGCTGCGGGTTTCCGATACCACCGGTGTGCTCGCCACCCTCACCGTTGGGGCGAAGACGGTGGCCATGCGGGGGCCGACCCGCACGTTCACCGAGAACAAAAGGCCGTTCGTCGACCAGTTCACACGCACCACCACCAGCGGCTTCGGCATGAGCCCCGGGGGCGGCAACTGGTCCCAGTCCGGCACCGCCACCCTGTACACGGTGAGCGGTGGGCTCGGACGAATCTCATGCGACGTCGCGAACACCTCCCGGCACGCCACCGTGCTGGACACGCTCACAGACGTTGACGTCACCGCCAAGGTCACGATCACGACCGTGCCAGCCGGCGCCAGCACGAGCGTCGCCTTGTCGTTCGGCTACACCGACTCCTCCAACGCGAACCGGGCACGGCTCACGGTCACCACGGCCGGCGTCGTACAACTCACCCTGGAGAAGGAAGTCGCCGGCACCGTCACGATCCTCGGTGCGACCACACAGATCGGCACAGGATTCGCGGCCGGGGACTGGTGGAGGGTCCGCGCCGAGCGAACCGGTACCACCATCCGCTGCCGAGCCTGGAAGGACGGCACCACCGAACCGGGAACATGGCTTCACTCGGTGAGCGAAACCGCCAACCCGTCGGGCCGTGTCGGCTTCCGCGCCATCGCATCCACCGGCAGCACCGGCCTGCCCCGCACCCTGCAGGTCGACGACCTACGGGTGATCTCCGGCACGTGGGCCACGGCCCCCACGGTCACCCACGACACATGGGTCCGGGTTCTGCCAGAGCCGTTTGACGGCACCTGGTCCGGGGGCCTGGCGGATCAGATCCGGTCGTGGGCTGTCGACACCACACCCGACGCATTGGCCTACGCGATGATGTACATCACCGGAGCCCCGGCGGTCACATCACCGGCACTGGGCGGCGTGCAGATCGCCGGCCAGTGCAACTACGGGCCGCTCGACGCCGACGGCTCACCTGTTGAGGGCGGCGACTTCCATGACTACATGGGCCTGGACTGGGAGTTTCCCAACGGGGAGACACAGTCGGCCGGAGTGGGCGAACTGGGGTGCATGGACTGCTCGGGGTTTGTGCGCATGGTGTACGGCTTCCACATGGGCATTCCGATGGTGCGCAGCGACGACTTCGACGGCATCAACTTGCCGCGGGTCACGAAGGACATCGGGCCGTCGGGGCCGGGTGTGATCGTGGTGCAGTCGACGGACGCCGCCCCGGCGTTGACGGACCTTCAGGTCGGTGACGTGCCGCTCTTCGACGCGGACACTTCCGACCCGGTCGCCGGGCAACTGGATCACAACGGGATCTTCTTGGGGGTCGACAGCCTGGGGCGCTACAGGTTCATCAACTCCCGGAAGACACCGAACGGGCCGACTTTCGGCGACTTGGGCGGCACGTCCACGTTGGACGGGGCGGGCCTCTATGCGACGAGCTTGCGCCTGATCAGGAGGTTTTAGTGCCGATCATTGCTGGGCTACAGGCGTCGGGTGTCCTTGCGGGTATGGTCCCGGCGTTCGATGGACTGAGGGCGCAGATCAGCGCCCCGGTCGGAGCGCCAACTGATGGGGCACCACCCGGGGGCTCGGTGGTGGGCTGGGTGCTGGTCGCGGACTCGAAGGCGGCGGGTGGGCGGCGGGTGGATCCGGTGTTCCTGGCAGCCGGGCAGGCGGTCACCCCGGACCAGTACCGGGCCGCATACGGGCCCCAGTTCGAGGTGCACGTAGGGCGGGCGCGGTAGCGGTCAGAGCCAGGCGACAGCTGCCGCGTTGATCGCTAGATGAATCGAGTTATCGGCGATGATCATTAGCCAGACGGCCATCCACGCAGGGCGGTCCTGGTGATATCCCGTTGCCGAGCACTCCGACCATGGGCGTCGGTACGACTTCGGGGCGAGCAGGTTCTTTGCCCACACGACGTGCCGGGCCAGCCGGTAGTGGTCGACGACCGCATGAGTGACAACAATGGCGGCAAGCGCGGCCGGAGACTGGGTGATGAGCAGGAACGGCAGGCCGTAGGTCAGTGCGTGCGCCCAGGCGGGCCACCAGTGCTTCGTCTTCTCGTTCGCCATCCAGTCGCTTTGCAGAAGGTAGTCCCCGACCAGGTGGGCCAGGAGGATCCCGAGGCCGGTCACGGTGTCTCCGGGCTGGCAAGGGGGCAGGGTTCGGGCGTCTCGCCGCAGTCCGTCTTGTGGCCCTCGTCGCGGACTTCTGTGCACAGGCTGAGGGCGCGTGCTCCGGAGGCGAAGGACGGCCGGTGCGTGTCGTCGTTGGGGTCGCGGGCGACGATCCAGTCGGGTCCGACGGCTTCGATGCGCACGCAGTGGTAGTGGTCGCGGCCGAACACCCCTTGCGCGAAGCCGTGGATGACGTCGCCGACAGCAAGGGGACGGGGCGCTGTCACGCCTCCACCGCCTCGTAGGTCGCGGCAAAGATGTCCGGCTTGCAGGGGTAGAACTCTCCGGCTACGCCCTTGATGATCCAGTCACCGGGTTCCGCGCGCATCGTCCCTTCGAGGGTGTCGATCTCGATGACGAGTGGGCCGCCCGTGTAGTTCTTCTCCGGGTGCGGCGTGACGCGCCCCCCGCACCAGGAGGCGACCTTGTCAGGCGTGGTGTTGCGTGTGAGCTGCACGGCTTCGATCTCGACGGGCTTCTTGCGGAACTTGGGCATGGTCAGGCCTCCGGGTTGTTGAGGGCACGCAGGGTGGGGCATTGGTCGTAGGCCACAGGCGAGTTGTCGATGGACTGGCCGTCCCAGGCCGAACATTCAGCGCAGATCGTCCGACCGGCATGCTCCACCGGGCGGTGCAGGGCACGGACCTTGGCCGTCAGCTCTCGGGCGAACGCGTCGATGGCGTCGTTCACCTCGCCCGAGGTCACGGGCATGTCGTCGCAGGCAACCTCGAAGAGGGTCTCGCGGGCCTTCACGTGTCCACCGTTTCCATGAGGTGCCACACCAGTTGACCACCTGGTGCGAGCGCGGTCCCGGCGTGACTCACGCGGGCCGGCAGCGGCTGGCCGGTGCCGAAGACCCGGAAACCCCGCATCTCGGACGGCGCCCCGGAATCGAGTGCCCACAGTTCGACTGAGCGTGCCTTGCGACAGGCCACGTGCAGGATCGGGCCAGGCAGCTGCACCGCGTGCCACTGGTCGTCCACCGGCACCTCGAACCGCAGGATCCGCCCACCAGCGCCTTCAAGTGTCATCTCTGGCCGCCTCGGCTTGCAGTCGCGCGTGGGTGTAGTCGACCAAGCCCAGCACCCGGTGGAACGGAACCCGCCCGCCGCCGTCGGGAAGCAGCGTGCCAACCTGGGTGAAGCTGTCGTCACCCTCGAAGCGCTGAGATGCGGCGATCACCACCCACTCGATCGGCACACCCCCGAACCCCTCGATGCGGCAGACCTCTTCGATGGCCTCTTCGAGGCGGCGGTAGGCGGCATTCTCGTCGTCATCGCTCACGGGCGTTCCCTGACTTCGTCTTCGATGCCGAGCGATCCTCGGAGCCGGTGAAGCCGGTCCGGGGGCCAGCAGGTGAAGCGGCCTTGCCGCAAAGCGTCCACGACCTTTGGGTCGGTCGAGGTGTGCGCCCGCGAGAGAAGCCGCAGCCACTCCACCTCGGTCCACTCCACGTCGCGGTGGTGGCAACGCGGCCCCGCGTTTCGCGTCTCGGCCGGCGAACACCCGATCTCGATGGGACCGCCAGAGACTTCCTCAATGACCAGATCGCATCCGGGGTGGAGTTCACGGCCTGCCCTGATTGTGTCGGCCGCGTCTCCTGGGGTGATGTGCTCGGTGCTCAGGATGGCCGGGTCGTGGGACAGGCAGAGGACGTAGTAGCTGCTGCTCATGCCTGGCCTCCGACGCTGACTGCGAGCACGGCCTTGGTGAGATCGAAGGCTTGCCGCTCCGTGAACCCGGCCTGAACGTAGGACAGATGCGGCTCGTGCAGTTGAGCAGCAGTGGCGGCCAGCTCGGTGATCGGATCCGTTGGCTCAGGCATCGCCGACCTCCCTGCCGTCGATGGTGACCCTGTCGCAGAGGAGGGTGAGCGCCACCCTTCCGCCTGAAACGCCGTGGCCGAAGGGGGAGACGGTGACCGGGTCGTCCGTGGATACGGCGAAGTTGACGCCGTCGATCAGCAGACGGCCATTCTCGCCGCCGACCACTATGGTGCGACCGTCGCCGAGCGGAAGCGATTGGGCTCCGGAGATCTCCACCGACGGGGGCGTGACGGATAGCCCGTCGGCGGGCCCCGGCTGCACGTCCTCCGCGATGCGCGCCGTGCCGATGACCGGCCCAGTGGTGCCCAAATCACGGCATCGGCACGGGCGTTCCTTCGCGGCCACGGCCCGCACTCGGTCGATGAGCTCCAGCAGCTCCACAGAGGACGGTGTGTGACCTGCGTTCTTGCAGCGAGTGAAGATGAGCCGCAAAGCATCGAGGGCGACACAGTCCGAGCCGGGCTCGGATGTCGGGAACGCCTGTCGGATGCGCGCGAGGGATTCCTCGCCAATCCCCGGAACAGCCATGAGGTCAGCGTCCGTTGCGTGCCGGAGCTTGGGGAACGTGAACCCGTACATGGTGAGCATTCCGGCGATGCCGCGCCCGGCTGGCTCACCACCGAGGAGTTCGGCCAGAGCAGCTTCCTCACCGTGTAGCAGTTGGTCGGCGGCACCGGGTGCGACGCAGGCGGTGCGCGAGCACGTCACGTGCCCGCCCTCGCCGAGGAAAAGACTGCTGCCGCCACAGGCGGGGCAGCGGCCCTGAACGTCAGGCATGGACATTGGGCACCTCCGGTGCGGGTGGTGCGGGTTGGAGGCGGCGGGCCGGACCCGCACAGCCGGGCCCGCCGCAGGGCCAGCAAAGGTGGGTAGACCTCGCGACCAGCCCCCACCATAACCTGAAAACCTTTGAATCATAGGCATAACTGAACTTACGACCTATGATTCAAAGGTCAAGCAACGACTCGACCCGCACGCCACACCGGAGGCCCCATGGAACCCCTCACCACAGCGGGCCTCACCCTCGCCGGCGAATGGGGCACCCCCAAAATCACCGCCACCACCCTCCCAATCGACCTCACCCCCCTCACCCCCCGCACCATCAGCACCCTCGTCATACCAGCCACCGCCGGAGACATCCTCAGCATCGACGCACGCGCACGCGTCACAAACGACACCGGCCGCACCCGAGGCGAACCCGGCTACACCGTCGGCATCGGCTACCACCTCTGGACCTACGACGTCGACAACGGCCAAGGCTCCGCAGGCGAATGGACCCGCATCTCCACCTACAACGGCGACAACGTCAGCCGCGACCGCCACCACATGCCCCTGCACACCTGCACCATGTGGCGCCTTCCCGCCAACTGGCCCGCCGGACATCGCGTCGCCGTCATCTTCCGTGCAGACGCCCACTCCACCGCCTGGCGCCGCGGCGACACCATCACCGTCGACAAGGACTACGGCTACCTGCGCTGCCGCCGCTGGACCACACCCGAGGAGGACTGACATGGCGACACCCATGTCCGCAAACAGCTTCATCCGTGCACTGAAGGACGAGGGTCTCACGGTCGTTGAGGTCGGCGACTGGCGCGACCACAACCGCAACTCGAAGGGCCCCTGGGGTCCCGTGCGCGGGGTGCTGATCCACCACACCGTCACCAAGGGCACCGCGAACACCGTCAAGATCTGCCGCGACGGGTACTCCGGGCTTCCCGGGCCGCTCTGTCACGGCGTCATCGCCAAGGACGGCAAGGTCCACCTCGTCGGCTACGGCCGGGCCAATCACGCAGGGCTCGGTGACCCCGACGTCCTCCGCGCGGTCATCGCAGAGAAAGCCCCGCCCGGCGACAACGAAGCCACCGTGGACGGCAACAGGCACTTCTACGGCTTCGAGTGCGAGAACCTCGGCGACGGCAAAGACCCATGGCCCGCAGCCCAACTCCTCGCGATCGAGAAGGTGTGCGCGGCCATCGACCGCGTCCACGGCTGGAGCGCCCGCTCGAACATCCGGCACCTCGACTGGCAGCCCGGCAAGGTCGACCCGCGCGGCATCGACTGGCCCAAGATGCAGGCCGCGATCGGCAAGCGGCTCGGCGACGACAAGCCCACCCCGCCTGTCACCCCGCCACCCCCGCCGAAGAAGCCGGTCGTGGACCTGTCCCAGCTCGTGGCAGCCGCCCGCTCCAACCCGGCCGCAGTCGGAACCCCGGTGACGTACAGCGGCGTTCGCACCGTCGAGGCCGCCCTGGTTGACGAGGGGCTCCTTGCAAAGAAGTACTCCGACGGGCACTACGGCACCGTCACCAAGTCCGCCATGTCGGCATGGCAGGAGCGCTGCGGGTGCAGCGGGCGCAAGCCCGGCCAGGCCGCCGACGGCATCCCCGGCAAGACCACGCTCACGAGGCTCGGCGCCAAGCACGGCTTCACGGTGGTCGCATGATCCTCAACCTGACCCCGCACCCGATCCGCCTGTACGACGGCGCACGGGAAGACGGGAGCGACGACCTCGAACCGCACCTGCGGGAGGTCATCGAGCCCGAGACTGTGCCCGCTCGGCTGGCGACGATCGAACTGGGCGGCAGCAGCTTCCCCGAGCTGATCGAGTTCGGTCACGCCACTGGCCTGCCCGCCAAGCGGGACGGCTACCAGTACATCGTCTCCCTCGTCGTCGCCCTTGCCCTGTGCGACCGCCGCTCCGACCTCCTCGTCCCGTACCGCGAAGTCCGCAACGCCACTGGCACCGTCATCGGCTGCCGGTCCCTCGCCCAACCCGTCTAGAAACGAGATCACCGTGAAGATCCTCGGTCGTGAGCCCGTCTACCTCCTCGGCTTCATCGCCGCAGCCCTCCAGGCCCTGTCAGCGTTCGGCGTCGACATCTCCGACGGCACGCAGACCGCCATCAACGCCGTCTCTGCGGCGGCCGTCGGCATCATCACCGCCATCGTCCTCAAGAACGGTGCCCTCGCCGCCGCGATCGTCCAGTTCGCGCAGGCTGGCATGGCGCTCGGCGTCGGCCTCGGGCTCGACTGGTCCGCCGACCACCAGAGCCGGGTCATGGCTGCGGTCGCCGCGTTCGTCACCCTGTGGCTGCGAGAGAAGGTCACCGCCCCGGTGTCCTCTGTGCCGCTGGAGCAGAAGAGCCCCGTCAAGCAGCCTGCCGCGGGAGTGTAAGTGAGGTGCCGCGCGCTGCGGCGCCTCTGCCGGATCCTGGGCAGGCGAGGCGCATTCCTCGCCAGCTTCGGGGCCCTCTGGGCGCTCTACGGCTTCGGTCAGCTGATGGAGCCCCTCCCCGACATGCGCGGCATCCGGCTGCTCCTAACCGTCATGCCTCTCGACGCCTGGGCGGCGTGCTGGATCGTCGCTGGGTGCGTGGCCATCGCCTCCGCGCTCCTTCCGCAGGGCCGCGACTGGATCGGCTTCCCTGCGCTCCTGCTGATCGTGGTGCCGTGGATGCTGTCGTACCTCGTCTCCTGGTGGCCGCTCGGAGACAACGCACGGGGGTGGGTGACGGCACTGATCTGGCTGGTAGCGACAGTGCCGGTGATTGTGGTTGCCGGGTGGCGAGAGCCGCCGCAGCCCAAGAGAGTAGGGCCTGAATGAGTGCCGAGACGTGGACTGCCGTGTCCGGGGGCGTGGTTGGGGTGGCATCCGCAGTCGCCACGTTCTGGGGCGGCCGGGCCGCCCGGCGGACGAGGCGCCAGGAGAACCGCGACGACTTCACCACAATCGTGAAGGAACTTCGGACCGACCTGACGACGGTCAAGGCCGAACTCGGAAAGCAGAAAACCGAGTCCGTCCGCCAGGCGGAACGCCTCTCGGATCAAGATCAGGCGCTGGCGTGGTTGTCGAACCGCGTGCGGGTCCTGGTCGGCTACATCCGCGAGCGGGGAATGGAGCCGCCAGCCCCGGCACCGATGTCGGAGCGGGCGCGGCGACACATCCACCACATCGACGGCTGACCGAACTGGAGTGTGACTGTGGACGATGACGACCAGCGCCCGCATGTGCCGCGTGTGGATGAGGCGGTGGCCGATCTGGGCACGATGGTGGAACTCGGGTTGGCGGACGAGCCGCCGGTGCCGTCGCCGTCCAATCAGCCGTTCCTCGAACCGCAGTGACCGCCCGAGGTTGAGGCCGATCCTTACGATGGCTCCTGACGAAGCCCCGCTCGCCCCATGAGGGGTGAGCGGGGGCTTCTCCGTGCGCATCCTCAAGTGTGACCGTGATCACTACGCTTCGCATTGATCGGCCGACTCGCGCGGAGGACAGTGAAAAGCGGCGCGGGGCCACCCACTTAAGGGGAAAAAGTGCACGGCAGCCTCGATCGCGTCGCGGATCTCTTCGAAGCCGCCGAAGTCCGCGCCCTCTTCACTGACAGCCTCCCAGCGCGCTACGCGCCCTACCCCCTTTCCGAACTGGCGAAGGCCGCACGCGACCAGCTGGGCGCCCCACACGAGGTCAGCATCCTCGGCCGCGAACTCCGCCGCGCCGGGCTCGCCATCCACCACGCCCGCCACGCTGACCAACAGGCAGACGACGACCACGCGGAACTCCTCAACTACGTGCGCGCCGGCTGCGACTCCTGGACACACTGGAACGGCCACCGCGGACCCGAACTTGTCGTCGTGCACTTCGTCAACCCCTGCGAGGAACTGCTCGCCCACGGTGGGGAACTCGACCGCGACGACGCCTACGCCGCACTCCGAGGGCTCGCCACCCGCCTCACGCGAGGCGGCGGTTGGCGAGACCTGTGGGCACTACACATCGCCGACGACGCGTGAGCGCTGCCGCAGCCATCGGGCGCTGAAGTACGCCGGCGTCCCGCACTCTCATCGAATCGGCTGAGGGAGCGGGGCGGTCCTCCGCGCCTACTTGTCGCCACGGAGAGCCTGGGTCAACTCCCTGAGCACTTCACCGACCGCAAGAAGGGCCTGAGTCTGAGCTTGGGCCTTCAAGATGTCCGCCATCTCCGGGCGCCCGCTGCCTGCCGCGGAGTACGCCATCTCCATGCTGTTGAGCGAGCGAGCCTGCAACTGTTCGTAGGACAAGTTCGTCATGCGTCTCCCCATGCTTCGTAGGCCGGAGTCGGGAGTCTCCTTCAGAAGGGGCCAACTGTCAGCGGGCCCTTCGAGAAGTCCCTAGCGCATAACGTTCCCTTATGCGTCATCGCTTGGCGTCGAGCCCGAGCAAGGCAGCGCCCCCTCCGCCCGCATCGACTGGGAGGAGAGGGCATCGCCGATCATCAGAAGCCGGACTGGAGGCCGGATTGGTGTATCCCGCGGCGCAGGGCATCGATCACGGCTTGCGGCTTGCCGAGCGGCGCCTGCTCCTCCTCGATGTCGATGTCCCCAACGCCGGCTGTGTACACGGTGTGCTGGGCGCAGAGGGCGGTGCCCTGCCACGTCGTGGCCGCGCGAACCCATGTCGCCTCGCGAATGCACTCGGCACACCAGCCGAGCGGCGGGACGTCTCGTTGATCATCTGCTGTACGAGTCATGGCGGCGACGGTATCCCAGGGGCGGCCACAAGCAGGTCGTATCGGAACGGACTTGAGGGCGTCGACCCTCGATAACATGCCATATCGCGGGCGCCGCGCCGTATGCTGGGGTCACGGCAGGACGCGCACGCCGATCCTTCGAGAGAAGGCCCACGGGGCCCGCGCACAGGGCAAGACGCGCACGCCCGCACCCGGCGTCCAGGGGACGTTGACGGTCAAGGTCTTCCGAGGCCCGCGAAGAAGCCCCGCTCTCCTTCGGGAGGGCGGGGCTTCGCCGTGCCCGAACGCCTGACAAGCGCTAACTCCATGGTTGATAATGACAGTTATCCTAGCCTTTGGAGTTGAGCGCATGGCCAGCGCAACCACCCGCTACCCGAAGCCCCGCGAGGGCGTCACTGGCACCGAGCGCGCCGAGGACGACCTACTCGCTATCGACGACAAGTCCATCGCGCGCCGCCTTCTCACGATCGGCACCGTGGACGCCCTCTACGCGGCCTGCCTGGTGGGTAATCCCACGCCGAAGGTCGCCGACATGTACGCCCGTATGACCGCCCCCCGCCCCGGCGACCTCGTAATGGAACTCTCCACCCTTCGGCGAAAGCGCGAGCCGGACAGCTTGATCAAGGGGTTCGGGATCCTCGTTGACTGCCGCGAGGAGTGGGCATCCACCGACGAGGAATGGGCAGCCGAGACGGCCTCAGACCAGGATCTTGACCCAATCCGCGACCGAATGACCGACCGCGCTTGGTACATCCAGTACGGGCCGAACGCTGAAGACGTGTGCCGTTGGGTAAACTGCGAGTTCATCGCGGTCCCGACCGGCCTGAGCGCGGGCATGTGGGACCAGCCGTGACCGCCCTCGTCCCGCGTCCGTCGGCGGGGCTGTCGACCGACCGACACGATCCGCGCGACGACTGGCCTGACGAAGCCCGCGCCATCCGCGATCAACTCACCGAGATCTACGGCGAGAACGATCCGCTTCCCACCGTCGCCGGAGCCTGGATCGCGCGCGGCAAGAGCAAGCACACCCGCCGCGCCTACGCCCGCAACTTCCTCCGCTGGGAGGACTACGCACGTAGCAGCGGCATCCACCCCCTCCAAGCCCGGCTGCCGCTCGCCGACGCCTACGCCAACCACCTCGCCGCCCTGCCGTCGAGGCGCGGCGGCACACTCTCCCTGCCGACCCAAGCCCAAGCCCTCGCCGCCGCCGGATCGTTCTACACCTACGCCGTCCGCCTCGACGCTTGCCCGGCCGACCCCTTCGCCTCCGTCGACCGCCCCTACATCGACCCCGACCACTCGCCGACCGAAGGCATGCTCCCCGAGGAGACCGCCCGGCTCATCCAGACCGCCCGCGACTGGGCGCCTCGCTCCTACGCCCTCGTCACCCTCCTCTACCTCCTCGGCCCGCGCATCGACGAAATCCTTGCGCTCGACGCCGACCAGCTCGGCTACGACCGAGGGCACACCACACTGCCCCTCACCCTCAAGGGCGGGAAGAAGAAGCCCGTCCCCGTCCCGCCGCTCGCCCTCGACGCCCTCCAGGCGTACCTCGACGGTCGCGCTGACGGGCCGCTGTTCGTCACCGACACCGGCCGCCGCTGGACCCAGCCCGAGGTCTGGAAGCATCTGCGCGTCCTCGCCCGACGCGCGGGCATCCCGCAGGCCGCCACGATCAAGCCGCACACGCTGCGGCACCAGTTCATCACCGACAACCTCGCCGAGAACGTCCCCCTCGAACGAGTCCAAGACGCCGTCGGTCACACCAACCCGCGCACCACCCAGCGGTACAACCGGCGGCGCCGCATGCTCGACGACCACCCCACCTACGCTCTCGCCGCCAAGCTCGCCGCGAGGCTGTCGCCCGAGGAGGACTCGTCATGACGCTGGAGTTCCGCCCCACCGACAAGCCGCACTGCTTCGACCTCACGGAAGGCGAGGAGCAGGTGGGGGAGCTGATCTACTTCGCGCCGGAAGAGGAGGGAGATAAGCCCTACTGGCGGGTGACCCTCTGGAGCGTCATGGGCACCGGCAAGGAGTGGAGCGCCGACGTTGCCGAAAGCCACGACGGCGCCGTCAACGACGCGCACGAACTGTACAAGGATCTCGTTGCCGAGCGACGTGAGCTGAGCCGAGGGGGCCGCCCCTGGACCATCAGCACGCCGACTGGCGGCCAGCCCAAGAGCTAGGTCAATCCGGTCATTCACCTCCCCAGATGGCCGGTTCGGGTGCATCGTGGTTCTGCGCGGACCCGAGCCCCCAGGCCGGCCTCCGCATTGGCCCCGCCGTGTGCTGCGCATTGGCGGGGCCACCGCCTTCCCGGCTCCCCACGGGAAGGTTCGGGGGCCGGCTGACAGTTGGTTGTACGATCGGTGAACCGTCCCGTCGGGGGATGGTGCAACACCTAGTCCTGTCGGAGGACTCCATGGCCTTGAGTCGCATCGCGCGTGAACATGCCGCCGAGATCGCTAACCACGACTGGTCCGATGCCCCTTTTCGGGCGGACCGGGCCGGACATGACCGTCGCATCGACGGCCACCGGGGGGACGTTCTCGCCGAATCAGAGACGGACACTGTCCGCATGAACGTCATGTGGGTGACAGCCCAGGTCCTGGGCTACCGGGACCCCAACTTCGACGTCTACGAGTTCGCCGAGGCGTGCGGCGTCAATATCAATACCCGGTCCGGGCGCCTGAACGGCAGCATTGAGGCCGGGGTTCGCATCCATGAAGGTCGGTACGCACGTCCTGGCACCTGGGACTTCGACTAGATCGGCAAGAGTGCCTTACGCCCGTCCCGGCTCACTCCCGAGACGGGCGTTCGCGCGTCCACGCTCAACGTGCGAGCCCGACGTCGCAGGGTGAGGATCGGGGTACGGGCGGCGGTCCGCGCCCGCCGCGTTCTGCCCACTGGCGGCCTGGCCGCTGTCCAGCCTCGGAGGGTCGCATGCCGTCTGCCATCTGGTCCGGTGCCATCAGCTTCGGGCTGGTCACCATCTCCGTGCGTCTAGTGGCCGCATCGGAGGACCGCGACGTTCACTTCCACCGTGTCCACCTGGAGGACATGGGCCGGGTCCGCAACCGGAAGGTGTGCGAGCTCGACGGGCAAGAGGTGACGTCGGCGGAGATCGGCAAGGGGTACCAGTTGGACAAGGACACCCTTGTTCCGGTCTCGGATGATGAGCTGGCGGACATGCCTCTACCCACGGCGAAGGCCATCGACGTGGTGGCGTTCGTGCCGCGCGAGGAGGTCGACCCGATCCGGTTGGGCCAGTCGTATTACCTGGAGGCCGCCGGCGAGGTCGCAGCCAAGCCGTACACGCTGCTGCGCCGGGCGTTGGAGCGCTCGGACAAGGTGGCCATTGCCAAGTACGCGTTGCGGGGCCGGGAGCGGCTGGGGGTTCTGTCGATCCGGGAGGATGCGCTCACCCTGCATCAGATGCATTGGCCTGATGAGATTCGTGACCCTTCAGAACTGGCGCCCAGTCCTGTGGAGGTAGTCGAGGATGAGATTGAGCGAGCCTTGCTGCTGATCGAGTCCATGGAGTTGGACGGCCTGGATCAGTTTCACGACGAGTATCGCGAAGCCTTGGAGAGGGTGATCGAAGCCAAGGTTGAGGGGAAGGCCGCGCCGCAGCCGGCTGCGGCGCGAGAGAAGCCGGGCCAGGTGGTCGACCTGATGTCCGCGTTGGAGGAGTCGGTACAGAAGGCCCGCCAGTCCCGGGGGGAGACTGGCGGGGACGCCACGGTGCACGACATGCCTACGCGCAAGAAGACGGCCGCGAAGAAGGCGGCGAAGAGGGGCCCGGCCAAAAGAGCGGCGAAGAAGTCTGCGGGCCGGAAGCCGCGGAGCGCCTAGTCGCCCCCGCCCTCGGCCAGCCGCCGGTCCGGCGCACAGAACGGGCACGCGGCGATATCGGGATCGTCCGCGAGCCCGATCCGGGCCGCGCCCGCGTCGACGGGCAGCGTCTTGCGCTGCGGCATGGTGCATCCGGCCAGGTGGATGAGCGCCGGCTGCGGGTGCGTGGGGTGCTTCTTCGGCTCGACAACGTAGCTGGCGGGCCCGGTGGGGGCCTGTTCGAGTGCGTGGATCTTCCGCCGGGTGTCATACAGCTGCCAGTCGAGCCAGACCTCCAGGGTCTTCAGCTTGGCGAGGCGCTCATCATGCGGCAGGTCGGACATGTGTTCGATACTAAGCCCAGTCGGATCGCCTGAAGCCTCCCGATCTGTCGGTGTCGGGTGCCACACTGGCCGTGGCCTCGCCGCTGTCACCCCCGTCGGCGGCGAGGCCCGAACGGTTGTCAGCGCCCGCCCGTAGACTTGCCCCATCAACCCCCAGGGCCTGCGGGCCCGCGAACAAGGGGATTGCTTCCCGCCCCCGCACCGGCTGCTCCCGGACGGGGGCGGAGCTGCGTGCGCACTTTGAGGATCCTTTGGGGAAGGTGCTGCGATACAGGGCCACCTCAAAGGAGACCGACCTAGCCAGCCTCGGACTCGTCGGCTTTCCTCGCGGCCTTCTTGACGGCCATCTCCAGCTCGTACCGGCTCACCCCGAATGCTGCCGCGTGCTCCGTCACAGCCCGCTGAACGGCCTCCGCAGCGTCCAGCCACGGCCGCCACACCTCAGGGGAGTAAGAGCCCGCCGTCGCCGCGCGCCGGGCCCCCTCCGCCGCGCGCTGAAGGTCAAGCAGGTCGTCAGGGATCTCGATAGTCGCCACGGCCGGATGCTACGTGGGGCAGGTCAGCCAGCCGACGGGGGCTCGGCGACGAAGGAACGCACGAGAGGCTCTACCCACAGCCTGACGTGCGGTTACATATCCACACGGGGTGTGCGTGGCGTGTGAAACAGGTTCACCGCGACCCCTTCCCGAATCCCAAGCCGTGAGATTGACTCTGATTCAGCCCCGGCTCAGACCTTGCCGCAGGGCATCCGAGGCTCCCGCCCGCCGTGTGCGGTGGAGCAAGCGCGGCGGGCGGGGAGCCCCGAGTCACTCGGCGAGCAGGCTACTGGCGGGGATACCCAATGCGCGAGAGATGCGCAGCAGCCAACTGATGCGCGCGTCGGTTGAACCGGACTCGATGTTCTGGATCGTGAGCCGCTTCACGCCGGCCAGCTCCTCAAGGCGCTCCTGGGTGACGTTGGCGTACTCGCGCTCGGCGCGGACGCGCGCGCCGATGGCTCTGCGCTTCTCGGTGACCCACTCAGGGTCGGGCTCGCGGGGCACTGGACAAACGCTTCTGCCCGCAAGATCATTAGTCAGCCTGCGCAGACATGCTTTTTGTGATCTTGAAAGCTCGGCCGGAGTGGCGTAGTGCATCCGCCGCCCCGGCCGTGACGCCAAGACCTAGTCAAGGCGTCCCGCCCCGGTCTCATTTGAGGCCGGGGCGCTCTACTGTCAGAAGCAGAACGCCCCCGCCGTGTGTACCGGCGGGGGCGAACCCAGTGGAGTCGAAGCTCCACCAGCGGGACCAGGTCCCGCCGACTTCTTCCCCACCGGTCTTGGCTGGGGGGTGCATCAGGGACTGCGCTATGCCGCGCGCCCTCCCCGGAGACCACGACGCTAGGCGACGCGCCGCATAGATGGAACAGGCACGCACCCCCTCTCACTCATTCGGGGGATCGGCCCGGCCACTCAGCTATGTGGACTGGAGGCGGACTCTCAAGATCAAAGAAGAGGAGCCCTCCCTCCCGACGCTCGGGGAGGGAGAGCTCCTAAGTGGCCTTCTACCTGCACACTCTTCTACAAGCTAAGCGGCACCGACCCGCCATGCTCGCCTCGCGGCAAGTGGTCGCTCGAAGCGACGAAGGTTGGGCCCGGGGGCTTGGATCGGGTCGGTGCCGCTACCAGGCTAACAAACCCCCCGGGAAAGCGATTCCCATGGGCGCGTCGACTTGCGGTTCATTCTCTGAGGAGGTCCGGAACTCCCTGGGCGTCGGGGTCGTCGCGCTCCGCCGAGACGACCGTCAGCTGCTGCGTCGCGCGGGTGAGCGCCACGTACAGCACCCGCAGTCCGGCCGGGGACTCGTCGGCGATCTCGGCCGGCGAGACGACCACCGTGGCGTCGTACTCCAGTCCCTTCGCCTCCAGGCTGCCGAGCGCCACCACACGGTCGCCGAGCCCCGCCAGCCAGCGCGCCGCCTGTTCCCTGCGGCCCATGGCGACGACCACGCCGATCGTGCCGTCGACCCGGTCGAGCAGGCGCGCGGCCTCCTCCCGTACGGTCCGGGCCAGGTCACCGTCGCGTACGGCGCTGAAGCGCGGCTCGACGCCCGTGGAGCGGACGGCGGCCGGGGACTCCATGCCGGGCATCGCGAGGGCCAGCACCCTGGCGGCGAGGGCCGCGATCTCGGCGGGGTTGCGGTAGTTGACGGTGAGGGTGAAGTGGCGGCGGGGGCGGTTGCCCAGCGCCTCGTCGCGCGCCTCGGCCGCCTCGTCCGGGTCCGACCAGGACGACTGGGCGGCGTCGCCGACCACGGTCCAGGTGGCGTGCCGGCCGCGGCGTCCGACCATCCGCCACTGCATCGGGGTGAGGTCCTGCGCCTCGTCGACGATCACGTGCGCGTACTCGGTGCGCTCCGCCGCCAGCCGCTCGGCGCGCTCGCGCTGCGACTCCTCGCGCCGCGGCATCAGCTCTTCGAGCCCGGTCAGCTGGTCCAGCGGGTCCAGCTCGCGGCGCTTGCGCGGACGGGGCGGTGAGCCGAGCAGCTGCTCCAGCTCGTCGAGGATCGCCACGTCGTGGACGGAGAGCGGCCCCGTGCCGTCGGGACCGACGCGCCGCAGCGAGCGGGCGACCCTCCGCGTCTCGGCCGGGTTGAGGATGCGGCGGGCCCAGCGGCCGAGCCGCCGCTCGTCGGCCATCGCGGCCAGCACCCCGCGCGCGGTGAGCTCGGGCCACCAGGCGTCCAGGAATTCGATGAAGCTGTCCTCGGAGGCCACGTCCTCGTCGAAGCCGCCGCGCAGTTCGGCGGCCAGCTGGGCGTCGCCGGCGGCAACGTACTCCCCGGCCCGGGACGCCGCGCCGGACTTCGCCCAGAGCGCGTCGAGCAGCAGCTTGCGGGCGCGCGGGCGCAGCAGATTCACCGGCGCGGTGCCGGTGAGGGCGGACTGTCTGACGCGGTGCAGCTCCTCGGATTCGAGCTCCAGGCGCCGGCCGAGGGCGACCACCCGCAGCCGGGTGGGTGCCACGCCGCGCCCGGACGCGCCGGACGTACCGGAGCCCGACGGCCCGGATTCGCCGCCGTCGTCCCCGAAGGCGAGCTGCCCGGGGTCCCGCCCACCCTGCCCGGCGCGGCCCCCGGCGGGCGCCCGGTCCCCCTCCAGGGCCCCGCGCGCCGCCTTGCGCAGCACCTTGAGCATGCGCGCCGAGCCCTTGACACGGGAGACGGCGGGCTCGTCGTACGCGGTGGCCTCCGCGCCGTCCACGAGCGAGCCGACCGCGCGGATCGCGACCTGCCCCTCCTCGCCCAGCGAGGGCAGCACGCCCTCGGTGTACGCGACGAGCAGCGGCGTCGGTGAGACGACGAGGATGCCGCCCGCGTACCGCCGCCTGTCCTGGTACAGCAGATAGGCGGCCCGGTGCAGCGCGACGGCGGTCTTGCCGGTGCCGGGGCCGCCGGACACCTCGGTGACGGACGCGGCGGGCGCCCGGATCACCAGGTCCTGCTCGGCCTGGATGGAGGAGACGATGTCCCGCATGGTGTGGCTGCGGGCCTGGCCGAGGGCCGCCATCAGCGCGCCGTCGCCGACGACGGGGAGCGCCGCGCCGTTCAGCGACGCGGTCAGCTCGGGGCGCATCAGGTCGTCCTCGACACCGAGGACCCTGCGGCCCTTGGAGCGGATGACCCGGCGCCGTACGACCCGGCCCGGGTCGACCGGGGTGGAGCGGTAGAACGGCGCGGCGGCCGGCGCGCGCCAGTCGATCACCAGCGGCGAGTAGTCGGAGTCCAGGACTCCGATCCGGCCGATGTGCAGGGTCTCCGCGATGTCGGCGGTGTCGTCGTCGCGTACGGCGTCGTCGGCGGGCTCGACGGAGGTGTACGCGCCGTCGGGGCCCTTCTTGCCGTCCTTGCCGGGCAGCAGGTCGACGCGCCCGAAGAGGAAGTCCTCGAACTCGTTGTTGAGCCGGTTGAGATGGATACCGGCCCGGAACACCTGCGCGTCGCGTTCGGCGAGCGCGCCGGGCGTGCCGACCTGACCGCGTTTGGCGGCGTCGTTCATCAGGAACTCCGCCTCGTCGATCTTCTCTTCGAGGCGGCGGTAGACCTGGTCGAGATGTTCCTGCTCGACACCGATCTCGCGGTCACGCGCGGAGTCGGCCCCCGCGGGGCGCGCGGGGTCCTCCCGCGCCGCGCGGACGGGGTCGCTTATGGCGTCGTTTCCCTTGTCCCGTACGGGATCGACAACCGATCCGGCGGATTCAACAGCGGCATCCTGCGCGGCCACCGAGGCCCCCTTCTGACGTGCACTGGGCAGCCGTCAACCGTACGCGAAGGGGGCGGGTATGTCAGGCCTCGACCTCCACCAGACGCTTGCCGTCGAATGTCCGGACCTCGAAGTGGTCGATGTCGTTCCGCTCCATGGCCGAGCCGCCGTGCACGTACAGCGGGTTCTTCGCCACCTCGTGGGTGCTGTCCGGGATGCCGTAGCCCCACTTCGGCACGGCCCAGGACGTGACGATCTCCTCCTCGCCGGTCTTGGAGACGGCGATGAGGCTGCACTTCAGCGGCCCCTTGACGTTCTTCAGCTCCAGGGCCGCGTGGGTCCCCCAGCCCTTGGGCTCCATGCCGACGGTCGCGGTGACCTTGGTGACCGGGTCCGTCGCCTCGACCTTGTCCGGCATGTGCTTGACGAAGGCGTCCTCGGCGGGACTGGTGGGGTGCGGGTCCGCCGCCTGGTTGCTCGTGCCACCGTCGCCGGAGGTGGCGACGACCGCCACCGCGGGACCGCCGATGACCAGCGCGGCGGCCGCGGCCACCAGATACATCGAGCGGCGCCTGCGCTTGGCGCGTTTGACCGCGACCTCGTCGACGAGCCGGTCGAGCAGCCGCGGGCTGGGCTGCACGGTGACGGCGGGCGACAGGGGCGGTGAGGGCGTGGTGACACGCCGGAGCGGGGACACCGAGGAGGGTCCCGCCGGCTGGGCGAAGGGATCGGACCGGCCGAACGGAGAGGACTGCCCGACCGGGTCGGGGTTGTCCGCCAGCATGGCCAGCATCGGCTCCATCCCGGCGAACTCCTCCAGATGGAGCGCGCAGATGTGGCAGCCGGCGAGGTGCGCCTCGAAGGCGGTGGCGTCGGCCTCGTCCAGAATGCCGAGCACGTACGCCCCCGCCGCGTCGTGCGCGGTCGTGCCGTCGCCCTGCCCGGACTGCTCGTACGTCGTCATGCCGAGACCCCCCTCTCCTCCAGCGCGAGCTTCATGGACCGCAGTGCGTAGAACACACGCGAACGCACGGTCCCACTGGGTATACCGAGCGTCTCGGCGGCCTCGTTGACCGTGCGTCCCTTGAAGTACGTCTCCACCAGAACTTCCCGGTGGGCGGGGGTCAAATCATCGAGGGCATCAGAGAGCGTCATCAGCCACAACGCCTTGTCGATCTCGTCCTCCGCGGGCATGACCTCCAGCGGCGACGGGTCGACCTCCTGCGGCCGGGCCTGCCGGCTGCGGTGACCGTCGATGACGATACGTCGGGCGACCGTCACCAGCCAGGGTCGGACAGAGCCGGTCGCCCGATTGAGCTGACCGGCGTTCTTCCAGGCACGGATGAGCGTCTCCTGCACGACATCCTCGGCCCGTTGTCGGTCGCCCGCGACGAGGCGCAGGACGTAGGCGAGCAGCGGTCCAGCGTGCTCCCGGTAGAGGGCACGCATCAGCTCCTCGTCGGGAACCGAGATGTTGGTGCGCTGTGCCTCGCTCCGGTGCCGGGCCCGGTGAGGTCGGTCATCGGCCACGGCCGCATCCTTGCGCACCTGAACCTCCCGGGTCGAGACCTTGAGAAAGCTGCTTGTTCCCATCACGGTGACTTACGGACCGCCGGGGAGATCTTCTCAACGGAGCAGCGGAAATCTTTCAAGATCTTTTACGGGACTGCCCAGGCGCCCCACCAGGGCCGGGACGGAACGAGCACGGGGCAGGCGTGATCACGCCCCGCCGGGCGGACCCGCCCACCCCGCGCGGAGTGTCCGGGATCACACGGGGCCGGGGGCCCGGTCGGGCCCCCTCAGGCGCGGGCGAGCGCCGCCCGGCGCCGGTGCCTGGCGACCCGCTCCCTGTTCCCGCACACCTCGCTGGAGCACCAGCGCCGCCGCCGGCCGCGCGAGGTGTCGAGATACACCCGCCGGCAGCTGTCGCCCTCGCACTGCCGCAGCCGCGCGCGGGCGACGGGGTCGGTGAGCAGATCCACCGTGTCCCTGGCGACCGCCGCGAGCAGCGCGCCGCATTCGGGCTCGTCGCTCAGTGTCCGGACGAGGCCGCCGCCCGGTTCACGTACGGCCCTGATGCCGGGCGGCGCGCCGGCCGCGATCGCGTTGACCCGCTCCAGCGCCGCCGCCGCGTACCGCCCGTCGATCTCGGCGCGCACCAACTGGCCCACACAGTCGCGCAGTTCGGCGAAGCGCCGGACCCAGCCGGTGTCGACGCCGACGAGCGGGGTACCTGGGGGTACGAGACCCGAACCGGTGAGCCATCTCCCGAGGAGGCCGGCGTCGTCGGAGCGTGGCCCCTCGTCGAACCCCTTCGGGTCCGGCTCTCCGGTCGCCACGAGATCCAGGCAGACGCGCCCGGAGTCGAATCTCCACTCGTACGAGCCCACGCCCGTAGTCATGTGCCTGTCACCGCCTCGGTACCGTCCTGCCGCGTACTCCCCAGAGTGCATGCCCCGGTACGCCTCCGGCACCCCTCCGGAGGCAACTCACTTGAACCTCGGCCGGTGAATTCCGGGCTCAGGACGGAACCCGGACCCCCCGAACGCCGTCTTACGTCCTTACAGCGCGGAGTTCGGCGGCCCGTCGTGCAGGATCCGCTGGAAGAGGCGGTGGTCGCGCCAGGCCCCGTCGATGTGCAGATACCGCGGCGCCGTCCCGATCAGCTCGAACCCGCATTTGCCCAGGACCCGTTGCGAGCCGACGTTGGACGGCATCGTGCTCGCCTCGATGCGGTGCAGCCCCAGATCCTCCAGCGCGGCCCGGCAGACCTCCTCGACGGCGCGGGTGGCCAGTCCGCGTCCCGTGTACGCGGCGTCCATCCAGTAGCCGAGGCTGGCGCTGCGGAAGGGGCCGAGGACCAGGGTGGAGAGGGTGGCCTGGCCCACGACGTCGGAACCGTCCACGAAGTGCCAGCGCAGGGCGGAGGGGTCGGCAAGCAGGGTGGCCTGCGCCTCGGGGGTGAAGAAGTCGGCGGGCCGGTACGGGGACCAGGGACGCATGTGATCCCGGTTGCGCAGGAGCGACTCCGCGAGAGCGGCGGCGTCCTCCACTCGCGCGGGGCGGAGCTGAGGGGAATCGTTGACCATCCGATTAAAATAGACCGCCCGGTTCCGGTTTGATACCGCAGCGGTGGCCCTGATCCACGGACGGTCACGCGTCGCTGTTCAGGCGCCCGGTCCTCAGGCGTCCCCGTACTTCGTACCGGCCGCGGGGTCCAGCGCCAGCCGGTAGCCGCGCTTGACGACCGTCTGGATCAGTTCGGGCGCGCCCAGTGCCGTACGGAGCCGGGCCATGGCCGTCTCGACGGCGTGCTCGTCGGTGCCCGCCCCCGGCAGGGCCCGCAGCAGCTCGGCCCGGGGCACCACCCAGCCCGGCCGCCTGGCGAGCGCGTTCACCAGCGCCATTCCGGCGGGCGGTACGGGTCTCGACTCGCCGTCCAGCAGCACCGCGTGGCCGCGTATCTCGAAGCGGCGGCCCCCGACCGTCAACGTCCGGGTGCGGCCCGGCAGTTCGAGGCAGAGCACCTGGACGAGCGGGCCGAGGCGGAAGCGTTCGGGCTGGACGGTGTCGATACCGCGCTCCTGGAGCGGCAGGGCGGTGACGGGCCCGACGCAGGCGGCGAGCACATCGTGGTGGAGCGCCTCCACCAGGTCGTCCAGCAGACCGCGCTCCCCCGCCCGGGAGAGCAGCGAGGCGGCGGCGGGCGCGCTGGTGAAGGTGACGGCGTCCAGGGTGCGCGCGAGGGTCGCCTCGATGAGCCGGTCCACGGGCGCGATGTCCTCGGGCGGCATCCAGCGGTAGACCGGTACGACGACGACCTCGGCGCCCCCGGCGCGCAGCGCCTCCACGAAGCCGGGCAGCGGCTCGCCGTGCAGTTGGAGGGCCACCCGGCGCCCCTCGACGCCCTCGGCCAGCAGCCGGTCCAGCACCTCGGCCATGGACTCGGACTCCGGCGACCACTCCTCGGTCAGCCCGGCCGCGCGGATCGCGCCCTTCACCTTCGGCCCGCGCGCCAGCAGTTCGGTGCCGCGCAGACAGTCGAGCAGGTCCTGGCCGTGGCCCCAGCCGTCGGCGGCCTCCACCCAGCCGCGGAAGCCGATGGCCGTCGTGGCGATCACCACCTGGGGCGGGGCGGCAATCAACTCCTTGGTGGCGGCGAGGAGTTCGGTGTCGTCGGAGACCGGCACGATACGCAGGGCGGGGGCGTGCACGACGACGGCGCCGCGCCGGGTGAGCAGCGCCCCCAGTTCGTCGGCGCGCCGGGCGGCGGTGACCCCGACCGTGAATCCGGCGAGTGGACCGTGCTGCTGCTGATCGGACATGGTCTGCTGTCCCGCTCTCTCGTCCGTACGACTCCGGGCCCGGCTCACACCTCGGCGTAATCGAGTCCCCGCCGCATACCGGCCCCGGCTCCGGTGTCCGCCTCCGTCGCCGGTCCGGCCGCCTGCTTCCGAAGGTATACCGCCCAGGTGAGCGCCGAGCACACCGCGTAGAAGCCGAGAAAAGCGACGAACGCGGCGGTACCGGTGCCGGCCGGCTGCTGGAAGGAGTACCGGAAGGCGAGGTTCACTCCGAGCCCGCCGAGTGCGCCGACCGCGCCGATCAGCCCCATGGCCGCGCCGGAGAGCCTGCGCCCGTACCGCTCTGCGGCCTCCCCCGTCATCCCCCGGGCCAGGGCCTTCGTCCGGAAGATGCCGGGGATCATCTTGTACGTCGAGCCGTTGCCGACCCCGCTGAGCAGGAACAGCGCGGTGAACCCGACGAGGAAGACCGGCAGCGACCCCGACACGGAGGCGAGGATCACCACGACCGTGGCCGCCGCCATCCCGGCGAAGGTCCACAGGGTGATGCGGGCGCCGCCGTGCAGGTCGGCGAGCCTGCCGCCGACGGGCCGTACCAGCGAGCCGAGCAGCGGGCCCGCGAAGGTCAGCGACGCCGCCTCCAGGGGCGTACGCCCGAACTGTGTCTGGAGCACCAGTCCGAAGGCGAAGCTGTAGCCGATGAAGGAGCCGAACGTCCCGGTGTAGAGCACGGCCATGATCCAGGTGTGCCGGTCGCGCACGGCCTCCTTCGCGGCGCCGGTGTCGTTGCGTACGGGCGCCAGGTTGTCCATGAAGAGGGCGGCGCAGAGTGCGGCGGCGACGATCAGCGGCAGATACACCCCGAGCACGATCCGGGGATGCGCGGCGCCTGCCGTCCCGATCACCAGCAGCCCGACGAGCTGCACGACGGGTACGCCGACATTGCCGCCGCCCGCGTTGAGCCCGAGCGCCCAGCCCTTCTCCCGCAGCGGGAAGAAGGAGTTGATGTTGGTCATGGAGGAGGCGAAGTTGCCGCCGCCGAGCCCGGTGAGTGCGGCGACGGCCATGAAGGTGGTGTACGAGGTCCCCGGCTCCATCACCGCGTAGGCCGCGCCGGTCGGCAGCAGCAGCAACAGGGCGCTGACCACGGTCCAGTTGCGCCCGCCGAAGCGGGCGACGGCGAAGGTGTACGGGATCCGTACGAGGGCCCCGACGAAGGTGGCGGTGCCGATGAGGAAGAACTTCCCGGCCGGGTCGACCCCGTACTCGGGCCCCATGAACAGCACCATCACCGACCAGAGGGTCCAGACGGAGAATCCGATGTGTTCGCTGAGCACGGAGAAGAGCAGATTGCGCCGCGCGGTCCGGCGGCCGGTCCGCTCCCAGAAGCCGGGGTCCTCCGGATCCCACCGCTCGATCCATCGCCCTCTTCCGGCGCGCCGCGCCGCATCGGTGATCGTCGGACCAGTCATCGCGCCTCCACTGACGGTGCGGTTCGAGGACTCCCGACCGTAGGGACGCCGCGTTTCACCGGGGTGCCCCGAGATGACCGGCACGCAACCTTGCTCTCACCCGGGGGCGGGCGCGGCTGTGAGCGGGGAGCCGGCGGTTCAGTGGCGCTCCGGCGCCCCCGCGTGGGCGTGCGGCGGCGGGTTACCGGGCGGGACCGGGGCCGAGCGGTGCTGGCCCTTGGGGGCACCGGGGCCGCGACGGCCGCCCGAGCCCCGACGGCCGTTCGGCCAGAGCGCCGGCCGGCGCCTCGCCCCGATGTCCTCGACCCATCCGAGAGCGAGGACCGCGAGGGCCAGCAGCGGCCAGATCAGGACCAGTGGGAGCACCGGGTACAGCCGGTCGACCAGCTCGGCGTGCGAGGAGAGCACCGGGGCGTCGTAGAGCAGGTCGATGAGCGGGAAGCACGCCATGATCAACAGGTTGTGCCAGAGATAGACCGTCACGGCACGGTTGTTGGCCAGCGTGATCAGGGAGTCGAACCGGGCCGCCCTGCCCGGCAGCTCCCGCCAGGAGGGCGCGTACTGGAGCAGGATCGCGCAGAAGCCGAGCGACCAGGTCGCCTGGGCCAGCGGGATCTCGTCCAGGTTCCAGCCCTCCTCGGTGAGATGCCCCGACGCCCACCAGATCCCGAAGGCCATCGCGAACGAGGCGGCCGAGACCGTGAGATAGCGCGGCACCCTCTTGAACACGCCCTCGTGGTGGGCGAAGCCGAGGATCCAGCACGAGCCGTAGACCGCGAAGTCCGTGACCGCCTCGCCCGTCTCGCCGGGGATCTCGACCAGACCGGTGCCGACGACGGCCGTCAGCGCGAGCGGCGCGAGCAGCGTCGCCCACGGCGCCCGCCGGAAGGCCCACAGCAGCAGCGGGGAGGCCAGCACGAACCACAGATAGGTACGGATGTACCAGAGCGGCCCCACCGCCTGCTCCGCCCAGTCCTGTTCGAGCAGACCACCGGCGTCGCCGCTCTCCCCCGGGAACGGCGGCGCCCCGACCGGGAACAGATAGGAGGTCAGTCTGAACAGCCCCCGGAGCCCCTCCTCCCCGAGCGGCCGCCAGCCCATCACGAGCATCAGCGGGACGACGAGCAGCGCGAACGCCCACATGGGCGGCAGCAGGCGGCGCATCCGGCCCCGGACCACGTCGAACGACGGCCGGCCGCCGAGCGAGCGGGCCATCAGCGAGCCCGCCAGCGCGAACATCACGCCCATGGACGGGAAGAGGACCGTCAGCCAGGCCCAGCCGAAGATGTGGTAGATCACCACCCGGCCGAGTGCCACCGTACGCAGGAGGTCGAGATAGCGGTCGCGCCCGGACGGACGCCCGCCTCCGGTGGAGGTCTCGCTCATGCCACCGGCCCCCGGACGTCGGCGGCCCGCCGGCCCGTCGTGGCCCCCGGTGCCTCGACCGCGCCGGTGCGGCGCAGCTTCTGCCAGCGCAGCCGGCCGCCGGTGAGGGCGGTGATCCAGGACTGGAGCAGCACCACGTACATGAGCTGCCGGTAGAGGATCTGCTGGAGCGGCAGCGAGATCAGATGGATCATGCGCTCGCGGTCGAGCCGGAAGGCGTACGCGGCACAGACCGCCTGGACGGCCAGCACGCCCAGCCACGCGACGACGGTGTTACGGGTCGGGCCGAAGACCAGGCCGTACAGCAGGAACACGTCGATGAGCGGGGCGAGCAGCGGGAACAGGACCATGAACAGGGAGACCAGCGGAAGTCCGACGCGGCCGAAGCGCCCCGAGGGCCCCCGCTCGATCACCGCGCGGCGGTGCTTCCAGATCGCCTGCATCGTGCCGTAGCTCCAGCGGTACCGCTGGGACCACAGCTGCTGGACGGACTCGGGCGCCTCGGTCCACGCGCGGGCCCGCTCCGCGTAGACGACCCGCCAGCCGTCGCGGTGCATGGCCATGGTGATGTCGGTGTCCTCGGCCAGCGTGTCGTCGCTCATCCCGCCGACCCGGCGCAGCGCCTCGCGGCGGAAGGCGCCGACCGCGCCGGGGATGGTGGGCATGCAGCCCATCAGGTCGTACATCCGGCGGTCCAGATTGAAGCCCATCACATACTCGATGTGCTGCCAGGCGCCGATGAGGGTGTCGCGGTTGCCGACCTTGGCGTTGCCGGCGACGGCCCCGACCCTCGGATCGCCGAACGGCTGGACCAGCTCACGCACGGTGGACGGCTCGAAGACGGTGTCGCCGTCCATCATCACGACGATGTCGTGACTGGCGTGCGCGATGCCGTTGTTGAGGGCGGCGGGCTTGCCGCCGTTGGTCTGCCGTACGACATGGACGTTCGGCAGCCACATCGCCTCGACGATGTCCGCCGTGCCGTCCGTCGAGCCGTCGTCGACGACGATGACCTCGATGGGATGGTCGCTCTCCATCAGCGAGCGGACGGTGTTGGCTATGCACTCGCGTTCGTTGTACGCGGGTACGAGCACCGTCACCGGTTCGGTGACCGGCTCGCCCCAGCTGAAGCCGCGTCCGCGCACCTTGCGCGCGTGCGCGAAGGAGAGCACCAGCATCAGTCCGAACCGCCCGATGACCAGCACGCCGATCACGGCGAGCCCGGCGACCAGCGCGGTGGTGGTGGCCTCGGAGACCGCGACGGCGCCGACGAAGGCCTTGCCCTGGAGCAGTTCGACACCGGAGACGCGCGTATGGGCGCTCGGCGCGCCCAGCGCCTCGGTGAGGTTGGCGAACTCGTACCCCTCGTCCTGCATCTTCGGCAGCAGCCGGCCCAGCGCGGCGACGGTCTGCGAGCGGTCCCCGCCGGAGTCGTGCATCAGGACGATCGCGCCGTTCGGGCTCTTCGGCGAGGCGTTACGGCTGATCACAGCGGCACCGGGGCGTTTCCAGTCCTCGCTGTCCATGGTGTTGAGCACGGTGATGTAGCCGCGGCGGCCGATGTACTCGGTGACCGGCCAGGACCTGTTGTCCATCGCGTCGGCGAAGGAGGAGTACGGCGGCCGGAACAGGGACGTGCGGATACCGGCGGCGCCCGCCAGCACCAGCTGGTTCTGGGTCAGCTCCCAGTCGATACGGGATTCGGACTGGTACGCCAGGTCGGGGTGGTTGAAGGTGTGCAGACCGATCTCATGCCCCTCGTCGACCATCCGCCGCACCAGGTCGGGGTGGCGCGAGGCCATCGTGCCGGTGACGAAGAAGACGGCGTGGGCGTCGTACTCCTTCAGCTTGTCGAGGACCTTGGGCGTCCACTTGGGGTCGGGCCCGTCGTCGAAGGTCAGCACGACCTTGTGGTCGGGGATCGTCAGCGCCTTGGCCGTGGTCGCGTCGCGCGCGTCTATGACGGGGCCGCCGCCCAGGATGCGGTCCGGCACCTGGTTCGTCGGGGCCGGCGGGCGTACGCGGTGGTCGGCGAGGATCTCGCTGTGCACATAGCCGCGGAGCATCAGCATCGCGAGGAGGGCCACGAGAAGCAGCGAGGGGAGCAGATAGCGCATGGGCAGTCTGCGTCTGACGACACGCCCCGGCTTCCGCTCGGTCCGACCGTGCTTGTGGGACGGGGCCCGTCTGTCGGAAGGGTTCATCTCTACTCGGCGCCTTCCGCGACTGTCTGGCCGTCCTGATCAACGGGTGGATCGACGGGCGCTGAGTCCGTCGGGCTGGGGTCGGGATCAGGGTCCGTACCGGGATCTTCCGTTCCCGGGTCGGTCTCACCGGGGTCGGGATCGGGGCCGGGGTCCCCCGGTTCCGGATCCGGGTCGCCGGGGTCCGGCTTCGGATCGGGTTCACCGGGTTTCGGGTCGGGGTCGGGCTGCCCGGAGGGTGAGCGTGAGGGGTCCGGCTCGTCCGAGGCTCCGGCGCTCGCGCCGGTGGGCGCCTGCGAGCCGGGAAGGGACTGCGTCGGGCTGGGGTCGAGGCCCCCGGCGGCCGGCGTGGCCACCATGGTGGGCCGGTCCTGCGGGGGCGGCTGTATCTCGACCTTGTCCGAGTCGCGCTTGTCACTGACGCCGGGTATCTGGAGCCAGGGTGCGCTGGAATTGCCGCCCAGCAAGGACGCGACCAGGGCGACGGCGTAACAGGCGCTGGCTATCGCCAACACCCAGCCCAGCCGCCGGAGTTTCCTGCTCCGCCGGCCGCTGGCATCGACGAAGACGGGGCCGTCGGAGCCGTCGGCGGCGCCGGCCGCGGGTATGCCGTCGGTCTCCGTGGTCCGGCCGGGCAGCTCCGAGAGCTGCCGTCCCAGACCGTCGAGCTCGACGGTGACATCCATCGGCTCATGCGTATGCCCCTTTTGGGCACCTTCTTGCCAATTGTTCACTGCTGTACGCACATCCCCCACACAGAATCACCGGGTGCGTGCATGAAAGTAGCGCACGGCGACCACACCCGGATCCCTTCTTCAGCAGTTGTTGGGCATCTGTACTACTTCGTCGTCGAACGGCCGATCCTGAGGGATTGCTTTCGCCCCGGCCGGTGGCCGGAGGGCCGGGCCCACGACAAAGGCCCCGCTGCCAGCACGGCAGCGGGGCCCTCGCCTCACATGGGAACTGTGGAGATGGCGGGAATCGAACCCGCGTCCAACGGTGCGGAACCAGGGCTTCTCCGAGTGCAGTTCGCTACGCTTTTCTCGGCCCCGGAGATCACGCGAACAAGTCTCCGACGGGCTCAGTCACTGTTTGATTTCCCACCGTGTCCCGTGACCGAACACGGTGGTTTAGTCCCCTCATTGATGCCAGGATCCGGGTCGGGAACACTCCCGGGCTGACACTCCACGGAGTCTTCGCTAGCTGCTAATTAAGCAGCGAGAGCGAAGGTGGAGGAATCGCGCTTGGAATTGGCGATTATTGTTTGCGACATATGGTTAACGAGATCATTGCCGCTTCCTCGACTCGCTTCCCCTGCCTCGACATCCGCTGTCGAAACCGATCATCCCCATGTTGATTTTTCAAACGCCGTCCCTGCTCCGCGGGACTTCGTCCATCGTACGTGACCAACGGCGGGCACGGCCACCTTATTCCGCCCGTGGGGCGATCAGGCCCGCTGGCGGCGGCGTACGGCCGAGACCGCGCGCTCCGTCTCACGCCGGTCCTGCTTCTCACGCAGGGTCTGGCGCTTGTCGTACTCCTTCTTGCCCTTCGCCAGAGCGATCTCGATCTTGGCCCGGCCGCCCTTGAAGTAGAGGGCCAGCGGCACGATCGTGTGACCGGACTCGTTCGACTTCTGCTCCAGCTTGTCGATCTCCAGCCGGTGCATCAGCAGCTTCCGCTTGCGCCGCGCCGAGTGGTTGGTCCAGGTGCCCTGGGTGTACTCGGGCACGTGGACGTTGTGCAGCCACGCCTCGTGGTCGTCGATCTGTACGAAGCCGTCCGTCAGGGAGGCGCGTCCCTGACGCAACGACTTGACCTCGGTACCTGTCAGCACGAGACCGCACTCGTAGGTGTCGAGAATGAGGTAGTCGTGCCGCGCCTTCTTGTTCTGCGCGACCAGCTTGCGCCCTGTGTCCTTTTCCTTTGCCATAGTGCGTTCATTTTCGCACTACGAGCCGCCTCCGAGGCCACTCAATACCGTGCGGGCCCGCTCCTGGGCCCGTTCGTCCACCACCAGGTCCGGTGTGATGCCCTTGTCGTCGACCTTGTGACCGGCCGGTGTCCGGTAGTGCCCCACCGTGAGCTCGGCCACGGAGCCGTCCGGCAGCCGGCTCGGCATCTGTACGGAACCCTTGCCGAAGGTGGGGGAACCGACCGTGATCGCCCGGCCACGGTCCTGGAGGGCGCCGGTGACCATCTCGGCGGCGCTCATCGTGCCGCCGTCGACCAGCGCCACCACGGGCCGCTCGGTGTCGCCGCCCGGATCCGCGTACAGGGAGCGCTGCTCGCCCTCGACGTCGTACGTGGCCACGAGGCCGCCGTCGAGGAAGGCGGAGGCCGCCTGGACGGCCTCGGTGACCAGCCCGCCCGCGTTCCCCCTCAGGTCGAGCAGGACACCCGCGCCCCTGGGGGCCTCCAGGACGGCGTTCCTGACCTTCTTGCCGCTGCCCTTGGTGAAGGCGGCGACCTTGATCACGAGCGCGCCGTCCGGGCCCGTGTCGAACGTGACGGCGTCCGTACTGAGGCTGGCCCGGCGCAGCGTCTCGGTCCACTCGTGTCCGCCGCGCGCCAGACCGAGGACGACCGTGGTGCCGGCGGACGCGTCCTCGGAGCGGCCGGTGCCCCCTTCCGTACCGTCCCCGCGCAGCAGCGCGACGACCTCGGTCACGGGGCGAAGGCCCACGGGCTCGCCGTCGATCGTACGGAGGATGTCACCGGCCCGGATGCCGGCGCGGGCGGCGGGACCGCCCGGCTGGACCTTGCTCGCCGCGATCCGGCCGTCGGCCAGCCGCTTGGCCGAGAGGCCCACACCGGTGTACTTGCCGTCGAGGGCCCGCTCGAACTCCTCGTACTCACCCTTGTCGTAGACCGCGCCCCAGCGGTCACCGCTGCGGCTGACGACATCCTCGGCGGCCTCGGTGGCGGACTTCCCGTCGGCCATGGCCTCGGCGGCGGCTCTCGCGACCTCGTCCCTGTCGGCCGTGGAGGCGACGGAACGGGTGCTTATACGGGCGGCTTCCTCGTCGGCGCGGGGCAGCGAGTCGGTGGCCGCGGCCGTCGCGAGCACGCTCGCGAACAGCAATGTCAGGGCCGCCCCGCGGTAGAACCCGTGGGGCCTGAGGCGATTTTCGTGGCCCGGCATGGCGACGAGTGTAGGACAACCCCCGGCGCCGCAGCGCGGCTTGGCGAGACGACGCCAGGGGCGATTGTCACACCTTGAGGTACTTGCGCAACGCGACAGAAGCCGCAACGGCGGGCATGAGCAGACCGATGACCAACACCAGGGGCAGGACGGCCAGCACGGCGTCCCAGCCGATGAAGTTGACGAGCTGCATCTTGTCCTCCAGCGCGATCCCTCCGTCGATCAGGAAGTAACGCCCGGCCAGGAGAAGGACGCAGGCGACGAGGCCGCCGATCAGTCCGGCGAAGGCCGCCTCCATGATGAACGGCATCTGGATGTAGAAGCTCGACGCTCCCACCAGCCGCATGATGCCCGTCTCCCTGCGTCTGCTGAACGCGGACACCCGGACGGTGTTCACGATCAGCATCAGGGCGATGACAAGCATCAGCGCCATCACTCCGAGCGCGGCGACATTCATGCCCTGCATCAGATTGAAGAGGTTCTCCAGGATGTTGCGCTGGTCCGCGACGGACTGCACACCGTCCCTGCCCTCGAAGGCGGTTGCCACCACCTTGTACTTCTCCGGGTCCTTGAGCTTGACCCGGAAGGACTCCTGCATCTGGTCCGGGGTGATCATCCCGGCGATGGGCGTCTCGCCGTACTGCTCGCGGTAGTGCTTGTAAGCCTCGTCGGCGGTCTCGTGGTAGACCTCCTCGACGATCTCCATCTTCTCGAGGTCGGTCTCGATGGTCTTCCGCTGATCGGCGGTGACGGGACCCTTCTCGCACTTGTCGGTGGTCTCGGAATCACCCTTGTTGCACAGGAATATCGAGACGTTGACCTTGTCGTACCAGAAGTCCTTCATCACGCTGACCTGCTCGCGCATGAGCAGTGCGCCGCCGAACAGCGCGAGCGAGAGGGCTACGGAAATGATGACGGCGAACGTCATCGTCAGATTTCGGCGGAGACCGACGCCGATCTCCGACAGGACGAACTGGGCGCGCATGGCGTCCTTTCAGCTTTCGATGCTCTTCGCGATGCTCAGTGCTGGTAGCCGTAGACGCCTCGCGCCTGGTCTCGCACGAGACGGCCCTTTTCGAGCTCGATCACACGCTTGCGCATCTGGTCGACGATGTTCTGGTCGTGGGTCGCCATCACAACGGTCGTGCCGGTGCGGTTGATGCGGTCCAGCAGCTTCATGATGCCGACGGAGGTCTGCGGGTCGAGGTTGCCGGTCGGCTCGTCCGCGATCAGCAGCATGGGGCGGTTGACGAAGGCCCGCGCGATCGCGACGCGCTGCTGCTCACCACCGGAGAGTTCCCCGGGCATCCGGTCCTCCTTGCCGCCCAGTCCGACGAGATCGAGGACCTGGGGGACGGATTTACGGGTCTCGCCGCGGGACTTGCCGATCACTTCCTGGGCGAAGGCGACATTCTGCGCGACGGTCTTGTTCGGCAGGAGTCGGAAGTCCTGGAAGACCGTGCCGAGTTGACGGCGCATGCTCGGTACTTTCCAGTTCGACAGCCGCGCGAGGTCCTTGCCGAGGACGTGCACCATGCCGTGGCTGGCGCGCTCCTCACGCAGGACGAGGCGCAGGAAGGTCGACTTGCCGGAACCCGACGAGCCCACCAGGAAGACGAATTCCCCCTTCTCGATATCGAGGGAGACATCGCGCAGGGCGGGTCGGTTCTGCTTCGGATAGGTCTTGGAGACGTTGTCGAATCGGATCACGGGTGCACCACGGTCGGCCGGGAGTAGGTGAGCGAGACCTTACGCGAACCGGCGAGGGGCGCGCAGTCGGCCGCCTTGGTTGGTCCGGGCATGGGTGATTTATCACGGATGCCGACCGGCCGCCACCGGGGACGGACCGGGTGTAATCCGACGGGGCGCGCCGAATCGAGCGGGAGCTGGCACAGTGGTACCGGGAACGGTGGTGTTTCCCGGAGCGTTGAGCGGAGCGAGAGTCCCCATGGGCTCCGCGGCGCGGGAGGAGGAGAGCGCATGACCTTTGATCGGCTGGTGTGCGCCAACTGCGCGGGACCCGTCAGCGAGGGCCGGTGCCGTGTCTGCCGTGCCAACAGGCAGCGGCTGGAGCAGGCGGGCCCCTTCGGCGGCCTGAGCCCGGTGGCGCTGCTGACCCTGCTGGTGGTGCTGATAGCGGCGGTGGCGCTGGTGGCGGTGGGGCATCAGACGGCCTGAGCCGTCCCTGGAGCGTACGGAAGGGCCCGGACACCGTTGCGGTGTCCGGGCCCTTCCGTGTGCGTGCGGGATGCCTCGGGCCGTGACGGGTCAGGCGGCCGTGGCGCGGCTGCCGACCAGACGCGGGAGCATCCGGAAGCCGATGCCGCCGGCGATCATGGTCGCGGCGCCGATGATCAGGAACGTGGTCTCGGCGGCGCCGGTCTCGGCCAGCTCCTCCTTGGCCTCGCCCTGCTCGACGGGCTGCGAGCCGGCGTTGTCGGTGTCGGCGCCGCCGGTGACGTCGCCGCCACCGCCGATCTGACCCTCGTCGGTGCCACCGCTCTGGCCCTCGGTGGCGCCTTCGGAGGTGCTGCCGCCGTCGCCGGAGCCTTCCGAGGTGCCCTCGGACGCGCCTTCGGAGGTGCCCTCAGAGGTGCCCTCGCTGGTGCCCTCGGACGTACCCTCGCTGGTGCCCTCCGAGGTGCCCTCGGACGTGCCTTCGCTGGTTCCCTCGGAGGTGCCCTCGGACGTCCCTTCGGAGGTGCCCTCCGAGGTCCCTTCGGACGTACCCTCGCTGGTGCCCTCGGACGTACCCTCCGAGGTGCCTTCCGTGGTGCCGACGACGGTGTTGCCACCGTCGGTGCCCTCGGTGCCGCCCTCCGTGGCGCCCTCGGTGTCGAGGCCGAGACCGACGTCCAGGCCGTCCTGGTTGACATCCGCGTTGGCGCTGAGGCCACCGACATTGACATCGATGCCGACGGCCGAAGCGGCGCCCGCGGCGGTCAGCGAAGCACCGGCGGCGATCACGGCGCCGGCGGCTATCCGCGCTACGCGGATCCGCGTCTTCTTGGTCATGTGCTTGCTACCCCCAGTAGCTGATCGTGAGTGGTGCAGCGGTCCGGGGCCGGCCGTCGGAGGCCCGTGCGAGCAGGCGCCCCGTTCGCACGCGCCCCGGAAATACGCATGCCGCGCGTCACCATTCCGAGTTTTCGAAGGAGCGTCAAGGTGGTTGCGCGCGCGATGCCCTGATTCACGACAGTTGTCCGTGGACGCGGGGGGTAACTGTGACATAAAAGCGAACTGCCGCCCCATTGGCGGCAGTTACCTTGTCGACAAAGCGAGTCCCTTTCCAGGGGCCCCGGTTGGGCTTCCACCACGATGGAAAGCCCCGCCTGACGACTTAGCGCTCCTGCTGCTTGCGCCAGCGAATCCCGGCCTCCAGGAAGCCGTCGATCTCGCCGTCGAGCACGCTCTGGGGATTGCCGACCTCGAACTCCGTACGGAGGTCCTTGACCATCTGGTACGGGTGCAGGACGTACGAACGCATCTGGTTGCCCCACGAGTTGCCGCCGTCGCCCTTGAGGGCGTCCATCTTGGCCTGCTCCTCCTGGCGGCGGCGTTCGAGCAGCTTCGCCTGGAGGACGTTCATGGCGCTGGCCTTGTTCTGGATCTGCGAGCGCTCGTTCTGGCAGGAGACGACGATGCCGGTGGGGATGTGGGTGATCCGCACCGCGGAGTCGGTGGTGTTGACGCCCTGGCCGCCGGGACCGGACGCGCGGTAGACGTCCACGCGCAGCTCGGTCTCGTCGATCTCGACGTGGTCGCTCGACTCGACGACGGGCAGCACCTCGACGCCCGCGAAGGAGGTCTGGCGGCGGCCCTGGTTGTCGAAGGGCGAGATCCGGACCAGCCGGTGGGTGCCCTGCTCGACGGAGAGCGTGCCGTAGGCGTACGGCGCCTTGACGACGAAGGTGGTCGACTTGATGCCGGCCTCCTCCGCGTACGACGTCTCGTAGACCTCGGTCGGGTAGTTGTGCCGCTCGGCCCAGCGGACGTACATGCGCTGGAGCTGCTCGGCGAAGTCCGCCGCGTCGACGCCGCCCGCCTCGGCCCGGATGTTGACGAGCGCCTGGCGTTCGTCGTACTCGCCGGACAGGAGGGTGCGGACCTCCATCTCGTCGAGCGCCTTCTTCACGGAGGCGAGCTCGGACTCCGCCTCGTGACGGGCGTCGGCGTCGCCCTCGCTCTCGGCGAGTTCGAAGAGCACCTCGACGTCGTCGATACGGCTCCTGAGCGCCTCGGTCTTGCGCAGCTCGGCCTGGAGGTGCGACAGCTTGCTGGTGATCTTCTGCGCCGCCTCCGGGTCGTCCCAGAGGGAGGGCGCCGCCGCCTGGTCCTCCAGGACGGCGATCTCGGCCCTCATGTTGTCGAGGTCGAGGACCGCCTCGATCGACCCCATGGTCGAGGAAAGGGACTTCAGCTCTTCGGATACATCGACGACTGCCACGCACCCAGCCTAACGGCTGAGCGCCGAAACCCCGCCGCCGCTCCCGCGGGGGCCGCCGCAGGGGCGGCCCCGGGGTTAGGGAACCGGCGACGCCGAGCGTGTGGAGCCACCCGGGTCGGCCTCCGCGCCGTCGCTGCTCGACGCCAGCCAGCCGCCGACGCCGAGGACGGCGACCAGCAGGACGGCCGTCACACCCAGCGTGATACGGCGCTTGCGCACGGCCTCCGCCTTGTGCCGCGCCGAGCCGGGCCTGCGCTGGCCCGCCGCGCGCGGGGCCCTGGCCGTGCCGCGCGCGCCGCCCGCCAGCTCGTCGGGGGCCGGGACGCGCATGCTCGTGTGGGTGTCCCGGTTGGAGTCGGGGGCCGCTCCCGGGACGAGCGAGACCGCGCCCCTGCGGCGCGGCTGCTCGCCCGCCGGTGACTGCGCGGCGTCGGCCTCGGCGTAGGACCGCTCCTCCTCGATGGGCCCGCTGTCGGGCTCGTCCACCTCCAGGGAGGGGATGCCGGCCAGCTGGGGAAGCTGCTCGCGGAGCCGGGCGGCCAGCTCGGAGGCGCGCAGCCGGGAGGCCGGGGCCTTGGCCAGGCACTGGACGAGCAGCTGCCACAGCTCGTCCGGGATGCCGGGCAGCGGTACGACGGTCTCGGTGACATGGCGGCGCAGCACGGCTCCGGGGTGGCCTCCGCCGAAGGGCGTGAAACCGGCGAGGAGCTCGTACAGGACCGTCGCGAGCGCGTAGATGTCGACGGCGGCGCGCGGCGGCAGGCCCTCGACGATCTCCGGCGCCAGATAGTCCGGCGTACCGATGATCTTGGTCGCCTTCGTACGGCGGGGGGTGTCGATCAGTTTGGCGACCCCGAAGTCGGTGAGCAGCGCGGGGTGCGAGCCGCCCGGCCCGATCGGGCCCTCCATGTCGAGCAGGATGTTCTCCGGCTTGACGTCGCGGTGGACGACACCGGCGGCGTGCGCGGCGGCGAGGCCGTCGGCGACATCGGCGACGACGGCGACCGCGGCCTCGGGGGCGAGACGGCGCTCGCGGTCGAGGCGGGTGCGCAGGTCGGTGCCGCGCACCAGCTCCATCACGAGCGCGAGGTCGTTGCCGTCCACGACGAGGTCGCGGACGGCGACCACGTGCGGGTGGTCGAGCCCGAGCAGCGCGGTGCGCTCCTGGACGAAGCGCCCGACCAGCTCCTGGTCGGAGGCGAGGTCCTCGCGGAGCAGCTTGATGGCGACGGGCCCTTCGGGTCCCTCACCGAGCCACACCGTGCCGGCGCTGCCCCGCCCGAGGATCTGATGGGCGGTGTACCGGCTGCCGATATTCCGTGCCAAGACTGCTCCCTCAGCGGCTGGCTTTGCCCATCAAAGTACGCGGGTATCGGGGTGTTCACTGCCCGGTACCGCGTCAACGTTCACTTCTACGGGGGAATTGATCCCGCGGGAATCGACAAAGCGACAGACGCGCCCTGCCGGTGCCGATGCCGGTGGGAGGCCCCGCCGGCGCCGGTGTCAGTTGCTTCCGGTGGACCCGGAGGTCGTTCCAGAGGTGGATCCGCTGTCCGAACCGCCGAGCTCCGTGACCCAGTCGGACACCGTGTTGAAGGTGTCCTTGACCGCGTTCCAGTAGCTCTTGCCCTCGCCGATCCAGTCCTGGAGCGGAGTGAGCTCCCAGACGAGCCAGCTGGCGACGACCAGCAGGACGAGCGTGAACAGACAGCCCTTGAGGCAGCCGAGCCCCGGAATCCGCATCGGGTTGGCGCCGCGCTGCCGGGGCGGGCGCGGCGCGGGCTGCTGGGGCGGCGGCTGCTGCGGCGGGGCGTAGCGCTGTTGCTGCTGCGGGGGCGGGGCGTACCGCTGCTGCTGCGGCGGGTGGGCCTGCTGGGGCGGGTACGGCTGCGGTGCCCGCTGCCGGCGCTGCTGCTGGGGCGGCGGGGGCTGCTGGCCCTGGGGCCGCTGCGGCCTGCGCCGGAGCGGGTCCTCGCTCGGGTCCAGGTACTGGACCTGGGTCTGCTCGTTGCGGTCGCGCGCGGCCCTGAGCTGGTTCTGCCAGGGGTGCGGGTCCTCGGGGCGCGGTCCGCCGTCGGGGCCGCCGGGGCCGCCCGCGCCGACCGGCATCACGGACGTCGGGTCGGCGGCGCCGGGCGCGTTCGTCGGCAGCACGCTGGTCGCGGCGGCCGGGTCGTACGATCCCGCGTTGCTCGGCAGGACCTGGGTCGGGTCGGCCGCGCCGGGCTCACCGGGCACGGCGGTGGGGGACGGGTCGGGCGCCAGCAGGGCGCCGACGCCCATCGCCGCGTTGATCTGGGCGGAGTTCGCGCGCGCGCCGATGCCGGAGGCGACGGTGCGCAGGGCGCGGGCGAGGTTGACCGCGCTGGGCCGCTCGTTCGGCTCCTTGCGGAGGCAGCGCTCCATGACCGTCCACAGCGGTTCCGGGACGCTGGAGGGACGCCGGGGCTCCTCGCTGAGATGGCGGTGGAGCACTTCGAGGGCGGTTCCGCCCGCGAACGGCGGGCGGCCGGTGACGAGCTCGTACATGAGGATGCCGGCGCCGTAGATGTCCACGGCGGAGGTCTGCGGGCGGCCTTCGGCCGACTCCGGCGCGACATAGGCGGGCGTGCCGACGAACTCGTGGGTCCGGGTCAGCCCGGGCGAGTCGGCGAGCCGGGCGATACCGAAGTCGGTGAGCATCGGGTGCAGCTGGTCGCCGTCGTCCTTCAGGAGGACGTTGGCGGGCTTCAGGTCGCGGTGCACGACGCCGTCGGCGTGGCTGGCGGCCAGCGCGTCCGCGATCTGGGCCGTGAGCAGTGAGGCCGCGACGGGGCTGAAGGGGCCGTTCTGCCGCAGGTAGTGGTGCAGGTCGGGGCCCTCGACCAGGTCCATGACGAGGGCGAGGAGGTCACCCTCGACGACGAGGTCGCGGGTCCGCACGATGTTGGGGTGGGTCAGCCGCAGCAGGACGGAGCGCTCCCGCAGGAAGCGCATCACCACGTCCGCGTCGTTCGCGAGCTCCTCCTTGAGGACCTTGATCGCGACGGTCTCGCCGGGCTGCCCGGCCACCGCGGCCTCGGCGCCTGCGGTCTCCCGCTGACGGGCTCTCCAGACGGTGCCCGTGGCGCCGCGCCCGAGGGGCTCCTCCAGGAGGTACTTGCTGCCTACCGGCCGCACGTCACGCTCTCCCTGCTGCTGGTGGTCCTTGCATGGCCCCGGGGCCACCCGGGTGTCCGACCCACTTTAGGGCCTGTCGTTCGAATCCTGTCGGGCTCGCGGGGCCCGGACGCCGTTCGTGGGTCCCCGGGCCGGGTTCCCCGCGCTCATGTTCGGGTGGAAGACGCGCGCCTCCTGCGGATGGTTGCCGTTCACGTGTACCCGCGGGGGCCGGGACGATCCCAACACGCTCCCAACCACGCACTTTTGCACCCACAGCCGACCATTCAAGATCACTTGCCGGTGGTCCGTGGGCGTGTTGTCGGTGGCAGGTGCGAAGATGCCACCCAGCACTCGATGTGTGGGGTCGTTCGCTCACCGTCCGTGCCGACCTGTACCGGACGATGTGTCGGTGCCGGGTGGGGGGATTCACACAGGGCAGCACCCCTGCCGGGCACCCCGCGCAGAAGGGACCGCTGACGGCGATGCAGATCCGGCTGACCGTCCTCGCGCCGCGCAGCGGCCATCCCGCGGGGCGCGCGTGCGACGTGCTCGTCACCGCCCCGGCGGGGACGGCTCTCGCGGCCGTCGCCTCCGGTCTGGCCACGGCCGTCGCCGGACCCGATGTCTCGGGCCCGGTCGTGCTGTACGCGGGGCGGGAGCGGCTGGACACCCAGCGCCGCACGCTGGGCGAGCCGCCGCTGGTCGACGGCGCGGTGCTCTCCCTCCAGGTCCCCGGTGAGGACGACGCGCCCGCCGACGACGTCCCGGCCCAGCTCCATGTGGTCGCGGGTCCGGACGCGGGCGGGGTGCATCTGCTGCACGGCGGTCAGGTCAGGATCGGCCGTTCGGCCGAGGCCGACGTACCGCTCGACGATCCGGACGTCTCACGGCTGCACTGCGCGGTGACCGTCGCCGACGACGGCCATGTCTCGGTGGCGGACCTGCATTCCACGAACGGCACGACCCTCGAAGGCGTACGGGTCGGGTCCTCGGCCGTGCCGCTCCCGGCGGGCGCCCTGCTGCGGCTGGGCGAGTCCGCGCTGCGGCTCACCTCGGGCGGCCGGACGCCGACGCTGGCGGCCACCCCGGACGGCGAGGGGCATCTGCGGGTCGCGCGCGGCGCCGTGAGCGGCCCGGCAGGCGGCGAAGCGGGCGCCGCGACGGCGTCCGGCGCCCGGCCCGGCCAGGACTCCGCTCCGTACGGACCGGGCGCCGGTCCCGCCGGCCGGACCGTCCACGCGCAGGGCGGCCCGGCCGTCACACCCCGCGTGCCCGACCCGCGCACCCCCCGGTCGGAGGCCGACACCCGGTACGGCGACGCCCTGTACGTGCCGGTGCCCGGCGCCGGCCGGCGTCCCGCCCACGACCGGGCCGAGAGTGACGAGACTCACGGCGCCCCCGACGAGGACGGCCCGCAGGGACACAGCCGTACGCCCGGCTCCCGCGGCCAGGGCACGCCCACCCGCGGCACGGAGCTGCCCGAGGGGCCCGGCAGGCGTCGCGGCGGGATAGGCGCCTGGGCCAGACGGCTGGCCGGCACCCGCGACGAGGAGTTCGCGGACGACGACCTCCCGGAGGCCACGGCATCCGGGCCCCGCGCCACCGGCCGGGCGCCCCTCGACGACACCTGGCCCGACCCCGCCTCCGTACTGATGACGGCGCTCGGCCCCGGCCCCCGGCTCTGGGAGCGCGGCCCCGGCCACCCCGAATCGCTCGTCCTGCGCCTCGGCACGGCCGAGCGGCACTCCCCCGACGGAGGGGTTCCGGGGCCCACGGCCCCGGTGACCGTGAGCCTGCGCGAGGCCGGTTCGCTCGGTCTCGCCGGTCCCAGGGAGCGGCTGACCGGTCTCGCCAGGTCCGCCGTGGCCCAGCTCGCCGCGCTGCACGCCCCCGCCGATCTGGAGATCGTGCTGGTCAGCGCGGACCGCAGGAACAGTGTCGAGCAGCGCAAACGGGAGTGGGGCTGGCTCGGCTGGCTGCCGCACGTGCGCCCGGCCCACGGCCAGGACTGCCGGCTGCTCCTCGCGTACGACCGCGACCAGGCCACCGCCCGGCTCGGCGAGCTGACGCGCCGGCTGGACGAAGGACCGCTCGGTACGGGGTGGGCGTCGGCCGACAGCGGGTCGATCGCGGAGGCCGCCCGGCGGTACGTGGGGGCGGCGACGCTGGTGGTCGTGGACGGCGATCCCGGTTCGGCGGCGCTGCGTGAGACGGCCGCGCGGCTGGCGGGCGCCGGCTCCGTGGCCGGTGTCCATGTGATCTGTCTCGCGGAGACCCCGGCGGCCTCCCCCGTCTCCCCGGTCGCCGCGACGTACGAGACGGCGTGCGCGGCCTCGGTCGCCTTCCGTGAGTGCGGGGCGGTGGCCCTGCTGAGCGGCGATGTCGCGACGGCCCTGCGGCTGCTCCGTACGACGGTGGGACAGCCCGCCGGGCACGGCACGGTCGCGACGGTGGACGCGGTGTCCTCGGCGTGGGCCGAGCGTTTCGGCCGGGCGCTGGCTCCCCTCCGTACGGAAGGGGGCACGCAAACCCCGGGGCGCAGCCGGCAGGCGGCCGAGCTGCCCCGGTCGGCCAGGCTGCTGGACGAGTTGGGGCTGGCGCGCGCCACGCCCGCGTCGCTGATGGCCCGTTGGGCGACGGCGGCCGGGAGCACCACGGTGCTCGGCACGGGGCCGCACGGCCCGGTGACGGTGGATCTGGTGGAGGAGGGCCCGCATCTGCTGATCGAGGGCCCGCCGGGCAGCGGCCGTACGGAACTGCTCCGCGCGGTGGCCGCCTCGCTGGCCGCCGGGGGCCGTCCGGACCGGCTGGGTCTTCTTCTGGTGGACGGGGCGGGCGGTGAGCGCGGCGAGGGTCTGGGTGCCTGTACGGAACTGCCGCATGTGACCGAGCACCTGGTGGCGTCGGACCCGGTCCGGATGCGGGAGTTCGCACAGGCGCTGGGGGCGGAGCTGAAGCGGCGCGCCGAGGTGCTGGGGCGGCTGGACTTCGCCGAGTGGCACAACAGACGTGAGGTCGCGGAGCGGATGGTGGGCCAGCGCGCGCCGAGCCCGGCCGAGCAACGCGGTCCGCGGCGTGAGCGCGCCGAGCAGCAGATGCCGGGGCAGCAGCAGGCGGCCGGGCCCAGAACGCCCTCGGGGGGCGCCCAGGGTCCCCCGGTCACGGGCGGGCCGGAGCAGCCGCCGACGGGCCCTCCGGGCGCGGGCGGCGCCCCGGACGGCGGCACCCTGCGGCTGCGCCAGACCTCCGCCCGTACGCGCGGCGAGCCCGGCCCCGGCCCCGTCCTCCCCCGGCTCATCGTCCTCGTCGACGACTACGACGCCCTGGTGGCGCCCGCGCTGGGCAGTCCGGGCCGGCCGGCGGCCGGTTCGGTCGTACGGGCCCTGGAGGCGATCGCGCGCGACGGCGAGCGGCTGGGCGTCCATCTGGTCGCCACGTCCGCCCGCCCGGAGCGGACGTCGGAGACGGAGCTGGCGGGCCGGACCCGGCTGCGGGTGGTGCTGGACACCCCGCCGACCGCGCCCGGCCCGGACGATCCCCTGCCGGGCCGCGGCAGGCTCGGGCATCCGGACGGGCGCGTGACGCCGTTCCAGGGCGGCCGGGTGACCGGCCGTATCCCACGTACGGCGACGCAGCGGCCCACGGTCGTCCCGCTGGAGTGGGAGCGCATGGGCGACCCGCCGACCCGCCGGCCGGTACGTGAACTGGGCAACGGGCCCACCGATCTGGCTCTGCTCGCGAGTGCCCTGGAACGTGCGGCCCGTTCGGTCTCCGCGGTACCGGTGGGACCCCTGGGGCGCGTCTGACGACGACCAAAGGCGGCCCCCGTGAGGAGGGCCGCCGGTCACCGTCGTCAACAGCCGCCCCGCCGCCGGGGATTGGATGTATCGCGGGCATATCGAAAACCGGATACGCCACCGCAACATCCCGCCGTCTTCAATGGGTTCATGAAGCACGACGCATCCCCGTCGGCACGGCCCCGCCGCACGCGCGGGACCGTGCTCCTCGTCCTGGCCGTCCTCGCGCTGGCGGGCGCCGCCCTCGTCGTACGGGGGCCGCTCATGATGGCCGCCCCGAGGTGCGCGGCGGGGCGGTGGCACGGCTGCTACGACACGTTCAACGGTGTGCTGCTCATGATGGTGGTGACGCTGCCGCTGTCGGCGCTGGTGGTGTGGGCCCTGGCGTACCGCCGGCGTGGCGACGGTGTCACCTGGGCGTGGCGGAGGTCGCTGGCCGAGGTGGGCATGGTCCATGGGACGGTGCCGCTGGTGTGGCTGATCCTCATACCGGGGGCGGCGGCGGGGAGCGTCCCCGGACGGGTGAGTCTGGTACCGCTGCGTGACCTGGCCACGATGGGGCCGCTCGGGATCACCGGCAATCTGCTGATCTTCGCGGCGCTGGGGTTCTTCGCCCCGATGCGCTTCGCGGCGCTGGCGTCCCTGCCCCGGATTCTGGCGCTCGGTGCCGGCTGCTCGGCTCTGGCCGAAACCGCGCAGTATGTCCTTCAGCTGGACCGGGTGTCCTCCGTGGACGACGTCCTGGTCAACGCCACCGGTGCCGTACTCGCCGCGCTGGCGTCCCGCCGCTGGTGGCGCGACTCGCCCTCGGCGCCCTCGGACCTGCCTCGCCCGGCCCTCGCGCCGGCCGGCTGAGCCGTCCGTCCGGCAGGGGTCGCCAGGGGGTCACCCGGTGACCGAAAGCGGACATCCTGACTCCATGGACCATTTCCGTCCGGATCTCGACGGCCGCCCTGCCTTCACATCTCTGAAATTACCCCTACGTCCGTAAACCACGTCACGAGCCCATCACGATCTTCGAATTGAAGCTCAAGACAGTATTGCGGCCTACGGTCACTGCGCGTAGGACTTACCGCACGGGACAAGGACGGCGTCGTCGGCTCGCTCGGGGCGCGCGTCCGCATGCGTAAACATGCGTCAAGATCCGCACGCGCACGGAAGAGACGGGGCAGTCATGCGTACAACTCTTAATGGCCGCAAGGCATTTGGAGCCGGAGCACGCTCAGCAGGCCGGGGGTCGCACAGAGCGGTGGTGGCGGCCGTCGCCGTGGGCGCCGTGGTGCTCACCGGTTGTAGTGGCGGCTCCGACGACAAGGAGGACGGTGGCGGCGAGAGCAAGAAGCCCGCGGCCACGGTCGAACTGCCCAAGTTGGACGGCGAGAAGATCCAGGTCGCCGCCGTGTGGACCGGCCCCGAGCAGGCCAACTTCACCAAGGTGCTGGACGAGTTCGAGAAGCGGACCGGGGCGACCGTCACGTTCGTCCCCGCGCAGGACCCGATCGTCAACTTCCTCGGTACGAAGATCGCGGGCGGCAGCCCGCCGGACGTCGCGATGCTCCCCCAGGTCGGCGCGATCACGCAGGCCGTGGAGAAGAAGTGGGCCAAGCCCGTCGGCGCCGAGGCGAAGGCGCAGCTGACGAAGAACTACAGCAAGGGCTGGCAGGACCTCGGCGCGGTCGACGGCGAGCAGTACGGCGTGTACTACAAGGCCGCCAACAAGTCCCTGGTCTGGTACAACAACACGGCCTTCGAGAACGCGGGCGCGGCCGAGCCCAAGACCTGGAAGGACTTCCTGACGACCGCCGACACGATCTCGGCGTCGGGTGTCACCCCGGTCTCCGTCGGCGGCGCCGACGGCTGGACGCTCACCGACTGGTTCGAGAACATCTACCTCTCGCAGGCCGGCCCGGAGAAGTACGACCAGCTGGCCAAGCACGAGATCAAGTGGACCGACGCGTCGGTTGCCACCGCGCTCACCACGCTCGCCGAACTGTGGGGCAAGCCGGCCTTGATCGCCGGCGGCGCCGACGGCGCGCTCCAGACCGAGTTCCCCGCCTCCGTCACCCAGACCTTCACCGGTGGTGACGCGCCGAAGGCGGGCATGGTCTTCGCCGCCGACTTCGCGGGCGTCAACGTGACCGAGGCCGGCGCCAAGGTCGGCACGGACGCGAAGGTGTTCCCGTTCCCGGCCGTCGGCGCCGACTCCCCGGTGGTGACCGGTGGCGACGCGGCCGTGGCCCTCACGGACAGCAAGGGCGCGCAGGCGCTGCTGACCTTCCTGGCGTCCACGGACGCCGCGCAGATCCAGGCGGAGGCCGGCGGCTTCATCTCGCCGAACAAGGCCCTGGACGGCGCGGCGTACCCCAACGACGTGCAGCGCGACATCGCCAAGGCGCTCATCGACGCCGGTGACGACTTCCGGTTCGACATGTCGGACCAGATGCCGCAGTCGTTCGGCGGTACGCCCGGCAAGGGCGAGTGGAAGGCCCTCCAGGACTTCCTGAAGAACCCGAAGGACGTCAAGGGCGCTCAGCAGCAGCTGGAGTCGGACGCCGCCAAGGCTTTCAAGAGCTGACGCGGTGAAGTCGGCGACAACAGGGGGCACCGACACCGCGGTGCCGGCGCCCCCGCCCCCCACCAAGGGGAAGCGCAAGAGCGTGACAGGCACACGTAAAGGCCTCGCGGTGGCGTTCCTGCTGCCCGCGCTGGTCCTGCTGGGCGCGCTCGTGGTCTACCCGATCGGGTTCTCCGTCTACAGGTCGTTCCTCGACCAGTCCGGCGACAACTTCGCGGGCTTCGACAACTATGTGGAGATCTTCACCGAGGACACCATCCGGACCGCGATCAAGAACAACTTGATCTGGGTGGTGGTGGCCCCCACGGTCGCGACCGCTCTCGGTCTGATCTTCGCCGTACTCACCGAACGGGTGCGCTGGGGAACGGCGTTCAAGATGATCGTCTTCATGCCGATGGCGATCTCGATGCTCGCCTCGGGCATCATCTTCCGGCTGGTGTACGAGCAGGCTCCCGAGCGCGGCATCGCCAACGCCGTCGCCGTGGGCGTGCACGACACGTTCTCCGAGTCGGCGGGATATCCCAAGGCCCGCCCGCTGCCCGTGCATCCGCTGAAGCCGGGCGACGCCAAGGGCTCGTTCGTCACCAAGCAGCCCGTCTCGGCGGGCACGCCGGTGCTGATCCCGCTGGTCGGCGTACCGCCGGACAAGATGCCGTCCGACGCCCAGCCCGCCAAGGCCGCCGAGAGCGGCGGCGGCGAGATCACCGGCACCGCCTGGCTGGACTTCACCAAGGGCGGCGGCGGCAAGCCCAATATCGTCGACTCCAAGGAACTCGGCCTGGGCGGCCTGAAGATCGAGGCGGTCAAGGACGGCAAGGTGATCGCGTCGGCGAGCGCGGCCTCCGACGGTACGTTCACCCTGCCGGCCTCGGCCGACGGAGCCGTACTCCAGCTGCCCGAGAGCAACTTCAAGGAGCCGTACAACGGTGTGGACTGGCTCGGCCCGTCCCTCGTGACCCCCGCGATCATCGGCAGCTACCTGTGGATGTGGGCGGGCTTCGCGATGGTGCTGATCGGCGCCGGTCTGGCGAGCATGCCCCGTGAACTCCTGGAGGCGGCACGGGTCGACGGCGCGAACGAGTGGAACGTGTTCCGCCGGATCACCGTCCCGCTGCTCGCTCCGGTCCTGGCCGTCGTCATGGTCACCCTGATGATCAATGTGCTGAAGATCTTCGACCTGGTGCTGATCATCGCGCCGGGCTCCGCCCAGGACGACGCGAACGTGCTGGCGCTCCAGCTCTACCGCTCGTCGTTCGGCACGGACGCCGACGTCGGCGTGGGCAGCGCGATCGCCGTATTCCTCCTGCTGCTCGTGATCCCGGTGATGCTCTTCAACATTCGCCGGATGCAGAAGGAGAACCGCCGATGACCACGACAGACACAGCGGTACAGGCGGAGCGGCCCCTGCCGGCGGAGACGTCGGTGAAGCCGAAGCCGTCCCTGCCCGCCCGTATCGCGGCGAAGACCGGCGGCGGGGCCGTCTCGGTCTTCCTCATCCTGGTCGCCCTGTTCTGGATGATGCCGACGATCGGTCTGCTGATCTCCTCGCTGCGCGGCTCGTCGGACATCGCGGCGAGCGGCTGGTGGGAGGTCTTCACCAAGCCGGCGCAGCTGACCACCGAGAACTACTCGGAGCTGCTCTCCAACGACATCATCACCAACTCCCTCTGGTCCACGGTGATGATCACGGTCCCCTCGACCGTGCTGGTCGTGGTGATCGGCTCGCTCGCCGGGTACGCGTTCGCGTGGATGGACTTCCCCGGCCGCGACTGGTGGTTCATGCTCGTCGTCGGCCTGCTGGTCGTCCCGGTGCAGGTCGCGCTCATCCCGGTCTCCGAACTCTTCGGTGAGATCGGGATCTTCGAGACGACCTTCGGCGTGGTCATGTTCCACGTCGCCTTCGGACTCCCCTTCGCGATCTTCCTGTTGAGGAACTTCTTCGCGGAGATCCCGAGGGAGCTCCTGGAGGCCGCCCGGCTCGACGGCGCGGGCGAGATCCGGCTCTTCACGCGGGTCGTGATGCCGCTCGGCGGTCCTGCCATCGCCTCGCTCGGCATCTTCCAGTTCCTCTGGGTCTGGAACGACATGCTGGTCGCGCTGATCTTCGCGGACTCAGACTCCCCGCCGATCACGGTCGCGCTCCAGCAGCAGGTACGGCAGTTCGGCAACAACATCGATGTGCTGGCGCCCGGCGCCTTCCTCTCGATGATCATCCCGCTGGCCGTGTTCTTCCTGTTCCAGCGGCAGTTCGTCTCGGGCGTCATGGCGGGGGCGGTCAAGTAGGGCCACTTCGGGCACCCGTTCGACGGAGAAGTACGCCAAAAGGGGCGGGCCGGTTCAACCACCGGCCCGCCCGGCGTATTTGTCCCCCGTATGCCACGTCTGGCGTAACCAGGTCACTCCATCGGCCGTTCCCGAGCCATGGCCCGGTTCAGCATCATCGTCCCCGCGTACAAGGTCCAGGCGTACTTGCAGGAGTGTCTGCGGTCGGTGCTCGACCAGACCTACGAGGATTTCGAACTCATCGCCGTGGACGACGGATCACCCGACGCCTGCGGGACCATTATCGACGAGACCGCCGCCGGGGACCCGCGTGTGGTCGCCGTACACCTTGCCGAGAACGAGGGCCTCGGCCCGGCCCGCAACGCGGGAATGGCCCATGCCACGGGCGATTATCTGATCTTTCTCGACGGTGACGACACCCTGACCCCCGGCGCCCTCCAGACCATCGCGGACCGGCTCAAGGAGACCGACGGGCCCGATGTCCTGGTCTACGACTACGCCCGTACGTACTGGTCCGGCGAGGTCGTCCGGAACGTCCTGTGCGACCTGCTCGACGAGAGCGGCCCGGCGCCCTTCCGGCTCACCGACCGGCCGGGGCTGCTGCGGGTGCTGATGGTCGTCTGGAACAAGGCCTACAGCCGCGAGTACATCGCCCGCCACGGCTTCAGCTTCCCGCCGGGCTACTACGAGGACACGCCCTGGACGTTCCCCGTCCTGATGGCCGCCGACTCGATCGCGACGCTCGACCGGGTCTGTGTGCACTACCGGCAGCGGCGCCAGGGCAACATCCTCTCCACGACCAGCCGCAGGCACTTCGACATCTTCGACCAGTACGACCGGGTCTTCGCCTTCATCGACTCACGGCCCGCGCTCGACGAGTGGCGCCCCGTGCTCTTCCGGCGGATGCTCGACCACTTCTCCAAACTCGTCGCGGCGGGCGGGCGGTTGCCGCGCCGCAGCCGGCCCGAGTTCTTCCGCCGGGCCCGCGCCCACCACCGCCGGCACCGCACCCCCGGCTCGGCGCCGCTGCTGCGGGCGCGGCTGCGCCACACCCTGTTGCGGTTCGGCGCCCACCGTACGTACCGCGCCCTGTGGACGGCGCAGCACCTGCAACTCGGCGCCCACCGGATCGCGACGACGCTCGGCCGGGCCGTCCGCGCCGGGGCGTTGCAGCTGCACTACCGGATCCAGCGGTGCCTGCCGGTACGGCAGAACAGGGCGGTCTTCGCGGCGTACGACGGCCGGGGGTACGCGTGCAACCCGGCGGCCATCGAGGAGAAGGTGCGCGAACTCGCCCCGCACATCGCCACGTCGTGGATCGGGCGCGCCGAGTACCACCACACCGTGCCCACCGCCACCCGCAAGCTGCGCCCCGGCAGTTTCGGCTACTGGACCGCCCTGGCCCGCGACAAGTACCTCGTCAACAACGTCAACTTCGACCCGCGCCTGGTCAAGCGCCCCCAGCAGGTCCTGCTCCAGACGCACCACGGCACCCCGCTCAAGTCGATGGGCCTGGACCTCCAGGACCACCCGGCGGCGGCGGGCCGTACCGAGTTCGACCGGCTCCTCGCGGGCGCGGACCAGTGGGACTACTCCCTGTCCGCGAACCGCCACTCCACCCTCGTCTGGGAGAAGGCCTATCCGGCGGGGCACACGGCCCTCGAATACGGCTACCCGCGCAACGACGTGTTCCAGCGGGCCACTTCGGCGGACGTGGCCCGGCAGCGGGAGTGCCTGGGCATCCCGGACGGCTTCACGGCCGTGCTGTACGCGCCCACCCAGCGCGACTACCGGCGCACCCCGTACGTCCCGCTGGACCTGGAGCGGCTCGCCCAGGCGCTGGGCCCCCGCTTCGTGGTGCTGACGCGCGCCCACCACACGTACGAGGCCCCGCTGCCGCACACCCCGCACCCGCGCATCATCGACGTCTCGGGGCACCACCGGGTCGAGTCGCTGTGCCTGGCGGCCGACGCGCTCATCACGGACTACTCGTCGCTGATGTTCGACTACGTGAATCTGGACCGTCCCGTGGTGATCCACATCGACGACTGGGAGGCGTACGAGGCGGCCCGCGGCACCTACTTCGACGTCCGCGCTTTCCCACCGGGCGCGGTGGCCCGCGACGAGGACGACCTGATCGACATCTTCACCACGGACCACTGGCGCGGCTCCCGCTCGGCCCAGCTCCGCGCGGCCTTCCGCGCTCGCTTCTGCCCGTACGACGACGGCCACGCGGCGGAACGGGTCGTGCGCCGCGTCTTCCTGGGCGAGACGGCGAACCTCCCGGAACCGATCCCCCTGGAAGGGCGCACCCCGGCACCCTCCCCCCTGTCGCTGCCGCACCAGCGGCACGGACGGAAGATGTCGCAGCTACGGCGCTGAGGCGCGCGGGGGCCAGGGGGGGGAGCTTCGACGGGCTCTAGAGGTCCAGCAGCGCGAACAGCTCGTGCCAGCGGCGCAGGATCTCCGGCTGTGAGTAGCGCTGGACGTTCGCGCGGGCGCGGTCGCCCAGGGTGTCGCGGAGGCGGGGGTTGCCCGTCAGACGGAGCAGGCGGTCCGCCAGGGCGTCCGTGTCGCCGGGGGGTGCGAGGAGGCCGTCCTCGCCGTCCGTGATGATCTCCCGGACGCCCGGGGCGCAGTCGAACGCCGCGCAGGGCAGGCCGCTCGCCATCGCTTCCATCAGGGCCAGCGGAAAGCCCTCGCCCCGCGAGGACTGGACGAAGACCGAGCTCTCGGCCAGCGCGGCCGGTACGTCGTCGGTGCGGCCCATCCAGTCGACCGAGCCGTCCAGGCCCAGCGCGGTGCACCGCTTCCTCAGCGCCTCCGCGTCCTGGCCGGCGCCGTAGATCCGCAGGCGCCAGTCGGGGCGCTCCGCCGCCACCGCCGGCCAGGTCTCCAGGAGCAGATCGATGCCCTTCTGGTCGTCCAGCCTGCCGATGCTGGCGACAGTCTTCCCGGTGCGTGGCGAGGGCTGTTCGGGGAGGGAGCCGAGCGCGTTGGGCATGGCGCCGACGTTGTCGAAGCCCTCCGCGATCCAGGCGTCCGCGTCCTCCTGGGTGAGGGTGAGCCAGCGGTCGACCCGGGGGTAGCTGTTCTTGATCCAGCGGAAGCGGTGGCACCGCTTGCTGTACTCGTACGACTCGTGGCTCATCCCGATCAGCCGCAGACCCGTGGTGTCGGCCTCCAGGACCCACTCCATCGGCCAGACCTGCGTGATGATCACCAGCGCCCCGGGCCCGGCCGCCCGGAAGATCTCCGTCAGACGGGCGACGGCACGCCGTTTGTCCGCCACCCTGGCCGCCTCGCGGCGCCGTGCGCGGAGGTCGAAGCGGTCGAGCGGGGTACGCGGCTGCCAGGGGGTCGGCGGGTGGGAGGGGTAGAGCGCGGTCACCGGATAGGCGGGCGGCTCGGGGAGGGTGAGTTTCAGCTCGGCCTCGTGGATGCCGACGACCTGGACGCGGTGACCGTTCGCGCTGAAGAGGCGGGCCATCTGGTGGGTCCAGGCCGTGACGCCGCCGAGGACGTCGGTGGCGTTGGCGAGGAGGATCAGCTCGCGGGGGACGGTGGTGAGCGCGGTGCCGGTCACCGGCGGGTCCTTCCTGCGAAGAGCACGTCCAGGGCGGTACGGGCGGCCAGACCGCTCTCGAAGCCGCCGAACTTGTGGGCGAAGCGGGCGCGTTCCGCCCGGTGCCCGGTGTCGGAGAGCTTCAACTCCGCCATCACTCGGAGCAGTTCGTCCTGGGTGGCGACCACAGGTCCGGGGGCCTCGGCGCGCAGGTCGAAGTAGCTGCCGCGGGCCGCCACGTACTCCTCCAGGTCCGGGGCGAAGAAGACCATCGGCCGGTCCAGCAGGGCGTAGTCGAACATGATCGAGGAGTAGTCGGTGATCAGCACGTCGGCGAGACAGAGCAGTTCGCTGACGTCATGGTGGCGGGACACGTCGATCACCGTGCCGGGCGGACAGACGGGCAGCACGGCGGACTCCAGATAGTGCGCCCGTACGAGCAGGACGTACTCGTCACCGAAGCGCTCCGCGAACCGCTCCGCGTCGAGGGGCAGTCGCACCGCCCGGCCCTTCTTCGGCATCCCCCGGAAGGTCGGCGCGTACAGCACCACCGTGCGATGGTCGGGGATGCCCAGCTCGGCCGCGAGCGCGGGGCGCGGGAAGCGGCCCCGGGTCTCGTCGTCGGCGCGGGCGCGGACCAGCCGGTCGTTGCGCGGATAGCCGCAGCGCACCAGGGACTCGGGGGCCTGCCGGTAGTCGCGTGCCAGGGTCGTCACATCGTGCTCGGACCGTACGAGGAAGTGGTCGAAGCGGGCGAGCGCGGCGCTCAGCTTGTCGCGCTCGGAGACGTTCTGCGCCTTGATCCGGCTCTCGGCGAACCCCATGCGCTTGTACGCGGAGCCGTGCCAGGTCTGGAGGTACGTGGTGCGGGGAGGCTTCCTCAGGTCGAGCGGGAAGCCCTGGTTGTCGACCCAGAACTGGGCGCGGGCCAGCGTCCACAGATACCGCCAGGAGAGCCGGCGGACCAGCCGCGCGTCGGCGGGAAAACCGTCGGTGGACGACGCGTACGACCAGGCGCAGCGCACCTTGCGGCGGCCCTGCGCGCGCAGTTCCTCGTACATGGCGCGCGGGCTGTCGCCGTAGCACTTGCCCATATGGCTCTCGAAGATCACCGAGCCCCTGCGGACGGGGAGCCGGATCAGCAGCCGGTTGTAGACGCGCGTCTTGATGGAGCGGGAGGAGAGCCGGTCGAAGCGCCGGCGTACCCCCTTGGCCAGCCGCTTCAGCTTGCGCGCCGGGCGGAAGTGGGTGAGGTAGTGCAGGGCCGCCGCCGCGACGCGTCCCGGGAGGCGGCGCGCTTCGAGTTGCAGCGCGAGGTGGTGCTTGACCGTGACGTACGGCTTCCAGGTGTCGCCGAACAGCCGCCCCGGGCGCGGACGCGCCAGGTAGCTGCCCGCCGCCTCGACCCGCTCCCGCTCCAGGAACAGCGGACCGCTGGTGGTGCCCGCCGGTGTGTGCAGGGCGAGGTGCGGGTCGCACACGCGCTCCCGCGCTCCGCCGACGCGCAGCAGCGCGCCGATCTCGACGGAGGCGCGCCAGCGCACGGCGTCGCCCTCGCGCCACACCTCGTCCACGGGTGCCCGGAACACGCGCCGCCCGTCGCTGCCCCGGGCCAGGAACTCCAGCGTGGCGGTCAACGGGGCTTCGGGGGCGAGGAGTTGGAGCGGCGCCGGGAGCCGTCCTTCGAGAACGAGCCGCTCGCCCTCCTGCCCGCAGTGGGTGAGGCGGTTCATCAACGGGGTGCCGGCGAGGGGCCGGTACTGGTGGCCCAGCGCCGTGACGTCGAGCGCGGCCCGCTCCCTCGGGTCCTCGGGCAGCGCCGCACGCCAGTAGACCCGCCCGTCCCGCTCGGCCAGCGCCGAGGTGACGGTGTCGGGCCTGCCGAGCGCGTAACCGGCGGCCAGGGCGCCGTCGGCGTCCCCGTCGACGAGGAGTTGGAGGCAGACCCGCTCCAGGGGCGCCAGGTCGAGCCTGAGGTCCGGGTCGGTACGGACGGCGGGCAGTGCGGCGACCAGGGCGGCGGCGCGGGCCCGCGCGTCCGCGTCGAGCTTGGGGAACTGGCGGGCCAGCGGCAGCAGCCGGTCGGTGAGAAAGGCCCGGTCGCGGGCCTCGCGCAGCGCCGTACGGTTGCGGAACAGGGGCAGTTCGGCGACGCGTACGTGCGCGGCGAGCTGTCCTTCCAGCGTGCCGGCCGGGTCCTCGGCCGCCCGCCCGCTGACGACCAGGTTGGGGACGAGCGTGATCCGGCGTGCGGCGGCGGCCATCTCCGCGCCGAACAGGATCTCGGCGCGGTCGAGGTCCTCGGCGTATCTGAGTCCCGCCCGGTCGAGGAGCGCGGTGCTGACACAGAATCCGGTCACCAGGGCGTCGGCGACGACGAGTTCGGGGGCGTCGCCCAGCTCGTCGACGGTGCGGGAGCGCGCGTAGAGCTGGCTCTCGACGATCCGGGCCGGGGGCTGCTCCTTGACGCGGCGCCCGGCGCGCCGGGTCCACCGGCCGGCGACGAGTTCGGCGCCGGAGCGTTCGGCGGCCTCCCAGAGATTGCGGCAGGCGTCCTGCTGGAGGCGTTCGCCCTCGCCGAGCACGGTGGCGTACCGGCCGCGCGCCTGGTCCAAGCCGTGGTTGCGCAGTGCGGCGGTGGTGGGGGCCTCGGCGCCGGACGTGACGATCCTGACGCGCGCCGGGTCCAGCGCGGCGAGTTCGTCGGCCACGGCGCGTACGTCCTCGGCGGCTGAGTCGGCGTCGGCGAAGCCCGCCGCACCGGCCGGCCGCCCGGGGCCGAGCCCCTCACCGCCGGCGTCCCCCGCGCCCCCGCCCGCGGTCTCCGGCGGCCCGGCGGCCGTCAGCCCGAGCACCACCACCGCCTCCGTGGCCCGCATGGTCTGGGCGACGACGGACTCCACCGACCTGCGCAGCGCCTGCGCGTCCCGCCCCGCCGTGACGACACAGCTGATCTCGACCGCGCTCATGCGCCGCCCCCCACGGGCATCAGGTCCGCGACACGGCGGGCGGCGCTGCCGTCGTCCAGATCGCAGAAGGTCTCCCGGAACCGGTCGTACGCGTCGTTGGGCAGCCGCGTCCGGGGGTCCCGCAGGGCCGCCACGAGTGCGGCGGTGTCGGCGACGACCGGCCCCGGCGCCTTGGACGCGAAGTCGAAGTAGAAGCCGCGCAGGGTGTCCCGGTAGTGCTCCAGGTCGTACGCGTGGAAGTACATCGGCCGGCCCGTCTGCGCGAAGTCGAACATCAGCGACGAGTAGTCGGTGACCAGGACGTCGCTGATCAGCATCAGCTCGGCGACGTCCGGGTAGCGGGACACGTCCCGTACGAAGCCGGACCCCGCGCCCGGGACCGTGCCGCCCACCAGATAGTGGCGGCGGACGAGCAGCACATGGTCGTCCGCCAGCTCCTCGGCGGCGTGTTCCAGGTCGAGCCGGAGGTCGAGCCCGTACCGGCCGCCCTTTCGTGGCTGGTCCTCGCGCCAGGTCGGCGCGTAGAGGATCACGCGCTTGTCCTCCGGAATCCCGAGGTGTTCGCGCAGGGCCGCGGCGACCTTGGACCGGTCGGGCGCGTACAGCAGGTCGTTGCGCGGATAGCCGCACTCCAGGACCGTGCCCTCGTAGCCGAAGGCGCGGCGCATGATCGGGGTGGAGAAGCTGTTGGGCGAGACGAGCACGCTCCACTGCGCCGCGCGCGCCGGCAGGGTGGCGATGTACGCCTCGTCGGCGTGCGCGCCGCCGGTGAGATCGCGGCCGATGCGCTTGAGCGGCGTGCCGTGCCAGGTCTGTACGACGTGCTGGCCGTCCGCCCGCTCGAACCACTCCGGCAGATGGGTGTTGGTGACGATCGACCGGCTGCGGGCCAGCGCCTCGTACCACTCCGCGCTGTGCAGTTCGACGGCGCGCACGTCCCGCGGCAGGGCCACCTGCCGGTCGCGTACGACCCACAGGTGTTCCACGGGGGCCCGTCTGCGCACCAGTTCCTCGTGGACGGCGCGTGGCGAGTCGGAGTACTGCCTGCCGTCGAAGCTGCTGTAGAGGACGGCGTCGCGCAGGGGGCCCGCCGTGCGGCGGTCGGAGTAGAGGCGGCGCAGCCGTTGCTGCCGGTAGGCGCCCCGGTCCTGCTCGGGGAGGACGGACCCGGAGTGCAGCTGGAGCATGTCCTGCTGGTGCCGGTCCAGGGTGAACTCGCGTCCGTCCAGGCTTCGTACCAGCGGGAGCGTCTGATGGCGCGAGGGCTGGATCCGTACGGCGGTGTAGCGCTCGGGGTCGCTCTCGCCCGGCTCGCGCACGGACAACAGCCAGCGTCCTTCGGGCAGTTGGTGCACTCCGTTCAGCCCTTCGACGGCGCCCGGCCGCAGGGCCGTGCGGAACCGGCCGTCCGGGAGGACATGGAGGGGGAAGACGTTCTCCTCGCGGTGGGCGCTGTGCCGGAGCACCAACTCGGCCGCGCGCAGGGCGGGTTGGCTGCCCTCAAGGACCAGCTCACCGTCGTCGGTCCAGTCGACCGTGTCGACCACCGGCTGCTCGGTCTGGTCGCTGAGGACCAGATCGCCCGCCGCGTTGGCGGTGACGTACAGCTCCCGGCCGTCGCCGAGTCCGTAGTGTCCGGGCCGGACCGCGCCGCGCGCCGCCACGGCGAAGCGGCTGCCGTTGGCCCGTACGAGATGGACGCCCCAGGGCACGGTGGCCCGCCGGCGCGCGGCGGGGTCGCCGAAGACCGACAGCGGTACGTCGGCGCTGAACCTGCCGTCCGCGAGGCGCAGCGGGAAGGCGTGGACCTCCTTGGTGTACCAGTTCTGGACGGCCAGGCGGGTCGGTGGGCTGCTGCTCGTGGGGTGGAGCAGCCCCTCGATCCGTACGGCGCCGTCGACGGCGCCGCCCCCGGTCGTGCCCTCGTCCGCCGTCGTGCCGTCATCCGCTGTCGTCGTGCGGTCGTCCGTCGTCGGGGGGCGGCCGTGGCCGGTCAGCAACGCGCGGACCGGCTCGACACGCAGTTCGAGCTTGTTGCCGGAGAGCGCGGGCACGACGCGGGTGGTGTCGTCCACGTAATGCACGGCCGGTACGGCGGGCGCCGCGCCCGAACCGGTCAGCCGCAGCGGGGCCCGCCGCAGCCGCCCCGCCCCGTACACGCCCATCTCCAGCCTCCACACGGTGCGGGAGTTACGGGATCCCGCCCCCTTCGCCTTCGCGAGCCGGCCCGGGTCGACCACGGTCTCGAACCCGGCCCAGTCGTAGGCGTGCAGCCCCTGCCTCGACTCGTACGTCGCCGCGGGCATCCGCACGGTGCGCGTCCGCAGCGGCAGCATCCGCCGCTTCCCGGTACGCAGCCACGCCAGCTTGAGGGACTTGCGGCGCGCGTCGGCGGGCACGTTGCGCACGTACGCGTAGCCCTTGAGGTGCAGTCGCCCCTCGCGCCAGACCGCCTCCGTGAGATGCGAGGTCACCGGCAGCTCCTTGGGCCTGAGGGTGGCGACGGCCCGGGGCAGACCGCCGGTGAGCACCGGGTACTCGGCGCGGGACCTGCGCAGCCCCCGTACGCCGAAGGCCCCGGGGTCGGCCTTCTCATGGGCCAGCAGCGCGAGGAGTTCGGGCATCCGGTGTTCGCGGATCAGATGCCACTTGACGCGCAGATGCAGCGGCAGGGCGTCGAAGACGCTCTGGTCGACCGTCGCGGCGAAGGCGTTGGCGTGGTCGAGGAAGGCCGCGTGGAAGTCGGCGTCACCCTCGGGCAGCGCCTCGATGAAGAGCCACAGATCGCCGGAGAGGACGTGCTGGTGGTAACGGCGCCGTGCGTCGGCCCAGTCGATGTCACCGCCGCCCGCGTCCGTACGCCCCCGCTCGGCGAGGAAGTCGCAGACCGAGGAGACGGCGGTGACCCGGTCCCGGATCCCCCTGGGCACCGCGCGCTTCGCGGTGATCGAGCCGTCCCTCGTACGCCAGTGGTAGACGGGCCCGGAGAGTACGTCGACACCGCCCGCCAGGAAGTACGCGGGGAGCACGACGGCGATGTCCTCGTACAGCACCCCGGAGGGGAAGGCGAAGGCGTGCCGGTCCCAGAAGGTCTTCCGGAAGACCTTGTTGCAGGCGATACGGTCCCCGAGCAGCACCCAGTCGCGGGTGAGCCGGGTCCCGGAGCGCTCCGTCGCCATCGGCTTGCGGAACATCGGCGCCTGGACGAGCGCGCCGCCGGGACCGAGCCTGAGCACGTTGCCGGTCGCGAAGTCGGAGCCGGAGGCGTCGAGCGCGGCGAGCATCCGCTCGTACGCGTCGTCCGGCACGACGTCGTCACTGTCGACGAAGGTGAGGAACTCCCCCCGGGCATACCGGACTCCGGTGTTGCGCGCCGCGCCGAGCCCGGCGTTCTCCTGCTCGACCAGCCGGAACCGTTGATCCCGTTCGGCGAACCGTCTCGCGATCCCCGCGCTCCCGTCCGTGGATCCGTCGTTCACCATGACGATCTCGGAGTCGGCCATGGTCTGTCCGGCCAGTGAGCGTAGGCAGTCGTCGAGGTACTCCTCCACGTTGTAGATGGGCACGACGACGGTGAGGCGGGGGGTCATGCGTGGTGCACGGTCCTTCCGAACTTCCGGATCTGCGTGGGAACAGCGGTGGATTCAGGGCTTGACGGCGATCCGGCCCTCGTCCATGCGCAGCATGAGCAGCCGTTCGCCCGTCTTCTCCAGGAACTCGTCCACGGCCTGGCGCGAGCCCTGCCAGTAGCCGTAGTCGTCGATGAGCAGCACACCGCCGCTCACCAACCGGGGGTAGAGGAACTCCAGTTCATGCCTGGTGGAGGCGTACCAGTCGGTGTCCAGGCGCAGGATGGAGATCTGCTCCGGCGCCTGCTGCGGCACGGTGTCCTCGACCATGCCCTGCACGTAGTGGACCCGCTCGCCGGGGTACGGCACCTTCTCGAAGCCCGCCTGTACGTCCTCCAGCGAGGCGATCGCCCAGATCGGCCGGTCCTTGCCCTGCGCCGCGAGCAGCTCCCGCGCGGACTTGCCGTCGCGCCGCAGATCCTCGGCGGTGGGCGGCGGCATGCCCTCGAAGGTGTCGAAGAGATGCAGGCCGCGGTCGGTCTCGCCGAGCGAGAGGAGCGTCTTCGCGCAGGCCTGCATCGAGCCGCCGCGCCAGACGCCGCACTCGACGATGTCACCGGGGATGTTGTGCCGTACGACATGGCGGGTGGCGAGGATGAAGGCGTTGAGGCGCTCCGGGGAGGTCATCGTGTACGGCTTGACCGCGCGGATGATCGACTTCGCCTCGTCGTCGTAGTCGGCGGGGAGGGCCGCCGCCTTCGGCTTGGGCTTGGGCTGTGCCTGCCCCGGCACCTGCGCCTGGCCCGGGGACTCGGCCTTCGCGGTGGCGGCCGGCCGCTCCTGCGCCGGTACGGCGGCGGGCGCCGATGTCGCCGGCCGGGGGGCGGGGACCGGGATCCGCCTGAGCTGATATCCGGTGAGCTTTTCGAGTGCGCCGTTCACTGCGCTTCGCCATGCCATGCCGACGGACGGTACGCGGAGAACTCCGCGGATGTCACCTTTCGTCAACTCCCTCCGTGTTATGCCTCTTTCGTGTCTGTCTTGGCCGTTACGGGCTCCGCGGCCCCGGGCCGTGCCTCCGGGGACGGCGCGGGTACGAGGGGGGCGGCGGGGGCCGTCGGGGTGGAGGGCGCGGAAGGCTTGGCGGGGGCTGTTGGGGCGCCGGGGCCTGCGGGAGCTGCTGGGGTGGCCCGGCCGCAGCGGTCGCGCCCGGCGACCGGCTCGGGCAGCGGGACATCCTCGACGCCGCCGACGCGGTTGGCGTACCGCACGGTCAGTTCCCGTACCGCGTACTCCCACACCCGCCGCCTCGCCCGGCGCGGCCGGCGGAACACCCCCACCGAGTCGCCCCAGTAGGCGCGCTTGCCGTCGATGGCGGCGTAGTCGAAGCGGATGCCCTTCATCGGCGGGAAGTCCGTGTAGGCCTCGGCCAGTTCGAGCCCGGCGAAGGCGGCCATGGCCCGGAACCCGTCCGGGTAGTACCGCCAGCAGTCCTGCGCGTCGTGCACATGGCCCCGGGAGGGGGCGGTGACGAACGCCAGCCCGCCGGGGCGCAGGACGCGTGAGATCTCCATCATCGACGCCCAGAAGAACGGGATGTGCTCGAAGGCCTGGCCGGAGAGCACGAAGTCGGCGGTCCTGGACCGCACCGGGATGCGGTAGGGCCTGGGCATCACGATGTCGACGTTGGGTCCGTCCAGGACATCGACCCCGATGTACTCGACATCCCGCCCGTCGAGCAGACCGCGGTGGGTGAGGGACTGGTTGGGCGAGATGCGCGAGCCCAGGTCGACCACCCGGTGGCGGCCGGACGCGGGCATGTACTCCTTGACGCAGAGCTCCATCTGCTCGTACGCGGACTTGTGCACGGTGACTCACTTTCCATCCGGCTCGTTGGGTGCGGCGCTCCCCCGACGCCGGTGACGTCTCGTCTCGTCTCCCGACGTTCGAGGACATCAACGCCCGTACGGCCGTATGGTCACGTGATCACGCGCCGGGCCCGATAGGTCAGTTGGCGGTCGCCCCCGCAGGGTCGCCGGGCTCCGTCTCCTCGCCGGGCCCCGGTCGGCCACCGGGCTTCCGCCCGCCTCCGGGCGGCGATTCGCCGGCGGGCAGCGGTCCGCGTCCGGACGCCGTTTCGCCGACGGCCGTCTCGCCGACGCCCGTCTCACCCATCGCGCGGTTGCCGACCACCGCTCCGTCCAGCGGGACCGTCGCGGCGACCGTCGCCTCCGCCGGGGCCGCGAGCAGCGTGCGGTAGACCCCGTCAAGGATGTCGGCCTGCGCCTCCCAGGTCCACTGCGCCAGCAGTCCCGGGCGGTCGTACGCCGCGCGGTAGGCGGCGGGGTCGGCGAGCACGTCCCGCGCGGCCCGTACGAAGTCGGCGGTGTCCTCGGCGCGGAACACCTCGCCCTGCCCGGTCTCGCGCACCTTCTCGGCCATCGTGCGTACGTCGCTGACGACGATGGGCAGCCGCGCGTGGGCGTACTCCATGAACTTGGTGATCAGGGCGAGTTCATGGTTCGGCCAGTGGTGGATCGGGATGACGCCGATGTCGGCGGTGGCCAGGAAGGGCACGATCTGCCAGTGCGGCACGTACGGCAGCGGGTGCACGCGGTCGGCGACGCCGAGTTCCGCCGCGTGCTCCAGCACCTTGCGTACGACCCAGCCTTCGGGCGCCGGGACGATCAGCGCCGCGTGCGCGCCCGGCAGGTGGGGCAGCGCCTCGATGAGGGTGGCGAGCCCGCGCTGCGGCGCGAGGGCGCCGCTGTAGACCAGCAGCGGGGTCGCGGCGTCGACACCGCACAACTCCCGCAGATCCGGGACCGGTTCATGGGCGCGCTCGGCGGGCGGGCCTCCGCCGGGGGCGTTGAGCACGACGACGGGCATCCGGGACAGCCGGTGCTCCTTGTGCAGCAGCTCGGCCAGCGTCTGCGAGACGGTGACGACGGCGTCCGCGCACCGCCCGTACTCCCGCTCGTGCGCGACATGCGCGGGCATCCAACGCCGGTACCCGGCGCGGGGCTTGATGCCCGGCAGATACTCGTGCGCGTCCCAGACCAGCTTCACGCTCCGGCCCCGGCCCCGCGCGCGGTGCACGGCACGGGCGCCGACCCCGATCATCCGGAAGTCGTTGGCGTGGATGAGATCGGGTTCGAGCGCGTCGACGACGGGGCCGAAGGCGAACTCGTAGTCCCACAGATACGGTTCGAGTCTGCGCCAGCAGCGGTCGCCGAGCAGGGCGCGCCACATGGCCGTACGGAGCCGCTCGGGGAGCGAGTCCGGGTTGCGTCTGCCTTCCACCAGGGCGAGTTGGCGATGCCGGAAGCCAACCCAGCGGGCCAGGATCCGCGCCGCCGTACGCCGGATCAGGAACCGCCGCCCCTCGGCGGACCTGCGGGCCAGCAGATCGGCGCGCCACGCCTTGACCCACTGCTTGCGGTGGTGCGCGATGCCGCCGCGCCGGTAGGCGAAGAGCCGGGGAAGAACGACTCTGCGGTAGTCCCTTCGGCGTTTCGCGAGCGTCATCACCACGGGGACCAGCTGGACTTCGGCGTCACCGATGGTCCAACGGTGCCGGTCCCGGTCCGGCGACTGGCCGAGCAGCACCACGTCCCAGCCGGCGTCGGCCATGGAGCGGGCGGCCTTCTGTACGCGGGAGTCACCGTTGACGGCGTTGTCGACGAGCATGACCACCCGGCCCCGGCCGCGTCCCCTGCCGCCCGCGGCGACCGGCTCTCGGGGCCGTCCGGAATCTGGTGTGGAAGCGACAGTCATGGCGCCATTCCTTCGGCTCGTCCTCACGCGCTCGGCTTCGCGCTCGTCTTCGCGGAGGGACCTGCCCTGGTCCGCCCCACCGGGCAACGAAGGTTGGTCCACCAGGGCTACGGAGACGGACACCATGTCACCCGTACGGCGGCTACAGCAGCCGGGGGGCGCGCACCGAAGCGAAGACGGGCGGGGGCGCGGACGGGGCGCATCGGACCGGCGCGGAGGGGGAGTTGGGGGTACGGACGGGGCGCGTCGGACCGGCGCGGACACGGGGTCGATCGCACGTGCTCGTGCGTATGAAACCGCGCGAGCAAGGCACGTCAAGCCGGCGTCGTCGCACGTACGAAAGCACGCGCGAGACGCGTCAGTCCCGCGCAAAAGGGGCAGCTGCGCGTACGTACCGCGGCACGGGCAGGGCGCACCAGACCGGCACGGACCCACGTACCGGTGCGCGCGAGACGCGTCAGTCCCCCGCGGACGAGAAGCTACGCATACATACCAGGGCGAGCGCCAGGCGCATCGGAACTGTGCGGACGGGGGCTCGAACGCACGTGCCGTGCGTAAGAGCCCCGCGCGAACAAGGCGCGTCCGACCGGCGCGGATGACGGGCCGATCGCACCTGCTCATGCGGTTGAGACCGCGCGAGCAAGGCGCGTGAAGCCGGCGTCGTCGCACGTACGAGTGCACACGCGAAACGCGTCAGTCCCGCGCGAAGGGGCAGTTGCGCGTACATACCAGGCAGGCGCCAGCCGCATCGGACCAGCGCGGACGCGGGGGTTGATCGCACGTGCTCGTGCGTAGGAAACCGCGCGAGCAAGGCACGTCAAGCTGGCGTCGTCGCACGTACGAAAGCACGCGCGAAACGCATCAGTCCCGCGCGGACGGGAAGCTACGCGTACATACCGGGCAGGCACCAGCCGCATCGGACCAGCGCGGACGCGGGCTCGAACGCACGTGCTCGTGCGTAAAAGCCCCGCGCGGACGGGAAGTTACGCGTACGTACCGGGGCGCCCGGCGTATCGGACCGGCGCTGAGCCGGGCGAAGGAGCCCCGCGTGGGCAAGGCGCGTCGGACCGGTGTGGTCCTGCGTACCCGGCCCGACCCCGCCGACGGCGACCCCGCCCCCCGATCACGCCCCGCCCTCGCGCGTCAGCGCGGTCACCGCCGTCGTCGCGAGGTCGTCGAGGTAGCCGGCCGGCAGATCGCCCCGTACGACGACGAGACGCCAGTACAGCGGACCCGCGATGAGGTCGAGCGCCCGGTCGGGGTCGGTGGCCCCCGGCAGCTCGCCGCGCGCGACCGCCTCGCGTACGACCACCGCCGCGATGCCCTTCTCCTTGTCCAGCAGCGCCGACTTGATCGCCTCGGAAATCTCCGGATGCCGCGCCGCCTCCACCAGCAGGTCGGGGATGACCCTGGACGCCAGCGGGTGACGCAGGGCGTGCGACGCCACTTCGAGCAGGGCGCGTACGTCCCCGTACAGCGAACCCGTCGCCGGGACGGGCAGCCCCTGGGCCGCGACGGCGGAGACCAGGTCGAGCACCAGCGCCAGCTTGGACTTCCAGCGCCGGTAGACGGCGGTCTTGCCGACACCGGCCCGTCGCGCGATGCCCTCGATGGACATCCGGGCGAAGCCGACCGCGGCCAGCTCCTCGAAGACGGCCGAGCGGATGGCGTCGGTCACATCCTCACGGAGCACGGCGGCTCCCGCTGGGGCGCGGCGTGAGAGGCGGGGATCCGTGGGCATGCCGACGAGCATAGCGTCACGCACGTCACGACGAAACGGTTGCGTTGCGACGCACTCCGCCCTAATCTCATCGTTACGACGAAACGGTCCCGTCCCGTCGCCCCGCCGACCGCGCCACCGCTCGATGTCCCTCGTCGAAAGCGATCTCCGTGAGCCAGACGACCGCACCCCCCGCCCCGGTCCGGGCCCCCGAAACCCCACCGGCCGCCCAAACCCCGGGGGCCACCCCACCCCTCCCGGACGATCTCCGCGCACTCGCCGCCCGGCACGGCCTGACCGAGAGCGGGGCGCGTCCCACGCTCCCCGCCTATCTGCGCGGGCTGCACTCCCGACGCCACTTCGTCATCGCCCTGGCCACCGCGCGGCTCACCTCCCAGTACAGCCAGGCGAAGCTCGGCCAGCTCTGGCAGATCATGACGCCGCTGCTCAACGCGACCGTCTACTACTTCATCTTCGGCCTCCTGCTCAACACCAAGGACGGCGTGCCGGACTACGTCCCGTTCCTGGTCACCGGCGTCTTCATCTGGACGTTCACCGCCGGCACCGTCACCGCGGGGACCCGCGCCGTCTCCGGCAACATCGGTCTCGTCCGCGCCCTGCACTTCCCGCGCGCGTCGCTGCCCCTCGCGTTCGCCCTCCAGCAGTTGCAGCAGCTGATGTTCTCGCTCGGCGCGCTGACCGTGATCCTGGCCGTCTTCGGGCAGTATCCGCGCCCCGCCTGGCTGCTGGCCGTGCCCGCCCTCGCGCTCCAGACCGTGTTCAACACCGGGCTCGCGATGATCTTCGCGCGGCTGACGGCGTCGACACCCGACATCGCGCAGCTGATGCCCTTCCTGCTCCGCACCTGGATGTACGCGTCCGGTGTGATGTGGAGCCTGGACACGGTGTTCAAGGACGGGGACGTACCGCATCTGGTCCGGCTGGCGCTCGAATGCAATCCGGCGGCCGTCTACATCGATCTGATGCGCTTCGCGCTCATCGACAGTTTCACCGCCGCCCAACTCCCGCCCCACGTCTGGCTGGTCGCCACCGGCTGGGCGGTGCTGCTCGGGGCCGGCGGATTCCTGTTCTTCTGGCAGGCGGAGGAGAAGTACGGCCGTGGCTGAGACCGAGCGGGTTCCGACCGTCGTCGTCGACGACGTACACGTCACTTACCAGGTGCACGGCACCAAGGCCGGCAAGGGCAGCGCCACCTCGGCGCTCAGCCGGATCGTCTCGCGCGGGCCGGCCCCCGGGGTGCGCGAGGTGCACGCCGTACGGGGCGTGAGCTTCGTCGCGTACAAGGGCGAGGCCATCGGTCTCATCGGCTCCAACGGCTCGGGGAAGTCGACCCTGCTCAAGGCCGTCGCCGGGCTGCTGCCGCCGAGCCAGGGCAAGGTCTTCACCCGTGGCCAGCCCTCGCTCCTCGGGGTCAACGCGGCGCTGATGAGCGATCTGACCGGCGAGCGCAACGTGATACTCGGCGGGCTCGCGATGGGCATGACGCGCGAACAGGTCAGGAACCGTTACGCCGACATCATCGAGTTCTCCGGGATCAACGAGAAGGGCGACTTCATCACCCTGCCGATGCGCACGTACTCCTCCGGTATGGGTGCCCGGCTCCGCTTCTCCATCGCGGCGGCCAAGGCCCATGATGTCCTGCTGATCGACGAGGCGCTGTCCACCGGGGACGCCCGCTTCCAGCGGCGCAGCAAGGAACGCATCGCCGAGCTGCGCGCGAAGGCGGGCACCGTCTTCCTGGTCAGCCACAGCAACAGGACGATCACCGAGACCTGCGACCGGGCGCTGTGGCTGGAGTCGGGGACGCTGCGGATGGACGGGCCCGCGGCCGAAGTCGTCGCGGCGTACGAGGAGTTCACGGGCGCCCCGAAGAAGAAGGCCAAACGGTAGCCCCCTCCCGGCACCGGGTCCTCCCCGGACCCGGCACCCCGGCCGGCCCGCCGGACCGGCCCGCCGGACCGGCCCGCTGGACGGGCCCCAACAGCCCGTCCGGCGGGCACGTCGAGCCCGTCCGGCGATTGAGGACAGCCCCCGCCGGGGGACCGGCTACGCGTGCGTCCGCAGCAACGTACGCATCGTCCGCATCGCGACCGACAGATTCGCCAGGTCGAAGGAGTCCGAGCTCTGGATCTCCTCCAGCGTGCTACGCGAACGCCCGAGAATCGCCGCGTTCTTCTGCTCCCACGCCTTGAAGCGCTCCTCCGGCGTCGAGGTCCCGTTACCGACGGACAGCACGTCCGACGCCAGCGCGGCGTGCGCCGCGTACAGGTCCTCGCGGATCGACGCGCGGGCCATGGACTGCCAGCGGTCGGCCCTCGGCAGCTCGATGATCCGGTCCATCAGCTGGGTGATCCGCAGCCGGTCCCCGAGGTCGTAGTACACCTCGGCCACCGCCAGCGGGTCCTTGCCCGTACGGTCGGCGATCTGCACGATGTCGAGCGCCGGGAACGCCGCGGAGAATCCGGCGACCCGCAGCGCCAGCACCTCGGGCACGCCCACCGAGGTGAGCTCCTCCAGGATGTTCTGATACCACTCCAGGTCGGCGCCGCGCAGCAGCCGCGGCAGCTCCTGCCACACCTGCTCCACGCCTTCGGAGAAGAACTCGACCGTCTCCGCGATCTCCACCGGCTGCGGCCGGTTGCCGAGCAGCCAGCGCGTACCGCGCTCGACCAGTCGGCGTGAGTGGAGCCGGATCCGGGTCTGGACATCGGCGGCGACGGTGTTGTCCAGCGCCTCGACCGCGTCCCAGACCGGTCCGAGACCGAAGATCTCCCGGGCGACCGTCTGCGCCCGTACGATCTCCTCGATCGACGCCCCGGTCTCCTCGCGCAGGCGGTGCAGGAAGGTCGAACCTCCCGCGTTCACCGTGTCGTTGACCAGCACCGTCGTGATGATCTCGCGGCGCAGCGCGTGCGCGTCGATCTGCTCGGAGAACTTGTCGCGGAGCTGCGCGGGGAAGTACGCGTACAGCAGCTTCCGCAGATACGGGTCGTCCGGGAGCTTGGTGGAGATCAGCTCGTCGGCGACGGTGATCTTGGTGTACGCGAGCAGGACGGCGAGTTCCGGCTGGGAGAGGCCCTTGCCCGCGTTGAGCAGTTCGCGGATCTGGCGGTCGGTCGGCAGGAATTCGAGCTGCCGGTCGAGGCTGCCGTCCCGCTCCAGCCTGCGCATGAACCGCTGGTGGGCGTGGAGCAGGGACGGCGCCTGGAGGACCGCGTTGGCGAGCGCCACGTTCTGCGCGTAGTTGTTGCGCAGGACCAGCTTGCCGATCTCGTCGGTCATGGCCGCGAGCAGCTTGTTGCGCTGCTTGACGGTCATGTCCCCTTCCTTGATGAGGCCGTTGAGCAGGATCTTGATGTTCACCTCGTGGTCGGAGGTGTCCACACCGGCGCTGTTGTCGATGGCGTCGGTGTTGATCCTGCCGCCCTCGCCGCCGGCGCCGCGCCGCGCGAACTCGATCCGGCCGAGCTGCGTCGCGCCCAGGTTCCCGCCCTCGCCGACGACCTTGGCCCGCAGGTCCTCGCCGTTGATCCGGATGGCGTCGTTGGCCTTGTCGCCCACGTCCGCGTTCGACTCGGCGGACGACTTGATGTACGTACCGATGCCGCCGTTCCACATCAGATCGACCGGGGCCCGGAGGATCGCCCGCATCAGATCGGCCGGCGTCAGCTTGGTCACGCCCGCCTCGATCCCGAGCGCCTCGCGGACATGCGCGTTGACGGGGATCGACTTCGCCGTGCGCGGGTGGATCCCGCCGCCCTGCGACAGCAGCGACTTGTCGTAGTCGGCCCAGGAGCTGCGCGGCAGTTCGAAGAGACGGCGGCGCTCGGCGAACGAGGTGGCCGCGTCCGGGTTCGGGTCGATGAAGATGTGCCGGTGGTCGAAGGCGGCGACCAGACGGATGTGCTCGGAGAGCAGCATGCCGTTGCCGAAGACGTCACCGGACATGTCGCCGACGCCCGCGACGGTGAAGTCCTCGGTCTGGGTGTCGTGGCCCAGCTCGCGGAAGTGCCGCTCGACGGACTCCCAGGCGCCGCGCGCCGTGATGCCCATGCCCTTGTGGTCGTAACCGGCCGAGCCGCCCGAGGCGAAGGCGTCGCCGAGCCAGAAGTCGTAGGAGATCGCGACCTCGTTGGCGATGTCCGAGAAGCTGGCGGTGCCCTTGTCGGCGGCGACGACCAGATAGGTGTCGTCCTCGTCGTGCCGCACGACGTCGGCCGGGGGCACGACCTCGCCGCCCACCATGTTGTCGGTGATGTCGAGGAGGGCGGAGATGAACGTCTTGTAGGCGGCGATGCCCTCCGCCAGCCAGGCGTCCCGGTCCACGGCCGGGTCGGGGAGGTGCTTGGCGACGAAACCGCCCTTGGCGCCGACGGGCACGATCACCGTGTTCTTGACCATCTGCGCCTTGACCAGGCCCAGGATCTCCGTACGGAAGTCCTCGCGCCGGTCGGACCAGCGCAGCCCGCCTCGGGCGACCTTGCCGAAGCGCAGGTGCACACCCTCCACGCGGGGCGAGTAGACCCAGATCTCGTACGCCGGGCGCGGCGCGGGGAGGTCGGGGATGGCCTGCGGGTCGAACTTCATCGACACATAGGTGTGGTGCTTCTCGCCCGCGCTCTTGCGTCCCGTCCCCTCGGCTACCTTGCTGGCGCTCTGGAAGAAGTTCGTGCGCAGGGTGGCCTTGATGACGGTGAGGAACGAGCGCAGGATGCGGTCCTCGTCCAGACTCGCCACCTGGTCGAGGGCGCCGGTCAGCTCTTCGAGGAGGCCTTCGATGAGCTCCGTGCCGGCCCGCTGGCGGTTGGGCGCCATCCGGGCCTCGAAGAGCGAGATCAGCAGCCGGGTGGTGTGGACGTTGTTACGGAGGGTGTCCTCCATGTAGTCCTGGCTGAAGGTCGCTCCGGCCTGGCGCAGGTACTTCGCGTAGGCGCGCAGCACCATCGCCTCGCGCCAGTTGAGCCCGGCGCGCAGGACGAGGGAGTTGAAGCCGTCGTTCTCCGCCTCGCCCGTCCAGACGGCGGCGAAGGCGTCCTGGAAGCGCTCGCGGGCGTCCTCGGCGAGGTGGTCGTCCTTGGCGTGAGCGCCCTCGCCGTGCGGCATACGGAGGCCGAAGTCGTAGATCCAGGCCTGTGCGCGGTCCGAGCAGCGCAGCTCGTACGGCCGCTCGTCCACGACCTCGACACCGAGCTGCTGGAGCACCGGCAGGACGGCGGAGAGGGAGACCTGCTCTCCGGTGCGGTAGATCTTGAAACGGCGCTCGCCGGGGCCGGCGCCGACCGGCTCGTAGAGGGAGAGGGCGAAGTCCTTCTCCTCCCGGCTCAGCTCCTCCACCCGTACGAGGTCGGCGACCGCGGCACGCGGCGAGTGGTCGGCCTTGTACCCCTCGGGGAAAGCGTTGCCGTAGCGGCGGAGCAGCTCGGCGGCGCGCTCCTCGCCCAGCTCGGCGTTGAGCGCCTCGCCGAAGCCGTCGGCCCAGGAGCGGGCGGCCTCGACGAGCCGTGCCTCGATACGGTCGACGTCCGGGTCGGTGAGCCCGGCGAGCTCGGTGCCCTGCGGGACACGCACGACGAAGTGGAGCCGGGAGAGGATCGACTCGGTGTTCCAGGCGGTGAAGTCGACGCTGGTGCCGCCGAGCTCCTCCTTGAGGATGTCGATCAGACGCAGCCGGACACCGGTGGTGTAGCGGTCGCGCGGCAGGTAGATGAGGGCCGAGTAGTAGCGCCCGTACTCGTCCTGGCGCAGATAGAGGCGCAGCCGGCGCCGCTCCTGGAGGTACAGGACGCTGGTGACGATGGAGCGCAGCTGCTCGACGGGCGTCTGGAACAGCTCGTCGCGCGGGTAGGTCTCAAGGATCTGCATCAGGTCGCGGCCGTCGTGGCTGTTCGGCGAGAAGCCGGCGCCCTTCAGGACCTCGGCGACCTTGCGCCGGACGACGGGCACGCGGCGCACCGACTCGGTGTACGCCGCCGAGGAGAAGAGGCCCAGGAAGCGCCGCTCGCCGACGACGTTGCCCTTGTCGTCGAACTTCTTCACACCGACGTAGTCGAGATAGCTCGGACGGTGGACGGTGGAGCGGCTGTTGGCCTTCGTCAGGACGAGAAGCTTGTGCTCGCGTGCCTTGGCGCGCGCGTCGGCGGGGAGCCGGTTGAACGACGGGCTCACCGGATGGGCCTCGTCGTCGGTGTGCTTCGGGTCGGAGCGCAGGATGCCGAGGCCGGTGCCGGGCACGGCGGCCAGCGCGTCGTCGCCGGTCAGCTCGTACTCGCGGTAGCCGAGGAAGGTGAAGTGGTTGTCGGCGAGCCAGCGCAGCAGCTCGCGCGCCTCCTCGACCTCCTGGTCGCGCAGGTCGTCCGCGGTCGGCTCGCCCGGCAGCTCGTCGGCGATGCGCAGAGCGGACTTGCGCATCTTCTCCCAGTCCTCGACGGCCTCGCGGGCGTCGGAGAGGACACGCAGCAGGTCGTTGGTGATCTGCTTGAGATCGGACCGGTCGGTCTCACGGTCGATCTCGACATGGATCCAGGACTCGATCAGGGTGTCGTGGCTCAGCTCGGCGCCCTCGGCCCGGCCCTCGGGAAGGACCTCGATGAGCTTGCCGGTGACATCACGGCGCACCAGGATCTGCGGGTGGATGACGGCGTGGATGCCGCGGTTCTGCCGGGAGAGTTCGTTGGTGACCGAGTCGACCAGGAACGGCATGTCGTCGGTGACGACCTCGACGACCGTATGGGTGCACGTCCAGCCGTTCTCCTCGACGGTCGGCGTGTGGACCCGTACGTTGGCCGTGCCCTGCGGGCGGTTCTCGGCCAGACGGAAGTGGGAGAGCGCCGCGCCGTAGATGTCGACCGGATCGCGGTCGGCGAGGTCGTCCGGCGCCGTGTGCAGGTAGTACCTGTGGAGGAAGGCGAGCAGCGCCTCGTTGTCCGGGTGCTTCTCGTCGCTCGTACCGTCGTCGGTCGCCGTCGCGGCCGAGTTGTTCCGGGAGGTGCCCCCCAGACCCCCAGCCCCCCCGGCTGGGCTGTTCTCAGCGACCCGTGCCGCCCGTGCGAGCAGCTCGGCCTTGGCTTCGTCCAGCTTGGTCTGCATGTCCTCTGGCTCCTGTCGCGCGCCATTGCGTGACGTCGATGAAAGAAGCGACACGACGCCACGACGCGGGGTGTCCGGTCGGAGTCGACGCTATGCCGCGATGAGAGATGTCCGGGACGTTATTGGCCAAATTTGACGGCCACGCCGGATTGTGGGGATCAGGGAGGCCCGGGGCGCTGTGGCACTCCGGGCGCTGGCCGGGAGCTTCACTGCTCCCACGGCGTATCGCACTGATCACGACCCCAGGCTATCTCGCCGCACCCCGGGCCCGTCATGAACCGCATATGTACAAAAGAAGGGCGGGAATTTTGCGGTTCCGACCAATGACAAATGACCAGGTCAGGGGGAGGGTGGGACGCGGACGGGTCCATCAGCCCGCGGTCCGGCCACAGGCGGCGGCCGGCAGCCGGCGGTCGCTGATCAGCGGCCGGTGGCCGGCGATCAGTGGTCCGCGATCAGCGGTCAGCGCGCGATGCTCTGCGCCAGGTCGACGGCCTCGGCGAGACTGTCGACGACGGGGACACCCACCGACTCCAGGCTCTTGCGGCTGTGCGATCCGCCCGTGTAGAGCACGGCACGGGCTCCCACATGGGCGGCTGCCAGGGCGTCGTCGACGGCGTCGCCGATCACCACCGTACGGTCGGGGGCTATCCGGCCGTCCCCGGCGAGCGCGGCCAGATGGCGCTCCATATGAACGGCCTTGGTGCCGCCGGACGGTCCCGTGCGTCCGTCGACCCGGACGAAGTGCTGATGAATCCCGTAGTCCCGCACCACGGGCACCAGTTGCTCGTGCTCGTACATGCTCAGGATCGACTGGCTGCGGCCCGCCAGCGTCCACTGCGTCAGCAGCTCCTCGACGCCTTCGGTCAGCAGGCACCCGACGCGCCGCTCCACGTAGTGCCGGTGGAAGGTCTCGTCCATGACCAGCCACTCGGCGTCCGTCGGGAGACGGCCCATCAGACGCTCGTAGAAGACGGGGATCGGCATGCAGTACAGATCCCTGTAACGCTCCGCGGTGATCGGCTCCAGGCCGATTTCCTCGAAGGCGGCGTTGGTCGCCCCGATGACCGCGTTGAAGTCGTCGAGCAGAGTACCGTTCCAGTCCCAGACCAGATGAATGTCGTGCTTCCCCATGCCGAAAACGTTACCGGCCGGGTCTGACAACGCGCCGCAGAACCCTACGCGACGATGCTCGGGATCTCCTGGACCCCGAACCAGAGCAGTTCGTGGTCCTCGGCGCCGTCCACCGTGAACTGGGCGTCGTCGTCGCCGTGGTCGGCGGCGCCCAGCGCCGCCGCGGCGGCGGACACGTCGGCCTCCGCGTCGTCCGCGTCGATGTGCACGGCGGCGGCCTTGGCCAGGGAGACGGCCGAGGCGATCCGCACCTCGCCGAGGCCGGCGGAGTCCACCCCCCGGTCGGGGTCGGAGGCGGCGTCCCTGTCCGGTACGTCGACGGCGACGACGACCCGTCGCCGGGCGGCGGACGGGTCACCGGCGAGCATCCGGAGCGAGGCGGCGGCGGCGCGGTTGAGCGCCGCGTACTCCAACTCCTCTATGTCGTCGGAGAGATACCACTCGCGCAGTCCGGGCGTCACCGCGTAGGCCGTCAGCGGCCCGGGACCCAACTCGCCCGTCTTGTGCGCCTCGGCGAGACCGGGGAGGGTCAGGGGGACGTAGACGCGCATGCGAGGACCGCTTTCGTAGTCGGAGGAGCGGTTCAAGGATACGTGCGGCACTTCCCGGCGGTCCCTCGTCGGGGTGACACTGCGGAGCCGTCCCGCGACCTCTCGAATACGCAGAGTGACGCCTGAAGCCCTGCTGCGACTTGGCCGGCCACTCGGACAGGTGACGCCCTACGCGTGCGCCGCCCCGGAATCCGGTCCTTGCGACCGCCGCGGATCACCCGTAGAAGATCTCCAACACAAGTTACCGCCCGGTAATGCGATGACGGACCGGGCCGGCGGAACGGGGGCGATCTGCGTGAGCGACACCGAGACCAGCAGGACGTACGACAGGGCGGCGGCACGGGCGGTCGCCGCGTCCGCGGCCACCACCCGCCCACCGGCCAGGCGCGACCCACGCAGGCCGGGCCGGGTGGTCTCCCAGCGCCGCCGGCCCTGGCTCCAGCCGCACGAACGCTTCGCGGAACTGCTGCTCGCGGTCCTCAGCGGCCTGCGGCCGGTCCACTCGATGCTGGGCCAGACGGTCGGCGAGGCGTACGACCAACTCGTCCACCTGGCCCCGGCAACCCCTCTGCGCGCCCGCAACACCACACCGGTGATCCGTACCTGCCGGGGCTTCCATCCGCGCCCGGGAGTGGTCGAGGCCTGGGCGAGCATCGCGGCGGGCGACCGCGTCCGCGCGATGGCGTTCCGCCTCGAACAGGGCCCCGACCTCCGCTGGCGCTGCGCGGCGGTAGAAGTGGGCACCCGCCCGCACGGGTAGCCCCCGAGCCCGCCGGACCCAGCCCAGCCCGCCCCCGGCGCTTGAGGGCGAGCCCACCGGGCCCACAACCAGCCCGCCCGGCGTTTGAGGGCAAAACTCACCAGGGGCTGCTGGGACCGGCCCGGCCACATCCAGCCCGTCCGGCGTTTGAGGACGACCCGGCCGCCGGGCCGCAGGGACTATCCGGCCGCCCACCACCAGCCCGCCCGGCGCTTGAGGGCACGCCCACCGGCCACAGGGGCTACCCGACCGGCCACCACCAGCCGGCCCGGCGCTTGAGGGCAAAACCCACCAGGACTGCTGGGACCAGCCCGGCCACATCCAGCCCGTCCGGCGTTTGAGGACGAACCGACCGCCGGCGGACCCGGCCTCACCACCCGGCAGAAGCACAGGGCCCCGCACACGCACGGCGGCCGGCCCCGGACATCGTGTCCGGGCCCGGCCGCCGCCGAAACACCGAGTACCGCGACCGCCGCCTACTTCTTGCGGCGCCGCCCCCCACCCTTCTGCGCCTTCCGCCGCTCCGCCCGCGTCGAGCCGGAACCCGCCTCCGTACGATCCGCGCCGCCGTTGCTCTCGAAGTCGCCCTCGACGACGCCGCCCTCACCGTCCACCGTCGGCGCGGAGAAGTGCAGCCGGTCGCGCCGCTGCGGAGCCTCCAGGCCCTTCGCCCGGATCTCCGGACGCGCGCCGCCACCACGCGCACCCGCACCCGCCGGCGCGTCCGCCTTCGCCAGCGACGTACGCTCCGCCGCCGCGTCCTGCACCGGGACCTCCTCGACCTGCTGCTCGACCTGGACCTCCAGGTTGAACAGATAGCCGACGGACTCCTCCTTGATGCCCTCCATCATGGCGGTGAACATGTCGAAGCCCTCGCGCTGGTACTCGACCAGCGGGTCCTTCTGCGCCATCGCGCGCAGCCCGATGCCCTCCTGGAGATAGTCCATCTCGTAGAGGTGCTCACGCCACTTGCGGTCCAGCACGGACAGCACCACGCGCCGCTCCAGCTCGCGCATCACGTCCGGGCCCAGCGACTTCTCGCGCTCGTCGTACTGCTCGTGCGCGTCGTCCTTGATGGACTCGGCGATGAACTCCGCCGTGATCCCCGCGCGGTCCCCCGTCGCCTCTTCCAGGTCCTCGACGGTGACCTTCACCGGGTAGAGCTGCTTGAACGCGCCCCACAGCCGGTCCAGGTCCCACTCCTCGGCGAAGCCCTCGGCCGTCTCCTGGCCGATGTAGTCGTCGATGGTGTCGTCCATGAAGTGCCGGATCTGCTCCTGGAGGTCCTCGCCCTCCAGGACGCGGCGGCGCTCGCCGTAGATGACCTGGCGCTGCCGGTTGAGCACCTCGTCGTACTTCAGGACGTTCTTACGCGTCTCGAAGTTCTGCTGCTCCACCTGCGACTGCGCCGAGGCGATGGCACGGGTGACCATCTTGTTCTCGATCGGGACGTCGTCGGGGACGTTCGCCATCGACATGACGCGCTCGACCATCTGCGCCTTGAACAGCCGCATCAGGTCGTCGCCCAGCGACAGGTAGAAGCGGGACTCGCCCGGGTCGCCCTGACGGCCGGAACGACCGCGCAGCTGGTTGTCGATCCGGCGCGACTCGTGACGCTCCGTACCGAGGACGTACAGGCCGCCGAGCTCGACGACCTCCTCGAACTCCGCCTTCACGGCCTGCTCGGCCTTCTCCATCGCGGCGGGCAGCGCGGCCGCCCACTCCTCGACGTGCTCTACCGGGTCGAGCCCGCGCTGCCGCAGCTCCGCCTCGGCGAGGTCGTCGGGGTTGCCGCCGAGCTTGATGTCGGTACCACGGCCGGCCATGTTCGTGGCGACCGTGACCGCGCCCTTGCGCCCGGCCTGGGCGATGATCGGCGCCTCACGGTCGTGCTGCTTGGCGTTCAGCACCTCGTGCTGCACGCCCCGCTTCGAGAGCTGCTGCGACAGGTACTCGGACTTCTCCACGGAGGTCGTGCCGACCAGGATCGGCTGGCCCTTCTCGTGCTTCTCGGCGATGTCGTCGACGACCGCCGCGAACTTCGCGACCTCGGTGCGGTAGATCAGGTCGGGCTGGTTGACCCGGATCATCGGCCGGTTCGTCGGGATCGGCACGACGCCCAGCTTGTAGATCTGCTGGAACTCCGCGGCCTCCGTCATGGCCGTACCGGTCATGCCCGAGAGCTTCTCGTAGAGACGGAAGAAGTTCTGCAGGGTGATCGTGGCGAGGGTCTGGTTCTCGTCCTTGATGTCCACCCCTTCCTTCGCCTCGATCGCCTGGTGCATGCCCTCGTTGTAGCGGCGGCCGGCGAGGATACGGCCGGTGTGCTCGTCGACGATCATGACTTCGCCGTCGATGACGACGTAGTCCTTGTCGTTCTTGAAGAGCTCCTTGGCCTTGATGGCGTTGTTCAGATAACCGACGAGCGGGGTGTTCACCGACTCGTACAGGTTGTCGATACCCAGCCAGTCCTCGACCTTGGCGACGCCGGACTCGTGGATCGCGACGGTGCGCTTCTTCTCGTCGACCTCGTAGTCGCCGGTCTCCTCGATGCCCTTGAGCTGGTTGCCCGCCTCGCCCTTGGTGAGCCGCGTCACCAGCTTCGCGAAGTCGCCGTACCACTTCGTGGCCTGGTCCGCGGGGCCCGAGATGATCAGCGGCGTACGGGCCTCGTCGACCAGGATCGAGTCGACCTCGTCCACGACCGCGAAGTTGTGACCGCGCTGGACGAGCTCCTCCGAGGACCACGCCATGTTGTCGCGGAGGTAGTCGAAGCCGAACTCGTTGTTCGTGCCGTACGTGATGTCGCAGTTGTACTGCTCGCGGCGCTGCGCGGGCGACATATTGGCGAGGATGCAGCCGACACTCAAGCCCAGGAACTTGTGGACCCGGCCCATCATCTCGGAGTCGCGCTCGGCCAGGTAGTCGTTGACCGTGATCACATGAACGCCCTTGCCGGACAGCGCGTTCAGATAACAGGGCAGCGTGCCGACGAGGGTCTTGCCCTCACCGGTCTTCATCTCGGCGACATGACCGAGGTGCAGCGCCGCGCCACCCATCAGCTGGACGTCGTACGGACGCTGGCCGAGGACCCGCTTGGCCGCCTCACGGACGGTCGCGAAGGCCTCGGGGAGCAGGTCGTCCAGACTCTCGCCGTCGGCGTAGCGCTGTTTGTACTCGTCGGTGAGGGCCTGCAACTCGGCGTCGGAGAGGGCGGTGAAGTCCTCTTCGATGGAGTTGACCTGGTCCGCGATGCGGTGCAGTTTGCGCAGGATCTTGCCTTCGCCTGCACGCATGAGCTTGTTGAAGACGGACACTGAGGTTGGTCTCCTTGCCGGTCGGGCCTGGCACTGGGTCTGGTGATGGACACTGGCGCGGGCGCGGCAGGCCGACCCCACCGCAACGGCCATCGTAAGCGAGGACCCGGCCGCCTCGGGAGGTCCACGTGACGCCGGCCTCCTGTTCACCCGCCCTGAGAACGCGCGGGGGGCGTGGAAGGTGCCGGTGAGGTACGAAAAGCGCTCGCGCCGGGGAACCCCGCTCACCAGAATCCCTCCATGGAGCCAGTCATCCCAGATTCCGTCTCGCCGGACACCTCGGCCATCTCCCTGATCACCGAGCGTCTGCGGCTGCGTCCCCTGGGCCCGGGCGACATCGACGCGGTGTACGCGGCCTGCCAGGACCCCGACATCCAGCGCTGGACGACGATCCCCTCTCCGTACGAAAGACAGCACGCCGTGGACTTCATCGAGCGGATGGTGCCGGAGATGCTCCGGGCCGGGACCAACTTCGTCTTCGCCGTCGAGCCGGTCGGCGGCGGCCCGCTCCTGGCCTCGGTCAACGCCCACAGCCAGACCGGTGTGTGGGAGGTCGGCTTCTGGACGGTCAGGGAGCACCGCGGCCGCGGCTACACCACCGAGGCCCTGCGCGCACTGGTCCGCTGGATCTTCACGGATCTGGGCGCCGAACGCGTCGAGTGGCGCGCCGAGGCCGGCAACGAGGGTTCTCGCGCGGTCGCGCTGAAGGCCGGTTTCGTGCTGGAGGGCACTCTGCGCGCCGCCCTCCTCATGAAGGAGACGACGCGTGACGCCTGGATCGGCTCGCTCCTGCCCTCCGACCTCGGTCTGCCGTCCAGACACCCGTACCTGCCCTCCCGCCCCTAGCCGGGGAGCCTCGGGGCCCGGCCGGCTGTCCCCGGCCGGCTGTCAGTGCCGCCGTCTATCGTTCGGGGCATGACCACTGCGCCGACTCCCGCCGCCGAGCTGTCCGCCGACGAGGCCCGCCGTCTGGCACTGCGCGCCCAGGGGTTCCTCGGCGCGCCCGACCGTCGCGGCGGCGTGCGGGGTGTGCTGCGCCATCTCGGGGCCGTCCAGCTGGACACGATCTCGGTGCTCGCGCGCTCGCACGAGCTGATTCCGTACGCGCGGCTGGGTGCCGTGGGCCGTAAAAAGGTCGAGGAGGCGTACTGGACCCCGGCGGCCACCGCCGGTGACCCGCCCCGCCCGCACGCCTTCGAGTACTGGTCGCATGCCGCCTGCCTCCTCCCGATCGAGGAATGGCCGCATTTCGCGTTCCGGCGCCGCGCCTACCGCGCCCGTCCGCACTGGCACCACGAGCTGTCGGACGGGGCGTACGACGCGGTGATCAAGCAACTGCGTGCCGAGGGCCCCCTCACGGCGACCGAACTGGGCGGCGCGAAGAACGGCGGGGAGTGGTGGGACTGGTCCGAGGCGAAGGTCGCGGTCGAGCGGGCGCTGATGCACGGCGAGGTGGTCTGCACCGAGCGCCGGGGCTGGAAGCGGGTCTACGACCTCGCGGAGCGGGCCGTTCCGGACGAGGTGCTGCACGACGATCTGGATGACACCGAGTGCCTTCGCCGGCTCGTACGGCTCGCGGGCCGCTCACTCGGCGTGGGCACCCGCTCGGACATCGGTGACTACCACCGCATCAAGGGTGAGCAGGTCGACGCGGTGATCGCGGACTCGGGGCTCGTCCCGGTGACGGTCGAGGGCTGGGCGAAGCCCGCCTGGGCCGACCCGGAGGCGCTGGCGAGCGTCCCGCGCGGGCGGCACCGTACGACTCTGCTCTCACCGTTCGACTCACTCGTCTGGGAGCGGGCCCGCACCGAGCGGATCTTCGGCTTCACGCACCGTCTGGAGGCCTACGTCCCCAAGCCGAAGCGGATCCACGGATACTTCGCGATGCCGCTGCTCTCGGGCGGGAAGCTGCTCGGCCGTGTCGACCCGGCCCGTGAGGGCAGCACGCTCGTCGCCCGGCAGGTCTCGCTGGACACCCCCGCGGCCGTCGAGCCCATGGCACGGGCGCTGCGGGAGGCCGCCGAGTGGGTGGGCTGCGACTCCGTACGGATCGAGCGCGTCGACCGCCCCGATCTGGCGGCGGCGCTGACGAGGGCCGTCATCTGATTTCGAGGATCTTCTCCCGCATCGCGTAGACCACGGCCTCCATCCGGGAGTGCAACTGCAACTTCTCCAGGATGTTGCGGACATGGTTCTTCACCGTGTTCTCGGAGATGAACAACTCCTTGGCGATATCACGGTTGTTCATTCCGGTGGCAACCAGCTTGAGGACTTCGAGCTCCCGCTCGGTGAGCCTCGGCGCGGGGACGAGTCTGCGCTCGTCGGTGCGCTGAATCATCGACTTGAACTCGGTCAGCAGCTTGGAAGCCATCGAAGGGCTGATCTGTGACTGCCCGTCGGCGACGGCGCGAATAGCGGTGGCCACCTCGTCCGTCGAAATCTCCTTGAGGAGATAGCCGGTGGCGCCCGCCTTGATCGCGTCGTAGAGGTCGGCCTCCTCGTCGCTGATCGTCAACATGATGATCTTGGCACTGGGGGCCACCTCCTTGATGGAGGTACAGGCCTCGATGCCACCGCGCTTGGGCATCCGGACGTCCATCAGCACGATGTCGGGAAGCAGGTCGGCGGCCTTGTCGACGGCCTCCGCGCCGTCCCCGGCCTCTCCCACCACCTGGATGTCCTCCTCCTGGGCGAGGACGATCTCCAGCCCCCGGCGGAAGAGGGCGTGGTCGTCCACGACCAGGACCCTGATCGGCTCCTTGCCGGGGTCGTCCGGGTCCGCACCGCCGCCCGGTCCGGCACCGCCGGTCTTACCGCCGGCACCGTGGGCGTGGTGCACCGGCCCGAAGCTGTCCGCCATCGTTCCTCCCCCTGAAGGCCATGGGCCGAAGTACATGCGAGCTACACCAACCCCAGGTCAGGGACAGGCTGTTGGCGTGCGTGGCCATGATTTCATGCCCGGCCGACAGAGCGGTGATCCAGTGGTCGCACGGGGCGCCCCCACGGCCGGATCAGGACCGCGGGGGCACCGCCGAGGGATCGTCTCTCTCAGCCGCCGAGCGCGCCGCCCGCGCCCGCCGCCTCGGACTCGGCCAACTGGTCGGTCCGCAGATGGATCACGCCGTAGTCGTAGGCGTGCCGCCGGTAGACGACACTCGGCTCCTTGGTCTCGGAGTCCACGAACAGATAGAAGTCATGACCGACCAACTCCATCTCGTAGAGAGCCTGGTCGAGGGTCATCAGGGCCGCGGTGTGCGTCTTCTCGCGGACCACCAGCGGTCCTTCGCCCTGCACCTCGAGCGAGCCCATCCTGGTGGTGCGTACGCCGTTCGGCGACTCGTTCACGGGGGCCGGACCCACACCGTTCAACTGGGCGACCCCAGGAACGACGTCGGCGACCTCCGCGGCCGAAAGCCTGCCGTTGCCACGGCGGTTGTGACGCTTCTCGTGCTGCCTGCGCAGCCGCGCCTCCAGCTTGCCTGTGGCCAGGTCGAGCGCTGCGTACGGGTCGGCGGCGGCGGCTTCCGCCCTGATGACGGGACCGCGGGAGTGGAGCGTGATCTCCACCCGGTCGCAACGGTCCGCCTGACGCGGGTTGTGCTCCTTGGACACCTCGACGTCGAGGCTGATCACCTTGCCGTCGAGCTTCTGGATCTTCTCCAGCTTCAGCTTCTCGGCCACGTGCTTGCGGAACCGCTCGGGTACCTCTGTCTTGCGGCCCTTGACGACGATGTCCACGCAGAACTCCGTTCCCGGATTCGCTCCGCCGCGTTGCGGAACTACTCCCTCTTGCACCCGACCCCGATGGTCATCGAGGCCTCGGACTTGGTGACTTTCACCTCCTCCTCCCCCGTGGGCAAGATCCCCATTCCCTCTGTCTCAGAGGTTCTGGAAAACGCTCCAACACGCCGCTGCATATCGGTGAGTACGGCTTTCGCCTTTCCTCACAACCGAACATAGCTCTCTTGGACGGGTATCGGCACCCGCTACCCGCGCGTACGTCCGTTCCGGTGTTTTACGACCCTCACCACCTGCAACGAAGCAAACTTGTGATCAGTTCCGGTTTATTTCGAAAGAGAGCGGCGGTGCGGCGACCACAGCCGCGCTCACCTGTGCGAAGAGCGAGTTCCCCGATCTCGTCGCGGCATGCACCGCACGCGAAGCCTCCACAAGCGAGGCGCCGGTTGTCATGAGATCGTCCACCAGCACGACTCTGCCGCCCCCCAGGAGCCCCGCGCCCCCGACGGCGACCTCCAGAGCCCCGGACAGATTGGCGAGCCTCTGACGGGCGCCCAGGCCCGATTGGTCGGCCACCGCGCGCCGCTGCCGCAGCACCGGGAGCACCCGGGCCGAGCGGCCGGAACTCCGCAGTTCCCCTGCCGCCGCCAGCGCGATTCGGCGCGCCGCGTCATGGCCCCGGGCACCGACGGCCCGTTTCGTCGACGGGACCGGCACCAGCATCAGCGGCCCGACACCGGTGCCCGGCGGCACGGCGGCCTCGATCGCCCCGGCCAGTGCCCGGCCCAGGGGCGCCGCCAGTCCGAGGGTGCCCCGCTCCTTGTGCGCCAGCAGCACGGCCCGCACCGCGTCCTCGTACGGCGCGGCGGCGTGCACCACCGGCAGCCCCACGGGCTCGGGAGCCGGCCGCACCCGGCAGGGCCACATCCCGTACAACGCCCTCCCGCACGCGTCGCACAGCGGCGTCCTGGGACTCCCGCAGCCGCCGCAGGCGACCGGAAGGACCAGCCCGGTGATTTCTCGCCACCACCCGCGCATGTCACCCACTGTGCCAAGGTCTCGGACCTGCGGCCACCCCTGTGGATAACCCGTTTCGAGATCCGGCCACCATGCCCTCACAGGAGCCGCACCCGACCCGCCGGCCAGGGCTCCGCGCAGGGTGCGACAGGGGGGCGGCCAGGCGTGTCGCTAGCCCGGATAGACCGGTGACGAGCCCTCTTTCACCATCGTCTGCCAGTTCGCGCCGGTCGGCAGCCGCACGATGCCCGCGTCGTCCGAGTCCGCGACCAGCGGCTGCTGTTCGTCGTCGGCGGCGGCGATCCCAGTGACCTGATTCAGCCCCGGCAGCACACCCGCGGCCGACGTCGAGCCGTCCGTCTGCACATAGCTCACCTGCTGCACCCCGCCGGCCTCCTTGCCGACCACGACGAGCCTGCTGGGCCCGGCCCACGACACGGCGGTCACCGTCTCCATACGGGGCGCAACGGCCTTCAGCTCCGTCACGGTCACCGTCTGCTGCGTGGCGGGCCCACGACGCTCCACCCGGCCGATCTGGAGGGTCGTACGTCCGTCCTCGGAGAGGAGCAGCGCCACCCGTACACCGTCGGCGGAGACCCGCAGCGCCTCGATACGCGCGTCACCGAGCCCCTCCACCGTGACCTCGCGCGGCGCGTCCGCGCCGTCCGCGAGGCGCAGCAGCCGGGGCTGGCCGGGGTCCCGGTCCGCTATCCACAGATCGCCGTTGCCGTCCCAACTCGGGGCCGACAGCCGGTCCTCCTTCTTCGCGGCCTTGCTGACGACGAGGGCGTCGCCCACCTCGCCCGCCGAGATGATGGACCCGACGTACATGGACTTGGCGTCCTGGGAGACGCCCGCCGCGTGCTTCTCGTCCCGCGCCACCGCGACCTGGCCCAACGGCATCGTGCCGTCGCCGAACGGACCGCGCACCCGCGGCGGGTCGATCGGCTCCTTGCTGCTCGCCGACAGTTGCGCGAGGCGGCCCTTGGCGTCGATGAAGTACGGGCTGTCCGCGCCGCCCGACGTACGGTCGGCGGCGAACTCCTCGGCCTGGTCGCCGCTCAGCGTGCAGAGCGAAGAGCCGTCCTGCCGCAGCAGCTCGACCCGTTCGCCCCGGGTGGACGTCAAGTCGCGGAGGGTGAAGAGCAGTTGCGCCGCCATCTTGCGGCACTGCTCACGCCCGACGTTGTCGACCTTCGAGTTGAGCGGGACCTTCAGGGCGTTCCGGTCGTCGAACTCCAGTGTCCGGGTGCCCCGCTTCAGCTCCGTGCCGGTCGGGAAGGGCGAGTCGACCACCGGCCGCATCCAGTCCGTGGGCCCTTCGAGAAGCACCTTCACGGCCTGGGTGACCGGGTCCATCCGCGTCACCGGGTCTATCCGCTGCCGGATGTAGACGGGGTCGGCGACGAGCCAGCCCTGCCCGGCGGCGAAGTAGTACTTGTTCACCGCACGGTAGTTGCGCTGGAAGTCCGACTCACCGAGCACCAGCCCCTGCGGGAGGTCGTCGATGCGCCATTCCTTGCCCTCCAGGACGTTCTCCTGGACGAGATGGATCGAGCCGTTGAACGGCTCCGGCGCCACCGGCTGGTAGGCGTGCCCGGCGTCGACCGCGGCGATCTGCTCGCCGTACAGCGGGTAGGTGAGGCCGGGGCCGTCGGGACCGGACGGGCCCTGGGGGTCGGCGGGGTCGGGGGCGGCCGCCAGCACCGTCGTACGGTTCGCCGGCTGCCAGCTCTGCGACGCCTGCTTCGTCAGATACTTCCTGGCCACGGCGAAGTCGGGGTCGTCGCTCGTCATCGCCTCCAGGAAACCGTCGACGATCTCGTTCGGATCCGCGCCCTCGGCGGGAGCGACGGGATACACCCGCACCTGGGAGTCACCGCGCGGGGACGCCTTGACCGGCTCGACGTCCCCGCTGTTGGGGATCGAGGCACAGCCGGCCAGCAGTGCGGCACCGCACCCGAACACGAGAGGAAGCCGCACCGAACGCCTGCGGCCGCGACGAAGGCGGTCAACGCCCACGAGTTGTGTCCTCCCGCTGAGGTGCCTGCGCCGCGGACGCGCCCGCGGGGGCAGATGACGATGTGGTCCCCGACGGCGATGACGGGGACGCCGACGCGTCCGGATCGCGTTCCGTGGGATCGGCCGCACGCGGCACCACCCGGGCACCGTTGCCGGGCAGCGCCGTCGGGTCCACCACCGCGGCCGGAGGCGGTACGGGAGCCCGGGACGGCACCGGAAGCGAGGACGCCGTCGCCGACTGGGCAGGCACACTCGCCAACCGGTGGGCCCCGCTCTCCTTGGAGTCGAAGGCGGAACGCTCCCGGCCGCGCCGCGAGTCCTCGGGCTCCAGCGGTATGGGCGAGCCCCGCAGCGGCTCGTCGGCGGTGCGCGGCAGCGTCAGCCGGAACTGCGAACCGCCGCCCGGCTCGCCCCACGCCTGGAGCCAGCCGCCGTGCAGGCGCGCGTCCTCGACGGCGATCGACAGACCGAGCCCCGTACCGCCGGTGGTACGGGCCCGCGCCGGGTCCGCCCGCCAGAACCGGTTGAAGACCCGGGTCGCCTCGCCGGGCTTGAGACCCACCCCGTAGTCCCGTACGGCCACGGCGACGGCCCCGCCCGCCACCGCCATCCGCACCACCACGTCCCGCCCCTCACCGTGCTCAACGGCGTTGACAACCAGATTGCGCAGCACCCGCTCCACCCGCCGGGCATCGGCCTCGGCGACGACCGGCTGCTCGTCGCCGATGACACGGATCCGGGTGCCCTTGCGCTCGGCGAGCGGTTCGGCTCCGCCGATCACACGGCGTACGACCACCCGCAGGTCTATCGGCTCGGCCTCCAGCGCCGCCGCGCCCGCGTCGAACCGGCTGATCTCCAGCAGGTCCGAGAGCAGTGACTCGAAACGGTCGAGCTGGTCGCCGAGCAGCTCCGCCGAGCGCGCGGTGACGGGGTCGAAGTCGACCCGGGCCTCGTGGATCACGTCCGCGGCCATCCGGACCGTGGTCAGCGGGGTACGCAGCTCGTGCGAGACGTCCGACACGAAACGGCGCTGCATCCTGGAGAGCTCCTCCAGCTGCTGGATCTTGAGCTGAAGATTCTGGGCCATCTTGTTGAAGGCCTCGCCGAGACGGGCGATGTCGTCCTCACCGGTGACCTTCATACGTTCCTGGAGGCGGCCCGTGGAGAGCCGCTCGGCGATCCCCGCCGCCATCCGTACGGGCGTCACGACCTGCCGTACGACGAGCCAGGCGATGGCCCCGAGCAGTACGACGACGAACAGCCCCGCGGTGGCGAGCGTCCCCTTGACCAGATTGAGCGACTGTTCCTCCTGGGTCAGCGGGAACAGGTAGTACAGCTCGTAGGAATTGCCGTCGACATCCGTCAGCCGCTTGCCGATCACCAGCCCGGACTCGGGCTCTCGGCCGTCCGTGTACTGGATCAGGGTGTACGTCTGGAACGTCCCCGTGCCCTTGGCGACGTCCGACCGCAGATCCGCCGGAACGCTCGCGATGTGGTCCACACCGCCCGACGCGCGCGGGAAGCGGCTGCTGGAGCCCGCGCCGTTCGCGTCCGCGCTCAGCGCCACCACGTTGAACGCGCTCTGTCCGCCGCTGGCCAGCTGTACGACCAGATCGGAGCGCCAGTTGACGGAGTTACGGCTCGACCTGCCGTCGCCCGCGCCGCCCTCCTGGCCACCGGGCTCGACGGGCGCGTCGGCCTTCTCCTTGGCGACGGTGAAACCACCGGCGGCCTGGCTCTGGGCCGCTTTCTCCTTGGCGTCGAGCAGACCGTTGCGGACCTGGCCGATCACGACGAAACCGAGCAGCAGCACGACCCCCAGCGACATCAGCAGGGTGGTGGTGACCACCCTGAGCTGGATGTTCCGCCGCCACAGCCGCACGGCGGGCAGCACCGGACGCCTGAGCCAGCGCACGACGAGGCGCAGCACGGGACTTCCCGCCGCCCCGTCCTGAAGCAGCCGGCCACGGCGGCGGAGCCTGCCGAGACGTGAGGCCAGACGACCCCGGTCGGCAGTCCGCCCCGCACGCACTCCCGGCTCCCCGGGCTTCGGGGCAGCACTGCCGCTGGACATCTCAGCTCGGTCCGGCCTTGTAGCCGACACCGCGTACGGTCACGACGATCTCCGGGCGCTCCGGGTCCTTCTCGACCTTGGAGCGGAGCCGCTGCACATGCACATTGACCAGGCGGGTGTCGGCCGCGTGCCGGTAGCCCCACACCTGCTCCAGGAGGACCTCACGGGTGAAGACCTGCCACGGCTTCCGGGCCAGCGCGACGAGCAGGTCGAACTCCAGCGGCGTCAGGGCGATGGACTGCCCCTCGCGCTTCACCGAGTGACCGGCCACGTCGATGACCAGATCGCCGATGGCCAACTGCTCCGGCGCCGGCTCCTCGGACCTGCGCAGCCGCGCCCTGATCCTGGCGACGAGCTCCTTGGGCTTGAACGGCTTGACGATGTAGTCGTCGGCGCCCGATTCGAGCCCCACCACCACATCGACCGTGTCGCTCTTGGCCGTGAGCATGACGATCGGCACACCGGACTCGGCCCTGATGAGCCGGCACACCTCGATACCGTCCCGGCCGGGAAGCATCAGATCCAGCAGCACCAGATCCGGCTTGGCCTCACGGAAAGCGGCGAGAGCCTTGTCGCCGTCCGCTACGAACGACGGCTCGAACCCTTCACCTCGCAGCACGATGCCGAGCATCTCGGCCAGTGCGGTGTCGTCATCGACGACAAGGACGCGTCCCTTCATATCGACATCATCCCATTTTCGTTTCCGTTGCGTAGACTTGCGTGATCCAGCTCACTGACCTGGGACGACGTGGACGAATGTCCTTCATGGACCGTCACGGCTCGCTGCTGTCGATGTCAACCACAGATGTCAGGCCCTGTCTCGTTGACCTTCTCCGACAGGAACCATAGCGAGCCGCCCGCGCGGCCCACCCCGACAGCGCCTCTCCCCCACCCCTCGCGCACCTGCCCCCTCAGGCCCCCGCCTCCTGTCGCGCCTGGGCGCACAGCTCCGCGATCCCGTCCCGGGTCACCGGCGACAGCGCCCCGTACTCGGTGACCAGCGCCGTCACCAGCTCCGGAGGCGTCACATCGAAAGCCGGGTTGTACGCCTGCGTCCCCAGTGGCGCGATGGGCATCCCACCACCCGGCTCGACCCCGGCCCCGGCCGCCTGCGGAGCCGTGAGCTCGGTGACCTCCTGCCCCGGCCGCTGCTCCACCTCGATCGCCGCGCCGTCCGCAGTCCCCAGGTCCAGCGTCGTGGTCGGCGCGACCACGATGAACGGCACATGGTGGTACTTCGCCTGCACCGCGAGCGGATAGCTGCCCACCTTGTTCGCCACCGAGCCGTCGGCGGCGATCCGGTCCGCCCCGATGAGCACGGCGTCCACCTCGCCCGCCGCGAACAGCGAACCGGCGGCGTTGTCCGCGAGCAGCGTGTACGCCATCTCGTTGCGGGCCGCCTCGTACGCCGTCAGCCGCGCACCCTGGAGCAGCGGACGCGTCTCGTCGACCCACAGCCGCCTGAGCCGCCCCGCCCGGTGCGCCGACAGCGCCACGGCGAACGCGGTGCCCTCGCCGCCCGACACCAGCGCCCCCGTGTTGCAGTGGGTCAGGATCCGGTGACTTCCCCCCGGCAGCAACTCGTCGAGGAGAGCCAGCCCCGATGCCGCCATTCGGGCGCTGGCCAGCGCGTCCTGCCGGTGCAGCACCCTCGCCTCCGCCAGCGTGGCCGCTGCCGCCTGCTCCTGATCGGCTCCCCCGGCCATCGCCGCTCGGTGCGTCTCCAGCGCCCGGCGTACCCCGTACCCGAGGTTCACGGCGGTGGGCCGCGCACTCTCCAGCAGCGCCGACGCCTCGTCCACGTCATATCCACGGGCGGCGGCCAGAGCGACACCGTAGGCCCCGGCGATGCCCAGGAGCGGCGCCCCACGCACGGCGAGCGTCCTGATCGCCTGGACCAGCGCGGGCACGTCCGTACAGACGAGCTCGGCCTCCTCGACCGGCAGCCTCGTCTGGTCGAGGAGGACCAGGACGGGCCCCTCGGGCAGCTCGTCCCAGCGCAGCGCCGGAGACATGGACGGCTCGGCAGCGAGCGGCGATGGTGCGTACTGATCAGTCATCCGCCCAGTCTGCCCGGTACCGCTCGGACTATGAAGGCGAGAAGGAGATGGAGCACCCCGCCCACCAGCGGGCCACGCGTGGCACGATGGCTGCCAGCCTCCCGCTCTGCTTCGCAGACAGGCACCGTTGATGCGCAGGCTCCCAGAGCCTGCCTCCGTAACCAATCCACGAGGTGGACGACCGTGAACGACACTCCGGGCTGGGCCTCGCCCGGATCTGCCCCGTCCGACGGACAGGACGCGAGCGTGCCCCGCCCCGCCGAGCCCGTCGACGGCTCCGGCACGCCATCGGACTCCCCCTCGAAGTGGTCGAAGACCCAGCCGCCGCCCGGCCAGTGGTCCGCGCCCAGCGCGCCGGGCCCCGTACCCCCGCAATCCAGGGCCGCGTCGGGCTGGGGCGGCCCGGGCCCCGGCGGCGGACGCCACCCCGGCTGGGGACAGCCGCCCCTCGCGGCCAAGCCCGGCGTCATCCCGCTGCGCCCCCTGGGCGTGGGGGAGATCCTCGACGGCGCCGTGTCCACGCTGCGCGCGCACTGGCGCACCGTCCTGGGTGTCACCATCGTCGTCGCGGTGATCTCGCAGATCGGCGACATACTCGTCCAGCGCTATCTCCTGCCGGAGCCGGTGGACATCGACCCGGACGCGAGCCCGACGGAAGCCCTGAACCAGGCTGTCGACGCGATGCAGTCCAGCCTCCTGGCACTGGCACCGTCGCTGTTCATCACCATCATCGGCACCCTCTTCACCACGGCCGTGCTGACCGTCGTCATCAGCCGCTCCGTGCTCGGCCGGGGCGTCACCCTGTCCGACGCCTGGACCGAGGCCCGGCCCCGGCTCGTCCAACTGCTCGGTCTGACACTGCTGTTGCCCGTCCTGGGCGCCGCCATCGTGACCGTCGGTATCCTGCCCGGACTGCTCGTCGGCTCCGGAGCCGGAGTCGCGCTGACGATGCTCGGCGGACTCGCCGCCGCAGTGGTCGTGATCTGGCTGATGGTCAGCTTCAGCCTCGCCTCGCCCGCCCTGATGCTCGAACGGCAGGGAATCGTGGCGTCCATGCGCCGCTCCGCCAAGCTGGTGAAGGGCACTTGGTGGCGGATCTTCGGCATCCTGCTGCTGACGATGCTGCTGACCTTCGTGGTCTCCATGATCATCGCCGTGCCCTTCAGCCTCATCGCCATGGCGGTGGACGGCGACGGCGTCAGCGGACTGTTCTCCGAGACAGGTCCGGACTTCGGCTGGCCGTTCCTGATCATCACCGGTATCGGCACCGTGATCAGCACCTCCATCACCCTGCCGATCTCCGCGGGTGTCTCCGTGCTCCTCTACGTGGACCAGCGCATCCGGCGAGAAGCCCTGGACCTCGAACTCGCACGCGCCGCCGGCGTACCGGGCTACGGCTCCGAGCGGCCTGGCAACGACGCCCCCAGGGGCTGATGCGGTGTTCGGCACGGGGGGTTCGGCAACGGCATGGCTGACGGCACGCACGAGCGACGACATACCGGTGGACACCCCGCGTGTCCCCGCTCGTGAAGCCGCGGAGAACGAGCTGTCCAAGCCGATGTACCACGAGAACGACCCGAATCTCCTCCAGCGCGCGATGGACCGCTTCTGGGAGTGGATCGGCGACCTCTTCAACTCCGTCGCCGGCTCCGGCGTCACCAGCCCGATCGGCCTTGCCGTGATCGCGGCGCTCGTCGCGGCACTGATCGCCGCCCTCTGGTGGCGGCTCGGCACTCCCCGGCGCACCGCCCTTCCCACGGACGCGCTCTTCGACTCCGGCCCGCGCGGCGCCGCCGAACACCGCGCCGACGCAGAGGCACACGCCGCGGCCGAACGCTGGAACCAAGCCGTCCAGGAACGGATGCGCGCCGTCGTCCGCTCCCTCGAAGAACGCACGATCCTCGACCCACGCCCCGGCCGCACCGCCGACGAGGCCGCGGCCGACGCCGGCCGTTCACTCCCCGAGCACGCGACCGCTCTGCGCGCGGCCGCCAGAGCCTTCGACGACGTCACATACGGCGGACGCACAGCGGATCGCCAGACATACCAGCGCCTGCGCGAACTGGACCTCGCTCTCGAGAGCAGCAAACCCCAACTGAGCGGCGCCACCCCGGGAGCCTTCGGATGACCGGCACCGGGACAGCCGCCCCACCTCGGCCCACGACCAGCCCGACCTCCATGTCGCCCAGCGCCCAGCAGGTCTGGAAGCGCGTCCGCGGGCTGCTGGGCGCACTCGCCATCCTGCTCGTGGCCGGGATCGCCCTGGCAGCCGTACGCTCCGGCGACCAGCACGGCCGCCTCGACCCCCGTTCCGCCGACCCGCTGGGCAGCCGCGCCATCGCCGAACTGCTCAAGGACCGCGACGTCTCCACCCGCGTCGTCACCACACTCGCCGAAGCCACCGCGGGGACCGGCCCGGACACCACCCTGGTCGTCACCTCTCCCAACCTGCTGACCCTCCACCAGCAGCGCACCCTGCAGACCGCCACGGAGCTCTCCGGCGGCCGCACCGTCCTCCTGTCGCCGGGGCCGCCCTCCGTCGGCTTCCTCGCTCCGGGCGTCACCGCGACCACCGAGACACCGGTGACCGCACGTGACCCCCGCTGCTCCCTGCCCGCCGCCCGCGAGGCGGGGGCCGTCGACATCGGTGGATGGCGCTACTCCACCGACTCGCCCAACAGCGACGCCTGCTACCCGGCCGACGGACGGCCGTCCCTTATCCGGGTCGACACCACGGCCGGCGGCGACACCGTCCTGCTCGGCTCCCCCAACCTTCTCTACAACGAGCGCCTCGCCAAACAGGGCAACGCCTCGCTGGCCCTTCAACTCCTCGGCTCCCGGCCTCATACCGTCTGGTACCTCCCCTCTCTCAGTGATCCCTCCGCCACCGAATCCGGCAGCGGCATCGGCAATGGGGACGGCAGTGGCGACAGCACCGGCGGCGAGGAGGGCCAGGACGGAGGAGGCAACGAGTCAAGCTTCCTCGACCTGATCCCCTCCGGCTGGCACTGGGGCACCCTCCAACTCGCCCTCGCCGCCGTACTCGCCGCCATCTGGCGCTCCCGCCGCCTGGGCCCCGTCGTGGCCGAACGGCTCCCTGTCGCCATCCGCGCCTCCGAAGCCACCGAGGGCCGAGCCCGTCTCTACCGCAAGGCCAACGCCCGCGACCGCGCCGCCTCGGTCCTCCGTGCGGAGACCCGCACCCGCCTCGCTTCCCTCCTCGGTGTCCCCCCGTCCGAGACCCACACCCCGGAGTCCCTCGTCCCCGCCGTCTCCGCGCAACTCCCCGACGACTCGCGGGACCTCCGCACGCTGCTCTTCGGCCCGGCGCCGACCGACGACGCAGCGCTCATCCGCCTGACGGACCAACTCGACGCCCTCGAAAGAGAGGTACGCACCTCATGAGTGCCCCGACCCCCGTGACCGCTGAGAACTCGGACAGCGCCCGCGCCTCCCTGGAGGCCCTGCGCACCGAGATCGCGAAGGCCGTGGTCGGCCAGGATCCCGCCGTGACCGGACTCGTCGTCGCCCTGCTCTGCCGGGGCCATGTCCTCCTCGAAGGAGTCCCCGGCGTCGCCAAGACCCTCCTGGTACGGGCCCTCGCCGCCTCTCTCGAACTCGACACCAAGCGAGTCCAGTTCACCCCCGATCTGATGCCGAGCGATGTCACGGGCTCTCTCGTCTATGACTCACGGACGGCAGAGTTCTCCTTCCAGCCCGGCCCGGTCTTCACCAATCTGCTGCTCGCCGACGAGATCAACCGCACCCCGCCGAAGACCCAGTCGTCACTGCTCGAAGCGATGGAGGAGCGCCAGGTCACGATCGACGGAACGCCTCGGCCGCTCCCCGATCCCTTCCTGGTAGCCGCCACACAGAACCCGGTCGAGTACGAGGGCACCTATCCCCTCCCGGAAGCACAGCTCGACCGTTTTCTGCTGAAGCTGACCGTCCCCCTCCCGTCACGCGACGACGAGATCAGCGTCCTGACCCGACACGCGGACGGCTTCAACCCACGCGACCTCCAGGCTGCGGGCGTCCGTCCCGTCGCCGGCCCTGCCGACCTCGAAGCGGCACGCGCCGCCGTCGCCAAGACGTCCGTCTCCCCGGAGATAGCGGGCTACGTCGTCGATATCTGCCGTGCCACTCGTGACTCCCCCTCGTTCTCCCTCGGCGTCTCCCCGCGAGGCGCCACCGCTCTGCTCTCCACCGCCCGTGCCTGGGCCTGGCTCACCGGCCGCGACTACGTCACGCCCGACGATGTGAAGGCTCTGGCACTACCCACCCTGCGTCATCGCGTCCAACTCCGCCCCGAGGCGGAGATGGAGGGAGTCACAGCCGACTCCGTCATCACCGCGATCCTCGCCCATGTCCCCGTACCCCGATGAGGCGATGAACCGTGGCCCTCACCGGACGGGCGGCATTCCTCGCCGCCCTGGGCTCGCTCCCCGTCGGCATCCTCGCGCCCAGTTGGGCCGGGATGCTGGCGGTCAACGCGCCCCTCTCACTCGCAATTCTGTGCGACTACTACCTGGCCGCGCCAGTGCGAACGCTCCAGTTCACTCGAAGTGGTGATACGTCAGTTCGACTCGGCGAAAGTGCCGAGGTCCAGCTCACGGTCGTCAACCCCGCACGCCGTACCCTGCGGGCCCATATCCGCGACGCCTGGCCGCCGAGCAGCTGGCCGACGGGCACCGAACAGGCCGCCTCCCGCCATGAGTTGACCGTTCCGGCCGGTGAGCGCCGACGCCTCTCCACCCTTCTCCGCCCCACCCGCCGCGGCGACAGGCACACGGAACGAGTGACCGTCCGTTCCTTCGGCCCGCTCGGGCTGGCCGCTCGCCAGGGCAATCACGATGTCCCGTGGACGGTCCGCGTCCTGCCGCCCTTCACCAGCCGCAAGCACCTGCCGTCCAGACTCGCCCGTCTACGCGAACTCGACGGCCGGACAAGCGTGCTCACCCGCGGCGAGGGCACCGAGTTCGACAGCCTGCGCCCGTACGTACCGGGAGACGACACCCGGTCCATCGACTGGCGCGCCACCGCCCGTCTGTCCGCGGTGGCGATTCGTACCTGGCGGCCCGAGCGTGACCGCCACATCCTCGTCGTCCTCGACACGGGCCGCACCTCGGCCGGCCGTGTGGGCGATGTCCCGCGCCTCGACGCCGCGATGGACGCCACCCTGCTCCTCACCGCACTCGCCACCCGTGCCGGCGACCGGATCGACCTCCTGGCGTACGACCGCCGGACACGGACCCAGGTCCGAGGCCGCTCGGCGAGCGACGTGCTGCCAGCGATGGTGAACGCGCTCTCCACACTGGAGCCCGAGCTCGTGGAGACGGACGCACGGGGCCTGGCGGCCACGGTCCTGAAGAGTGCACCGCGCCGTTCCCTCATCGTGCTGCTGACCAGCCTTGAGACGGCTCCGGTGGAGGAGGGACTATTGCCGGTCCTCCCTCAACTCACTCAGCGCCACACGGTGGTGGTCGCCTCGGTGGCCGACCCGCACGCGAAGGCCATGAGCACGGCACGCGGTTCGGTGGACGCGGTGTACGAGGCCGCGGCGGGCTCCCAGGCCCAATCCCAGCGACGCCGTACGTCGGAGAAGCTCCAGCGCTACGGCGTCACGGTCGTGGACGCGGTACCCGACGCACTGGCGCCGGCACTGGCGGACGCCTATCTGGCGCTGAAGGCTGCGGGACGTCTGTAAAGAGAGAAGCCCACCGTGGGAGGCCTATTCCCCCGCCCGTCGTAAGGCGTAAGGGGGCCTGAGAAAAGGGTCGTGAACGCGAAAATGCCCCGCACCTGAAGGTGCGGGGCATCCCCACAAAAATTGTTCGGCGGCGTCCTACTCTCCCACAGGGTCCCCCCTGCAGTACCATCGGCGCTGAAAGGCTTAGCTTCCGGGTTCGGAATGTAACCGGGCG
>NZ_JBHXRM010000033.1:80092-100089 GCF_042716895.1 Streptomyces sp. NPDC058653 | reverse complement strand
GTGCCGGTGGTTGCCGGGTGCCGCGGGGTCGCCTGCGACGGGCTGGCCGGTTCGCGTGCGGGTCCGTGCCTGGTTGGGGTCGGCCTCAAGCGCCGGCCGGGCTGGGGGTGGTCCCGGTGGTTGCCGGGTGCCGCTCCGGGGTCATGCCCGGACGGCGTGATTTACGCCGCGTGCACCCCTCGTCGGCCCCAGGGGAACCGGGTCGTCCACGCGGCACAAATCAGCCTGAGTGTCCGGACACGACCCCTGCGCGTCCCCCTTCCCCCCGCGGACCGGAGGGGCTTGAACAGCGCCACGTGACGGCGTGAGGGGGGCGGGGGCGCAGGAGGGGTGCGTTCGGACACTCGGGCTGATTTGTGGCGCGGGACCAACGAACCCCGCACGCGCCGTAAATCACGCCGTCCGGACATACCCCTCCGGAGACTCCGAACCCCGCCCGTCGGCAGACAACCGCGACCCGGCTACTCCTGCTGCTGCTCCCGGGAAGCACGCTTCGCGGCGCGCTCCGCCTCCTCCTCCGCCTCCATCTCGGCGAAGACGTCGATCGGCGCCGGCGCCTTCGCCAGGAACACCCACGTCAGATAGACCGCCAGCAGGAACGGCGGGATCTTCAGGGACACCAGCACCCAGCCCAGCTGCTCCGTGTCCGCCCACCAGTACAGCGGGAAGAGGATCGCGCACTTCGCGAGGAGGATGAACCCCCACGCGTAACTCGCCTTCGTGTACGCCGCCTTGCGCCCCGGGTTCCGCGTACGCCAGGACAGGTTCTCCTTGAAGACCGGCCCCAGGATCAGCCCGATCAGCGGCGCTCCCGCCAGACTGGTCCCGATGTACGCGACGGCCAGCCCCAGCGTGTAGAGCATGCCCGGCAGATAGAAGTCCTTCGCCTCGCCGGTCATCATCGCGAAGACCACGCCGAAGGCGACCCCGAAGACACCGCTGAAGGCGTGCTTCACGGTGTCGCGGCGGATCAGCCGGACCACGACCAGGAGCAGCGAGACCGCGAGCGCGGCGATCGCCGAGATGTGCAGGTCCTTGTTGATCGTGAAGATCGTGACGAAGAGCAGCCCGGGGACGACCGTCTCCACCATGCCCCGCACGCCGCCGAACGCCTCGAAGAGCGCGGCCTCGGTCACGGCCCTGGCTTCGGCTTCGGCCCCTGGGTCGGTGCCCTGGGGCGCGTTGGGGTCTGTCGTCGCGGCGGGCTTGTCGATTGACGTCACCGGCTACTCCTGTCCGAGCGGTCGGAGTTCGTATTTAGGGTTGAACAGCACCCTACGGCCGTGGCTCATGGAGATCCGGCCGGATGCGATGAGCTTGCGGCCCGGTTCTATGCCCGCGATGGAGCGCCGTCCCAGCCACACCACGTCCAGGGGCGCGGTGCCGTCGAACAGCTCCGCCTCCAGCGCGGGCACGCCGGCACGCGGACGCAGGGTGACCGTCCGCAACGTACCAGTCACCTTCACTATCTGGCGGTCGCCACAGTCACTGATCCGTGTGCAGCCCGAGGCCTGCGCGTCCTCCCGCAGCTCCTCGGACTCCAGATCCTCCTGGGAGCTGGAGAGCCGGTCGAGCATCCGGCGGAAGCGGCCGGTCGGCTTCTCAGCACTCATGGCTGAAGCGTACCGGGGTCCGGGGCCGCGGGATCATCGGTCGAACCGGTAGCCCATGCCGGGCTCGGTGACGAAGTGCCTGGGGTGCGAGGGATCCGCCTCCAGCTTGCGGCGGAGCTGGGCCATGTAGACCCGCAGATAGTTGGTCTCCGTGCCGTAGGAGGGCCCCCAGACCTCCTGGAGGAGCTGTTTCTGGCTGACGAGGCGGCCGGTGTTGCGTACGAGGACCTCCAGGAGGTGCCACTCGGTCGGGGTGAGCCGTACGTCGCGGCCCTCCCGGTTCACCTTCTTGGCCACGAGGTCGACGGTGAAGCCCTCCGTCTCGACGATGGCGACGCTGTCGTCGTCGCCGGAGCCGACGGGCTCCGCGCGGCGGACGGCGGCGCGCAGTCGGGCGAGGAGTTCGTCCATGCCGAAGGGCTTGGTGACGTAGTCGTCGGCGCCGGCGTCCAGCGCCTCGACCTTCTCGTCGGAGGTCTGGCGCGCGGAGAGCACCAGGATCGGTACGCGGGTCCAGCCGCGCAGGCCCCTGATGACCTCCACGCCGTCCATGTCGGGCAGCCCGAGGTCGAGCACGACGACGTCCGGGTGGCGGGCCGCGGCGAGCTCCAGGGCGCTCGCGCCGTCGGCCGCGGCGTCGACCTCGTACTTGCGGGCCTTGAGGTTGATCACGAGCGCGCGCACGATCTGCGGCTCGTCGTCGACCACGAGCACCCTCACGGGCCCTCGGGAGTCTCCCGCGGGGGGCGGCGCCATGGTGGCCTGCCTTTCTGCTGTGCCGCCGGTCATGAGACGACGTGGGCGGGCAGTTCGGGGCCGGCGGACGCGAGGCCCGGTACGGCCGTGAGATCGAGGACCATCGTGAGTCCGCCGCCGGGGGTGTCCTCGGCGGTGAGGGTGCCGTCCATGGCGTCCACGAAGCCGCGGGCGACGGCGAGGCCGAGACCCACGCCCGCTCCGCGCGGGGCGTCCCCGTGGCGCTGGAAGGGCTCGAAGATGCGTTCCTTGGCCTCGTCGGGGACGCCGGGGCCGCGGTCCACGACGCGCAGTTGTACGCGGGCGCCGAGCGAGCTGGCGGCGACGGTGACGCGGGTGCCGTCGGGGCTGTACTTGACGGCGTTCTCGACGATGTTGGCCACGGCGCGCTCCAGCAGGCCGGGGTCGACGGCGACCATCGGCAGGTACTCCGGGATGTCCAGGACGACGCTGCTCTCGGGAACGCCGCCGAGGGCCATCGGGACGACCTCGTCGAGGTCGATCTCGCGGATGAGCGGGGTGACGGTGCCGGTCTGGAGCCGCGACATGTCGAGGAGGTTGCCGACGAGGTGGTCGAGCCGGTCGGCGCCGTTCTCGATGCCTTCGAGGAGTTCGGCGTGGTCCTCGTCGGACCATTCGACGTCGTCGGAGCGGAGCGAGGTGACGGCGGCCTTGATGGCGGCCAGGGGGGTGCGCAGGTCGTGGCTGACGGCCGCCAGCAGGGCCGTGCGTATCCGGTTGCCCTCGGCGAGCCTGCGGGCGTCCTCGGCCTCGCCGACGAGTCGCTGGCGGTCCAGGACGACGGCGGCCTGGGCGGCGAAGGCGGAGAGCACCCGGCGGTCCTCGGCGGGCAGCACCCGGCCGGAGAGGGCGAGCGCCATGTGGTCGCCGACGGGCATGTCGACGTCGGCCTCGTCGGGGCGGACGACGGGCCGGGGCCCGACGCTGCCCGCGCAGGTCCACGGGTCGACGTCGCTGGTGCGTTCCAGCAGCGCGACGGACTCCATGGAGAACGTCTCGCGTACGCGCTCCAGCAGGGCGTTCAGGGTGGTCTCGCCCCGTAGCACGCTGCCTGCCAGGAAGGAGAGGATCTCCGACTCGGCCCTGAGTCTGGCCGCCTGGTGGGTGCGGCGGGCCGCCAGGTCGACCACGGAGGCCACGGAGACGGCGACCGCGAAGAAGATCACGATGGCGACGATGTTCCGGGGGTCCTGGATGGTGAGGTTGTGGGTCGGCGGGGTGAAGTAGAAGTTCAGCAGCAGCGAGCCGACGGCGGCCGACGCGAGGGCCGGGCGCAGCCCGCCCAGGAGCGCCGCGAGGACGGTCAGGAAGAGGAAGAGCAGGACGTCGTTGGCCAGGCCCAGGGTGTCGTTGACGGCAGTGAGCAGCAGCGTCAGCAGGATGGGCGCGACGACGCCGGCGAGCCAGCCGGAGATGATCCGCGAGCGGCCGAGGCGGGCCCCGTGCGCGACGGGCAGCCCCCGGCCCTTGGCGACCTCCTCGTGGGTGACGATGTGGACGTCCAGGTCGGGGCCCGACTCACGGGCGACGGTGGCGCCGACGCCGGGCCCGAAGATGTACTGCCAGGCCTTGCGGCGGCTGGAGCCGAGGACGATCTGGGAGGCGTTGACACCGCGCGCGAACTCCAGCAGCGCCGAGGGGACGTCGTCCCCGATCACGTGGTGGAAGGTGCCGCCGAGGTCTTCGACGAGTTTGCGCTGGACGGCCAGTTCCTTGGGCGAGGCGGAGGTGAGGCCGTCGCTGCGGGCGATGTAGACGGCGAGGATCTCGCCGCCCGATCCCTTGGCGGCCATCCGGGCGGCGCGACGGATGAGCGTACGGCCCTCGGGGCCGCCCGTGAGGCCGACGGCGATACGTTCCCGGGCCTGCCAGGTGGTGCGGATGTTGTGCTCGCCGCGGTACTGCTGGAGGTACTCGTCGACCCGGTCGGCGGTCCACAGCAGGGCGAGTTCGCGCAGTGCGGTGAGGTTGCCGGGACGGAAGTAGTGCGACAGCGCGGCATTGACCTTGTCCGGCTGGTAGATGTTGCCGTGTGCCATACGGCGGCGCAGCGCCTGGGGCGACATGTCGACGAGTTCGATCTGGTCCGCCCGCCGGACCATCTCGTCGGGGACGGTCTCCCGCTGCCGTACGCCGGTTATCGACTCGACGACATCGCCGAGTGACTCCAGGTGCTGGATGTTGACGGTCGAGACGACGTCGATGCCGGCCTGGAGCAGTTCCTCGACGTCCTGCCAGCGTTTGGGGTTGCGGGAGCCCGGCACATTGGTGTGGGCCAGTTCGTCCACCAGGGCGACGGCGGGACGACGCTCGATGACGGCGTCCACGTCCATCTCGGTGAAGACGGTGCCTCGGTGCGGCAGCTCCCGCCGGTGGATCTGTTCGAGCCCCTGGAGCATGACCTCGGTGCGTGGCCGGTTGTGGTGCTCCACGAACGCCACGACGCAGTCGGTGCCGCGCTCGACACGCCGGTGCGCCTCGGAAAGCATCGCGTACGTCTTGCCGACGCCCGGTGCCGCGCCCAGGTAGATCCTCAGCTTGCCGCGTCCCATGGCCCCATTGTCTTCTCACCGGGCCGCTGCGTCCCCTCGCGGCTCCTTGTCCGAAACTACAGCCAAGGATGCCGCCAAAACGGACATCCGGCGGTGACGGGGTCCGTCTTGACACGATTCTGATGGCCCGGGCGGCCGGGCCCTACTCGCTGCGCGGGTGTTCCACGAGATGACCGTCGGCCAGTTCGACGACCCGGTCGGCGAGGCCGAGGAGCTGGGCGTCGTGGGTGGCCACCAGCGCGGTGACGCCCTCCCCGCGTACGACGGCGCGCAGCAGTTCCATCACCGCGAGCCCCGTCTCCGCGTCCAGCTGTCCGGTGGGCTCGTCGGCGATCAGCAGGGCCGGCCGGTTCGCGAGGGCGCGGGCGATGGCGACGCGCTGCTGCTGGCCTCCGGAGAGTTCGCCGGGCCGTTGCGCGGCGTGGTCGCCGAGGCCGACGAGGGCGAGCAGCAGCGCCACCCGCTCCTCGCGCTCGCGCGGATCGGCCCTGCGCAGCCGCAGGGGGACGCCGACGTTCTCGGCGGCGGTGAGGACGGGAAGCAGTCCGAAGGACTGGAAGATGAAGCCGATGCGGTCGCGGCGCAGGGCGAGCAGTCCGCTCTCGCCGAGCGTGGAGAGGTCCGTGCCGTCGACGACGATCCGTCCTTCGTCCGGGGTGTCGAGGCCCCCGACGAGGTTGAGCAGGGTGGTCTTGCCCGATCCCGAGCGGCCCTTGAGCGCGACCAGCTCCCCGCGCGGCACGGTGAGGGACACCCCGCGCAGCGCGTGGACGGCCGCCGCGCCGGTGCCGTACGAGCGGTGCAGCCCGGTCACCCGCACCATGGGCTCCGCCGTCCCGGCGGCGACGGCCGCGCCGGTGCTGACGCTCTCGGTCATGGACTCTTCCCCCGTACGGTGCCGGACTTCCGGGCGTCAGTATGTGCGCGGCGCGTGCGGCCGGGCAACGGTGACGGTCCCCCCGGACACCGGGAACAGCGGTGGGCCGCGCTCCCGTCCGGGAGTACGGCCCACGGCACGTGTCGGGGCATGGGCTGTGCTCCCCGGGCGTCCCCGGGGAGTGCCGTGCGAGGCGAGCGGGTCAGCGCACCTCGGTGATCTCGGGGCCCCGCTGGAGCTGCCCCATGCCACCGGCGAAGCGGGAACCTTCCTGCTCCTCGGCCTGCTGCACGCCCTCGGCGACCATCTGCGCGTCGTCGGGCAGCTTCAGGACGATCGGGTCACGGGGCGCCATCGGGCCCTCGCCGCGGACGACGACCGTGTCCCGGAAGATCTGCTCCAGCAGTCCGGCGGCGTCGGGCTGCACCGCGCCCTGGCCGGAGATCACTCCGCGCAGGAACCAGCGCGGCCCGTCGACGCCGATGAAGCGCACGAGCTGTACGCCACCGGTGCCGTCGGGGAGCTGCACCGGCACCTGGGCCCGCAGCTCCCAGCCGAGCGGGCCCTCGACCTCGTCGATGATGCCGCCCTGCTGCGTGATGCCCGAGGCGATCTCCTCGCGCACCTCGCTCCAGATGCCCTCCTTCTTGGGGGCGGCGAAGGCCTGGAGCTGGACGGCGCTGTCGCGTACGACGACGGTCGCCGCGACGATCGCGTCGCCCGCCACCTCTACACGGAGCTCCATTCCGTCGACCCCGGGCACGAAGATGCCGCCCAGGTCGACCCGGCCCTCGTCGGGCTTGGAGACCTCGGAGATGTCCCACGGCCCGTCGGGCCTGGGAGCCGGGGGAAGATTCACCCGGCGGGGCCTCTCGGCCCCCTGCTCCTTGTCATCGGCGTCGATGTCGTCGACGACCTGCTCGGCCTCGCCCGCCGTGTCCTCGGCGGTACCGCTCTTCTTGCGACGTCCGAACACGTCACTGTCCTTCCCGGTCGGATACGACCGATGCGTATCGATTCCCGCCCTGTGAAGCGCCCACCGCGGCATGACCTCCGGTGGACCCGAAGCCCCCCTCGGCCCGTGCCGAGCCGGGAAGCTCCGCCACCTCGTGGAAGCGCACCTTCTCGACCTGCTGGACGACCAGTTGGGCAATCCGGTCGAACCGCTCGAACCGCACCGTCTCGCGCGGATCGAGATTGACCACGATCACCTTGATCTCCCCACGGTACCCGGCATCCACCGTCCCCGGGGCATTCACCAAGGCCACTCCGCAACGGGCGGCCAGCCCGGATCGCGGGTGCACGAAGGCGGCGTACCCCTCGGGCAGCGCGAGGGAAACCCCGGTGGGCAGCACGGCGCGTTCGCCCGGAGCGAGATCGGCGGCCTCGGTGGTCACCAGATCGACGCCGGCGTCGCCGGGGTGCGCGTACGAGGGGAGCGGCACCTCCGGGTCGGTCCGGCGGATCAACACGTCGACGGGGGTGCCGGGGGTGCCGGGACTACGGCTCATGGGTTCACCTCGAAGGCGCGGGCGCGCCTGACCTGGTCGGGATCGGCCATGGCCGCCCGGATCTCCTCCTGGCGGCCGTTGTCGATGAAGTGGTCGACCTTGACCTCGACGAAGAGGGCGTCGGCGCGCAGCGCCAGCGGGCCCTCGGGGCCGCCGAGCCGGCCGGTGGCGGAGCAGAAGATCTTCCGGCCGCTCACGGCGGTGGCCTCGGCGGCCAGGAAGAGCACCGTGCCCACGGGTACGGGCCGGACGAAGTCCGTCTCCAGCTTCCCGGTCACGGCGACCACGCGCAGCAGCCAGTGCAGCGCGCCGAGCGACTCGTCGAGCGCGGTGGCGAGGACCCCGCCGTGCGCGAGGCCGGGGGCGCCCTGATGGGCGGGCCGTACGGTGAACTCGGCGGTGATCGTGACACCTTCGCCGGCCCTGGCCTGGAGATGCAGACCGTGGGGCTGCTCGTCGCCGCAGCCGAAGCAGTGCGCGTAGTGCGAGCCGAGGAGTTCCCCGGGGGCCGGGGCGTCCGGGTGCCGTACCGGTGCTATGGCGCCGGCGGGAGGCGTCAGGGCCGGCGACCTGGCGGGGACTCGGGGGCGCTTCCCCGGGGAGGGCACAGTACTCACAGCCGCAGACCTTACCCGCGCGGCTACCGGCCGGTCGCACCGTGCCAAGCTTGGCTCCATGGAGCATGCAGCGGCGCCTTACGACGAACGTCTCACCGCACCGGGTTCCTGGTGGGTGATCACCGCTCTCGTCGCCCTCTCGGGCGGTCTCATCCTGCTGCCGCTGGGCACGGTGCCGATGCTGGGGGCCGTGGTCGTGACGGGGCTGCTGGCGGCCCTGGCGGTCAGTTCGTACGGCTCCGCGCGCGTACGGGTGGTGGCCGGCTCACTGGTCGTGGGCAATGCCCGGATCCCGGTGTCGGCCCTCGGCGACGCCGAGGTGCTGGCCGGTGAGGAGGCGCGCGCCTGGCGCATGCACAAGGCCGATCCGCGCGCCTTCATGCTGCTGCGCAGCTACATCCCGACGGCGCTGCGGGTGGAGGTCACGGACACGACGGACCCGACACCGTACGTGTATGTGTCGACCCGGAGGCCAAGGGCGCTCGCGGCGGCGCTGGACGCCGTACGTGAGGCCGAGTCCGGGGGCGGGGCACACGGCGCGGTCTGAGGGACCGGGCCGGAGCCGGCGGCAGGGGCCCTAGCGGCCCAGTTCCCTCGGCAGCTCGGGCGGCAGCTCCTTGGGCTGCTCAAGGGGCGGCAGCGGGGGCAGGGCGTCCCAGGAGACCTGGCGGGCGCGCAGGTCCTTGCGGATGCGCTCGGCGACCTTCTGGGTGTCACGCCGGTTCATCATCGCGCCGACGGCCGCTCCGATCATGAACGGCACCAGGTTCGGCAGGCTGCGGACCGTGCGCTTCATGATCTGCTGGCGCAGTTCGCGCTTCATCCGGCCGGTGAGCGCCGAGTTGAGCGTCGCGGGTTTCGTTATGTCGACGCCGCGCTCCTCGGTCCACGCGGTCAGGTACGCGACGCTGCGCTGCTTGAGATTGCCGGGCGGACGCAGGCCGTAGACCTCGTGCAGCTCGGCGATGAGTTTGAGTTCGATCGCGGCGACCGCCGTGATCTCGGCGGCCAGCTCGGCCGGCATCGCGGGCGGTACGGGCATCATCGCGACCGCGCCGATTCCGGCGCCGACCGTGGAGCTGCTGTTCGCCGCGCCCGCGACGAGTCTGTCGGCGAGCTCTTCGGGCCCGAGGCCCGGGAACTGCCTTTGGAGCGTGGCGAGATCACGGACGGGAACGCGCGGGGCGTTGTCGATGATCCGGTCCGCGATGTGCGCGAGCCCCGCCCTGGCGCTCGCGCCGCCTTTCTGTATGCCCCGCCGCACTCTGCCCAGGCGGCCGGCCCCGGTCACGGGCCCGTCGTCGTCTCCCCGGGCGGCTGCGAGCGAGGCCTGGAGGCCTCGCTCGTCGTCGTCGGACATGCCGGAGTGGGGCAGGAGAGCGGAGTGCTCGGCAGCGGGCGTGGGGCCTTCTGCCGGGCCCGAGCCGCTCCGGTACGCCTCCGGTGCGTTCTTGCGCCGGAAACGCCGTTTCCTGGACGGTGTCTCACCTGCCACGACCGACCGCTCCTCAGTCGCAGTCGCGGCAGATCGGCTGACCGTTCTTCTCCCGGGACAGCTGGCTGCGGTGGTGCACGAGGAAGCAGCTCATGCAGGTGAACTCGTCCGCCTGCCTGGGCAGTACACGAACCGACAGCTCCTCGTTGGAGAGGTCGGCCCCGGGCAGCTCCAGTCCCTCGGCCTGCTCGAACTCGTCCACGTCGACCGCGGACGTCGACTTGTCGTTCCGACGGGCCTTCAGTTCCTCAAGGCTGTCGGAATCGACGTCGTCATCGGTCTTGCGTGGGGTGTCGTAATCCGTTGCCATGTCGCTTCTCCCCCTCTGGGTTTCATCGGTGTCTCAGCGCACGTAACGCGTGAGAGGCCGGACTTGTGCCCGACCTGAGGCGGAGATTTTGCCTCACATCAAGGTCTGTTACTCAATCGACACCCAACCGGACACTTGCTGAGTGATCGGCTTTGGGTGGCGAACCGGACCGTACACGGTCCGAATGTCGTACTTCACGGGCGCCACCCCGTGTACTTCCCGTGATCCCGACCCCTGGAAACCCGGATTTTCCCGGCTTTCCGTCAGGGGCTTGATCACAGAGAGTGCGAGGCTTGAATTCGCCCCTGTGATCGATCACACAGCACCCAACCGGGAACGGGTCCCGAAAATTCCGCGCAAAGCGAACTCCGCTCCGATCCGGAGCGAAAGTTCAGACGGGAAGAGTGACACGCATCACGAGCCCGCCTCCTTCGCGGGGCTCCGCGATGATACGGCCCCCGTGGGCCCGCGCGACCGAGCGGGCGATCGACAGGCCGAGCCCGACGCCCTTGTCGCTGCCGGTGCGCTCCGTACGGAGGCGCCGGAACGGCTCGAAGATGTTGTCGATCTCGTACGCGGGAACGACCGGTCCCGTGTTCGAGACCAGCAGCACCGCCACACCGTGGTCCACCGTGGTCGTGACCTCGACCCAGCCCTCCTCCTTGACGTTGTAGCGGACGGCGTTCTGTACGAGGTTGAGCGCGATCCGCTCCAGCAGGACGCCGTTGCCCTGCACGACCGCCGCCGCGCGCTCACCGCGGATCGCGACGCCCTTCGCCTCGGCCTCGCCGCGTGTCTGGTCGACGGCGCGGGTCGCCACCTCGGCGAGGTCGACGGGTTTGCGCTCGACGAGCTGGTTGTCACTGCGGGCGAGCAGCAGCAGACCCTCCACCAGCTGTTCGCTGCGTTCGTTCGTGGCCAGCAGCGTCCTGCCGAGCTGCTGGAGCTCCACGGGAGCCGCCGGGTCGGAGAGCTGGACCTCCAGCAGCGTGCGGTTGATCGCCAGGGGCGTACGCAGCTCGTGGGAGGCGTTGGCGACGAAGCGCTGCTGCGCGGTGAAGGCCCGCTCCAGCCGCTCCAGCATCTCGTCGAAGGTGTCGGCCAGCTCCTTCAGCTCGTCGTCCGGGCCGTCCAGCTCGATCCTGCGGGCCAGGTCGCTGCCGACCACGCGACGGGCGGTGCGGGTGATCCGGCCCAGCGGGGACAGGACCCGGCCGGCCATGGCGTAACCGAACGCGAAAGCGATGATGGAGAGCCCGGTGAGGGCGAAGAGCGAGCGGGTGAGCAGGTCGTCGAGCGCCTGCTGGCGCTGCGCGGCCATGCACGCCTTGAGCGAGTTGTTCAGCTGGTTGTTGTCGACGGCCTGATTGAGACTGGGGCAGGTGGGACTCGTCAACTGGACGTTGACGCCGGTCACCTTGAGGGTCAGCTCGCTGCCCTCGTTGATGGCCTGGGCCGCCAGCAGATAGATGATCGAGAGCAGCAGGATCCCGGCGATCAGGAACATCCCGCCGTACAGCAGCGTCAGACGTATCCGGATGGTCGGCCGGACCCAGGGCAGCGCCTGGTCGGGCCGCCTCGGGTCCCAGGTCGGCTTCGGAGGCGCCGTGGGAGGCGCCGGGGTGGTTGCCACGGGCATCAGATCCGGTAACCGGAGCCGGGCACGGTGACGATCACGGGCGGCTCGCCGAGCTTGCGGCGCAGCGTCATGACCGTCACGCGCACGACATTCGTGAACGGGTCGGTGTTCTCGTCCCAGGCCTTCTCCAGCAGCTGCTCCGCGGAGACCACGGCGCCCTCGCTGCGCATCAGCACTTCGAGGACGGCGAACTCCTTGGGCGCGAGCTGGACCTCCTTGCCGTCCCGGAAGACCTCGCGGCGGTTCGGGTCGAGCTTGATCCCCGAACGTTCCAGGACGGGCGGCAGCGGGACGGTCGTACGGCGGCCGAGCGCCCGTACGCGGGCGGTCAGCTCGGTGAAGGCGAAGGGCTTGGGCAGGTAGTCGTCGGCACCCAGCTCCAGGCCCTCGACCCGGTCGCTGACATCGCCGGACGCCGTGAGCATCAGCACCCGGGTGGGCATGCCGAGCTCGACGATCCTGCGGCAGACGTCGTCGCCGTGGACCAGCGGGAGGTCGCGGTCGAGCACGACGACGTCGTAGTCGTTGACCCCGATCCGCTCCAGGGCGGCGGCGCCGTCGTACACGACGTCGACGGCCATGGCCTCCCGGCGCAGACCGGTGGCCACCGCATCGGCGAGCAGCTGCTCGTCCTCGACGACGAGTACGCGCACGTCGCTGTCCTTCCTCTGGGCCCTTTGCCGGAGAACCGGGGAACCGGGCAGGTCGTAGCACTGGCTGTGCGGGCCCATCCTGCCCGCTACGCGCATAAACCGGCGGTAAGACAATGCCGTCCGCCCGGCATACGGCGGGAATACGCAAGATTCTTGAATCTCGGGAGGTTTCTGGCGGAGTCGGCCTGGGGATGACGACTCCACACCCGAGATCACGCCCTTCGTGGCATGCCACTACCCGCTCTGTCCCCCAGAGGGAGTGGTGCGTGATCGCCGTCGGCACTTCCAGGTGCCACTTGACCACGACGCCGGCACACCCCCGTGCCATCGACCCACGCCGAGGGGGCGCAATGGACGCATTCACCGCAGGTCTTCTGCAGCGCATAAGGGCCACGGAATCCGATCTCACACGGGCTCGTGAGACGGGCGACGACTTCCTGGCGGAGGTCGAGCAGGAAGAGCTCGATGATCTGCACCGCCTCGCCGCGGAGCACGGCGTTCAGTTCGGCGCCGCCAACGTGTGATCCGTACGGGAAGGACCCCGGCGCCGTTTCCCGGCGCCGGGGTCCTTCCGTGTCCGGGGTCCTTCCGCGTCCGGGTCCTTCTGTGTGTCCGGGGCCCGGCCGGGCGGTGCGAGGGGGTCCGGCGGGTGATCAGTCGTGCCAGGCGCCGTACTCCTCCAGCAGCGCCTGGAGCGGTTCGAAGACGCCGGGGGTCGCCGCCACGGCGAGGTCGCCGTCGGCCGGGGCGCCGGGACGGCCACCGGTCAGCGCGCCCGCCTCGCGGGCCACGAGATCGCCGGCCGCGAGGTCCCACGGATGCAGCCCGCGCTCGTAGTAGCCGTCCAGCCGGCCGGCCGCGACGTCGCAGAGGTCGACGGCCGCGGAGCCGCCGCGCCGGATGTCCCGCAGCTGGGGGATCAGCCGGGCCGCCAGGGCCGCCTGGTGGGCGCGGACGGCGGTGACGTAGTTGAAGCCGGTCGAGACCAGCGCCTGGTCGAGCGGCGGCGCCGGGCGGCAGCTCACGGGACGGTCGTTCAGGTACGCGCCGCCGCCCAGCACGGCCCGGAAGGTCTCGCGGCGCATCGGGGCCTCGACGACACCGACGAGGGTCTCGCCGTCGCGTTCGGCGGCGATGGAGACGGCCCAGGTCGGCAGCCCGTAGAGATAGTTGACCGTGCCGTCCAGCGGGTCGATCACCCAGCGGACACCGCTGCTGCCCGGTGAACTCGCGCCCTCCTCACCGAGGAAGCCGTCGTCGGGCCGGTTCTCGGCCAGGAAGCCCGTGATCAGTTTCTCGGCCGCGATGTCCATCTCCGTGACGACGTCGATCGGACTGGACTTCGTCGCGGCCACGCCCAGGTCGGCGGGGCGGCCGTCGCGCAGCAGCGCCCCGGCCCTGCGGGCGGCCTCCAGGGCGAGGGAGAGCAGTTCGGGGACGAGGGGGTCGGTCACGGGCAGGTCACTCCTCGGGAGGGCACCGGGCGATGCGACGGGCGTCGGGCGGGCGAGGGGCAGAAGGCGGAGCGGGGCCGGTACGAGGGCGTCCCGGCCGGCGGGGGCCGGGCCCCGGAAGCGGCCGGGCGTCAGGCGTAGGGGCTGTCGGCACCGGCGGCCGCCGGACGGGGCGTCCTCGCCGGGCAGCAGCCGACCGGACAGAGGTCGTGGCTGGGCCCGAGCGCACCGAGCGCACACCGCTCCGTGGGGCGCTCCTCCTCGGTCGCAGCGCGCTCCAGGAGCAGCTCCCGTACGGCCCCGACGAACCGCTCGTCGGCCCCGACGGTCGCCGAACGCCGGACGGGCAGGCCCAGTTCGGCGGCCTTCGCCGTGGCCTCGGTGTCCAGGTCGTACAGCACCTCCATATGGTCCGAGACGAACCCGATGGGCACCATGACGACGGCCGGCGCCCCGGCCTCGTGCACGGTCTGGAGGTGGTCGCAGATGTCGGGCTCCAGCCACGGGATGTGCGGCGCCCCGCTGCGCGACTGGTAGACGAGCCGCCAGGGGTGCTCGACACCGGTCTCCTCGCGCACCAGGCCGGCGATCAGCCGCGCCACGTCCAGGTGCTGGGCGACGTACGCGCCGCCGTCGCCGTGGACCTCGACGGGGCCCGAGGTGTCGGCGGCGGCGACCGGCACGGAGTGGGTCGTGAAGGCCAGGTGCGCCCCCGCGCGTACGTCCTCGGGAAGGTCGGCGAGGGACGCGAGCACACTGTCGGCCATCGGCCGTACGAAGCCGGGGTGGTTGAAGTAGTGCCGCAGCTTGTCGACGCGGGGCGGCTCCAGGCCCTCCTCGATCAGTGTCGCCAGCGCGTCCGCGAGGTTCTCGCGGTACTGGCGGCAGCCCGAGTACGAGGCGTAGGCGCTGGTCGCGAGGACGGCGACCCGGCGCCTGCCGTCCCGGGCCATCTCCCGCAGGGCGTCGGTCAGATAGGGCGCCCAGTTCCGGTTGCCCCAGTAGACGGGCAGCTCCAGGCCGTGCTCCTCGAAGTCCTTGCGCAGGGCGTGGAGCAGGACACGGTTCTGCTCGTTGATCGGGCTGACTCCACCGAACAGGAAGTAGTGCCGGCCGACCTCTTTGAGCCGTTCCTTCGGGATGCCCTTGCCTCGCGTCACGTTCTCCAGGAACGGAACCACGTCGTCGGGGCCCTCCGGGCCTCCGAAGGAGAGCAGGAGAAGGGCGTCGTAGGGGGAAGTCGCACGCTGATCGGGCATGCCCACGATCCTGCCATCCGCCGCTGACGGGCGGTGAACCGCGGCACGTTCCCCGGCCACCGGGCCGTAAGCTGTCCGGGCCTTTTCATTCCTTACCGCCAGTGCCCCGCGGCCGTGCCCGCCGTCACTCGCGACAGCGCACACCGGAGCGAGACGTGGCCAGTCCCTACCGCGCGATATTCGCCGCGCCCGGCACCCGGGGATTCAGCGCGGCCGGTCTGGTCGGCCGGATGCCGCTGTCCATGATGGGCATCGGCGTCGTGACGATGATCTCGCAGATCACCGGGCGTTACGGGCTGGCGGGCGCGCTGTCGGCGACCCTCGCGATGTCCGCCGCCGGAATGGGTCCGCTGATCTCCCGGCTGGTGGACCGGCACGGCCAGCGGCGGGTGCTGCGGCCCGCCGCGCTGACCGCCGTGACGGCGGTCGCCGGACTGATGGTGTGCGCCCAGCGCTCTGCCCCGGAGTGGACTCTCTTCGTCTTCGCGGCGGGCGCGGGCTGTGTGCCGAGCGTGGGGTCGATGGTCCGGGCGCGGTGGGCGGAGATCTACCGGGGGTCGCCGCGCGAGCTGCACGCCGCGTACTCCTGGGAGTCGATCGTCGACGAGCTGTGCTTCATCTTCGGGCCGATCATCGCGATCGGTCTGTCCACGGCCTGGTTCCCGGAGGCGGGGCCGATGCTGGCCGCGCTCTTCCTGCTGGCCGGTGTCTTCTGGCTGACGGCGCAGCGGGCCACCGAGCCCGTGCCGCATCCCCGTGGGCACCACACCGGGGGCACCGCGCTGGCCTCCCCCGGTCTGCGGGTCCTCGTGGTGACGTTCGTGGCGACCGGCGCGATCTTCGGGTCCATCGACGTGGTGACGGTGGCGTTCGCCGAGGAGCGGGGGAACAAGGCGGCGGCGAGCCTGGTCCTCGCGGTGTACGCGCTCGGTTCCTGTCTCGCCGGGGCCGTCTTCGGGCTGCTGGACCCGCGCGGCACCGCGTCCGGGAGGTGGCTGGTGGGAGTCTGCGCGATGGCCGTGAGTATGATCCCCCTCCAACTGGCCGGGAATCTGCCGATCCTGGCCGTGGCGCTCTTCGTCGCCGGTCTGTCGATCGCACCCACGATGGTGACGACCATGGCCCTCGTCGAAACGCACGTACCGCGTACCAAGCTCACCGAGGGCATGACCTGGGTCAGTACCGGGCTCGCCGTCGGAGTGGCGCTCGGCTCCTCCGCCGCGGGATGGGTCGTCGACGCCTCCGGAGCGCGTACGGGGTTCGCTGTGCCCGTCCTGTCGGGAGCCGCCGCGGCCCTGGTCGCGCTGGTGGGCCACCGCCGGCTGCGGGAGCGGCCAACGGATCGGGAGGGGCACGGGGCCGATGACCAACACCGGTACGGGCGGGGCGACGACGAGGTACCCGGCACACACCTGGCGTAACTGGGCGGGGAACGTGAGCGCGCGCCCCTCGCGCACATTCTCCCCCGCCTCCGTGGAGGAACTCGCCGACGCCGTCCGTACGGCCGCCGCCGACGGGCTGCGGGTCAAGGCGGTCGGCAGCGGCCACTCGTTCACCTCGGCGGCCGCCACGGACGGACTGCTGATACGGCCCGAACTCCTCACCGGCATCCGGGAGATCGACCGGCAGGCGGGCACCGTCACCGTCGCGGCGGGGACCCCGCTGAGGCGGCTGAACGAGGCCCTGGCGAGGGAGGGCCTGTCGCTCACCAACATGGGCGACATCATGGATCAGACCGTCGCCGGCGCGACGTCCACGGGCACGCACGGCACCGGCCGCGACTCGGCCTCGATCTCGGCGCAGATTCGCGCGCTGGAACTCGTCACCGCGGACGGCTCGGTCCTCACGTGCTCGCCGACCGAGAATCCGGAGATCTTCGCCAGTGCCCGGGTCGGGCTCGGCGCGCTCGGGATCATCACGGCGATCACCTTCGCCGTGGAGCCCGTCTTCCTGCTGAGGGCGCGCGAGGAGCCCATGGACTTCGAGCGGGTGACGGCCGACTTCGACGGGCTCGTCGCGGAGAACGAGCACTTCGAGTTCTACTGGTTCCCGCACACCGGCAACTGCAACACCAAGCGCAACAACCGCAGCGCGGGCCCGGCGGCCCCGGCCGGCGCGGTCAGCGGATGGATCGAGGACGAGTTCCTCTCCAACGGGCTCTTCCAGGTCGCCTGTTCGGTCGGCAGGGTGGTGCCCGGGGTGATCCCCACGATCGCCAGGATCACCAGCCGCGCCCTCTCCGCCCGTACGTACACGGACATTCCTCACAAGGTCTTCACGACCCCGCGCCGGGTGCGCTTCGTGGAGATGGAGTACGCCCTGCCGCGCGAGGCCGCCGTGGACGCGCTGCGCGAGGTCAAGGCGATGATCGAGCGCTCCCCACTACGGGTGAGTTTTCCGGTGGAGGTGCGGACGGCGCCCGCCGACGACATCCCGCTGTCGACGGCGTCCGGCCGGGAGACGGCGTACATCGCGGCGCATCTGTACCGAGGCACGCCCTACCGCTCGTACTTCACGGCCGTGGAGCGGATCATGACGGCGCACGAGGGCAGGCCGCACTGGGGCAAGGTGCACACCCGGGACGCGGCGTATCTGGCCGGGGTCTATCCGCGCTTCGAGGAGTTCACGGCCGTACGCGACCGGCTGGACCCGGAGCGGCTGTTCGGCAATCCGTATCTGCGGCGGGTCGTCGGCGGGTAGTCCCGCCCCTTCCTCAGCCGGACGGGGTCGGCGCCGGGGCGGTGGCCGGCGGGGGTGGGACGGTGCCGTCCCCGGGTCCGCCGGGTCCGCCGGATCCGCCGTCCGGCCGCGAGGTGTCCGGCGACGGCGGGGCCGAAGGGCCGCCGGTCTCCGGGGGGTTCGAGGGCTCGGGGCTCCGCCCGTCGCCCGGTGCGGACGGGGTGGCCGGGGTGTCGCTCGGGCCGGTGCCCGGGTCGGTGCCGGTGCCCGGGGAGCCGTCGGAGGGGCTCGTTCCGCCGTCCTTCGGCCCGGCCGGTCCGCCCGGTGAGGAGTCGCGGCCGGTGTCCCCGCCGCGTACGACGGAGCTGAAGGTCGTTCCCTTGCCGCCGCTCAGGTCCTGGCCGGCGGCCAACTCGTAGCCGGTGACGGCGACCATCGCCACGGCGAAGACGACGCCGGCCGCGACGACGGAGCGTCTCCAGCCCCGTACCCGCGTGCCGTACGTGGTGGCCGACCCGAACTCGCCCTGGGCGGGCGGCTCCCGGCGAGACCGGTCGGCGCCCGGCGGGTCCGGGGCCGTGGGCGGCGGACCGGTGTCGTACACCTGGCGCGCCTTCGGCCTCACCTGCACCGAGACCTCCCGCAGTTGATCACCGGTGCGCCGGAACAGATGCTGGAAGACCGGGCCGCCGCTGGTCGCGACCACGCTGACCACACCGGCGCCGATGATCGTGCCGTACACGCCGAGCCTGGAGGCGAGCACCGCCGCCGCGACGGCGGCGAGCGCGCTTCCCGCGACCTGCGGCAGGCTCAGTTCGAGCCGTCCGGGCGCGGCGCTCCCGCCGGTGCCGGTGTCCGTCTTCCGGCTCTGATCCATCTCCGACCTCTGCTCACCCGTCCGTGTTCACCGTGCACCAGGAAAGAACCTGTGAGCGAATCGGATGGTTCCGCTTCGGGAGATTGTGTGAATTGGCACACCCGCGGGGGTTACGGACGCCCCCTCAACTGCCCTGCCTCCGGAGAACTTCGATGGCGTGGCAGTCCACCCCGATGGTCCGAATGGAGTACTGTGGCGAGCCCTGGGGCCGGACTCCCTCACAGGTGTCCGGATCTACGGGAGGGGGCCGAAGTGGCACTCGATCCGGCGGCGCGATGGCACCGCACGGGCGCCTGCTACACAGCGTGACCAGGTCTGTCACTCTGCGTCGCAAACAGGTAACCGTGTCATGACGGCGTTCCAGGGCCCATGCCCGACACGCCGGGCAACTCGGCAAGGTTGTGGCAGGCTGCACCCGGGCAGGTCACACTCGACTAGCGGAAGCAGCGACGCACGTGACGTCGGCAGGCACCACCCGGGAGGTCCCCATGCCCGAACTGCGTGTCGTGGCCGTCTCCAACGACGGCACACGACTGGTGCTCAAGGCTGCCGACAGCACGGAGTACACGCTCCCCATCGACGAGCGGCTGCGCGCGGCCGTACGCAACGACCGTGCCCGGCTCGGCCAGATCGAGATCGAGGTGGAGAGCCACCTCAGACCCCGTGACATCCAGGCGCGGATACGGTCCGGAGCCTCCGCCGAGGAGGTCGCCCAGATGGCCGGGATCCCGGTCGACCGGGTCCGGCGCTTCGAGGGCCCCGTGCTGGCGGAGCGTGCCTTCATGGCCGAGCGCGCCCGGAAGACGGCCGTGCGACGTCCCGGCGAGAACACCGGTCCCCAGCTGGGCGAGGCGGTGCACGAGCGGCTGCTCATGCGCGGCGCCGAGAAGGAGACCGCGCAGTGGGACTCGTGGCGCCGCGACGACGGCACCTGGGAAGTCCTGCTCGTCTACCGGGTCGCGGGTGAGACGCACTCGGCGAGCTGGACGTACGACCCGCCCCGGCGGCTCGTCCAGGCCGTCGACGACGAGGCGCGCTCACTGATCGGGGAGACGGACGACTCGCTCGCCGTCGCCACGAAGGAGCCGAGCTTTCCGTTCGTACCGCGTATCGCGCGGCTGCCGAGGGATCGCGAGCGGCCTCTCGACCGCGCCCTGGAACGGCAGTCGGACCGGCCGCCGACGGCGGACCCGGACGAGGACACCAGCGAGCGCGACACCCTGACCAGCCTGCTGGAGGCGGTGCCGAGCTTCCGGGGCGACATGGTGGTCCCGGAGCGGCCGTCGCAGCCGGAGCCGCCGGCGATCGAGCCGGGTCAGGCGCCCGAGGAGGAGGAGCCGGTGGCACCGGCCGCCTCGGCGGGCGCGGGGTCGGCGTACGCGGACGTGCTGATGCCGCGTTCGGTGGCGGGCCATCGCGACCGGCTGACCGGCACGACCGACCGCCAGGCGGAGGCCGACGGGGTACGGCCGGGCCGCCGTGCCGCCGTGCCGAGCTGGGACGAGATCGTGTTCGGCACCCGCCGCAAGAAGCAGGACTGAGCGGGGGCGGGACCGCCAAGGAGCAGGACCGAGCGGCAGTGGGCCGGGGGGGGGGGGGGCCGCCGGCGCCCCCCCCCCCCCCCCCGCCAGAAAAACAAAAAAAAACAAAAACACACACCAAAAAAAAAAAAAAAGGAGGGAGG
>NZ_JBHXRM010000033.1:0-80082 GCF_042716895.1 Streptomyces sp. NPDC058653 | reverse complement strand
GGGGCACCGACATGGACCAGGACCGAGCGGCTGGGGGCGGGGGCCTTCCGCGCCGCGCGCTGCGGGCCCCGGCCCCTGACGTCACCCGCCGTCCGGCGTCACTGAGGGTCGGGGCCCGTCGCCACCGGGCGCTCGGTGTCCGCCGTCCACTCCGACCAGGAACCGGCGTACAGCGCCCCGGAGATGCCCGCGATCTCCAGCGCCAGCAACTCGTGCGCGGCCGACACCCCCGAGCCGCAGTAGACACCGATCTCGGAGCCGTCCGCGGTCACTCCGAGCGCCTTGAAGCGGGCGGCGAGTTCCTCGGCCGGGAGGAAGCGGCCGTCCGGGCCGACGTTCTCGACGGTCGGCGCCGAGACCGCGCCCGGAATGTGCCCGCCGACCCGGTCCAGCGGTTCGACGTCGCCGCGGTAGCGCTCCGCCGCCCGCGCGTCCAGCAGGAGCCCCTCGCGGGCCAGCAGGGCCGCGCCGTCCGCGTCGAGACGCGGCAGCGAATCCGGTACGGGGCTGAAGTCACCCTCGTCGGGTGTCGGGATCTCGGTGGTCAACGGGCCGTCCCAGCCCCCGAGTCCGCCGTCCAGCACCCGTACGTCCTGGTGCCCGGTCCAGCGCAGCGTCCACCAGGCACGGGCCGCGGCCCACCCCTGACCCGCGTCGTAGACGACGACCGGGGTGTCGGCCGAGACGCCCGCGCGGCGCATCACCGCGCCGAACTCCGCCACGTCGGGCAGCGGATGACGGCCGCCGGCGCCGGGCGGGGCGGCCAGTTCGGCTTCGAGGTCGACGAAGACGGCGCCCGGCAGATGGCCGGATTCGTACTCCGGCCGGCCGGGCGGGGCGCCGGGCGCGTAGCGGACGTCGAGCAGGACGGGCGGCCGGGGTCCCGCGATCGCGTCGGCGAGTTCGGACGCGGAGATGATGACTGTCATGCGTGCCATCCTCGCCCACCGGCAGGGGTGTTCGGCATCGACGCGGTCGGTGAGACACCGACAACGTTGCGTCAATACCAAAACGGTCATCCTGCTACTGGATCGCGCCAAAAGCGGCGCGGCCGGGGAGCGGCTCGGCGCGAGAAATGGAACCATCTGTTCGGGCCCCCCACCGCGCAGTTCGAGGCGTGCGCCCCCTCCCCCGCCTGCCTGTTCCGATCACGGCAGTCCGCGAACCATGCGAGAAGAGAGCGACGATGACCGAGGAAACGATCCGGCGCACGCCTGGCACGCCTTGCTGGGTGAGTCTGATGGTGCACGGCCTCGGCGCGACGCAGGACTTCTACGGGGCGTTGTTCGGCTGGAAGTTCGTCCGGGCGCGTGGGGCGGAGCGGTTGGGCCCGTACGTACGGGGCTACCTGGACGGCGAGGAGGTCGCCGGAATCGGCCAACTGGCCCCGGAGAGACGGCTGCCGCTCTCGTGGACGACCTATCTGGCGACGGACGACGCCGACGCGACGGCCGAGGCGATCAGATGCTACGGCGGCACCGTGGGGGTGGGACCGCTGGACACGGGAGGCGACGGGCGCCTCGCCCTGGTGTCGGATCCGGCCGGGGCGGTCTTCGGGATCTGGCAGGCGCGGGCGCGCAGGGGTACCGCGGTGGCGGTGCCCGGGGCGCACGGGACGCCGGTCCGCAACGAGTTGCTGATCCGCGAGACCTCGTGGGTCAGCGCGTTCTACCGGTCGGTCTTCGGATACGACCTGGAGCCGACCGGCCGGGACGGGGAGGACACGCTGACGCTGCGCCTCGACGGGCGGGCGGTGGCGACGCTGCACGGGGCGGGCGAGGGCCCCCGCCCGGTCCGGGGCGCGCACTGGATGACGTACTTCGAGGTGGACGACACCGACGCCGCGGCCCGGCTCGTCGCCGAGTTGGGCGGGCATGTGATCGACCCGCCGTGGGACACCCCGACCGGACGGGTCGCGACGGTCGCCGATCCGGAGGGCGCGGTGTTCGGCGTGGTGCGGTCGGCGGCGGGCTGAGTCAGCGGCCGGAGGATCGCGGGGTCCCGGGGCGCGTCGCGGGACCGTCGGCGATCTCGACGGGGAGCACGTCCGGGGAGAGCGCGGCGGCCCTGGCCGTGGCCGCCGTCATACGGCGCCGGTGGTGGCGCCGGCACAGGACCTCGTAGCCGATCTCGTCCTCGGACTGGTGCACGTCGCCGACGACGACCTGGGCGCCCTCGACCACCATCACCCCGCCGACCGAGCGGGCGTTGTGGGTGGCCCGTGCCCCGCACCAGCACAGCGCCTCGACCTGGAGGACCTCGACCCGGTCGGCCAGTTCCACCAGCCGCCGCGAGCCGGGGAAGAGCCTGGTGCGGAAGTCCGTGGTGATCCCGAAGGCGAAGACGTCCAGGTCCAGGTCGTCGACGATCCGGGCGAGCTGGTCGACCTGCTCGGGCGCGAGGAACTGCGCCTCGTCGGCGATGACGTAGTCGCAACGGCCGCCCTGGGAGAGGCGGTCGACGATGTACGCGTAGAAGTCGAAGCCCTCGGCAGCCTCGACGGCGTCGGTCACCAGGCCCAGCCGTGAGGAGAGTTTGCCCTCGCCCGCGCGGTCGTCGCGGGTGAAGATCATGCCGAGGAGGCCCCGGGCCGAGCGGTTGTGCTCGATCTGAAGAGCCAGCGTGCTCTTTCCGCAGTCCATCGTTCCGGAGAAGAACACCAGCTCGGGCATGAGGAAGTGACGGCCTTTCGAAGACGTGCGGTGCGCTCGGCGCGTGCCGGTGCCGGGCGGGGTGCGCCGGGGCGGCGGTTGCGGGCGGGCAGGGCGGTTGCGGTGGGGCGGGCGGCTAAGAGCGTACTTCGAGCAGGGGTACCAACTGCTCGACGGGGGTCATCGAGCCGTGCATCCCGACCATCGCGGACTCGCGCGGTTCCTGGACGGACGCGGTGATCACCACGTCGTCGTGGGCGGCGGCCACGACATCGCCGATCCTCCCGCGCACCCGGTCCTCGACCGTCCCGGGCGGGCCGAACCAGCCCTCCGCCACCGCCTCGTCGCGGCTCGCGACCCAGAACCGCTCCCCCAGCACCTCGCGCCAGACGGTGAGGACGTCGGCCTCCGCGCCAGGGACGGCGTACACATGGCGGGCGCGCCCCTCGCCGCCGAGCAGCGCGACGCCGGCGCGCAGCTCCCAGTCCTCGTCGAAGTCGACACGGGACTGCTCGTCGAAGGGGATGTCGATCATGCCGTGGTCGGCGGTGATGTACAGGGCGGCCCGCGGGGGCAGCTGCTCCGCGAGGCGCTGGGCGAGCCGGTCCACGTACATCACCTGGCCGCGCCAGGCGTCGGAGTCCATGCCGAACTTGTGGCCCTTGCCGTCGACCTCGCTGTAGTACGTGTAGACCAGCGACCGGTCCCCCGCGCCGAGTTGGGCGGCGGCGAGGTCCATCCGCTCCTCGCCGGAGAGACGTCCGTGGAAGGTGCCGCCGCTGAGGGCGATCTCGGTGAGCGGGGTGCGTTCGAAGGTCGGGGACGACACCTGCGCGGTGTGCACGCCGGCGGCGTCGGCGAGCTGGAAGAGCGTGGGGTAGGGCTGCCAGATGTGCGGATCGGTCCAGGGGCGCCAGCGCAGCTGGTTCATCAGGCGGCCGGTGGCCGGGTCGCGCACGGTGTATCCGGGCAGGCCGTGGGCGCCCGGGGGCAGGCCCGTACCGACGGAGGCGAGGGACGTCGCCGTGGTGGCGGGGAATCCGACGGTGATCGGCCGGCCGGTGCCGCCGCGTGAGCTGCCCAGCAGCGAGGTCAGATACGGCGCCTCGTCCGGGTGGTCCTTGATCTGCTGCCAGCCGAGTCCGTCGATCAGGAAGACGCAGTTGCGGTCGGCGGGGGTGAGTTCGGGGATGACGGCGCCCGGTACGGAGACGCCCTGGCCCGTCAGAAGGGTGGGCAGCAGATCGGCGAGCGAGCCGCCGCCGTACTCGGGGACGGGCGCGGTGGCCAGGGCCAGCGGCTCCGGGTCCTGCCAGGCGGGCGGCGGGGCGGCCATCAACGGCCGGTCGACGGGGTGGCCGCGGTGGCTTCGGAGAGCGACTGGGCGAAGACGAGCGTCTGCCGTACGGTGTCGGGTCCGTCACCGGCCTCGCTGACGCGCAGGCTCAGGTCGTCGGCGGTGGAGTTGCCGGTGTAGCCGTGGTCGGCCTCGCAGTTGGGGTCGCCGCAGGCGGCGGGCTCCAGGTCGATCCGGGCGACGGCGCCCCAGCCGATGGTCAGGACGACCTCACGGGGCAGGGTGCCGGGGGTGTACGACTCGGGGTTGGCGACGACGCGGCTGACCACCACGGACGAGATCCGGTCCAGCTTGACCGACTCGGTCGACGTGGTGGCGTACGGCGTCGGCGAACTGGTGTCGGCGGCCTGCTCGTCGGTGTGGCTGACGATGAAGCGGTGCGCGGTGAGGACGAGGACGGTGACATGCCGGCGGACCTCGTTGGAGTCGAAGGTCGTCTCCTGGTGCACCAGATACGAGGCGATCGGCTCGCCTCCGACAGCGGCCTCCACCGCTTCGGCCACGAGAGCCGGGTAGTAGCCACTGCGCTCGATCGCCGTGCGCAGCCCCTGGGTCGTCGTACCGGTCTTCGCCATGGCCCCATCCTACGGGGGCGGGATGCGTGGCCAGGACCGTGCGGACCTGCTCAGTAGCTGGGCAGGCGGCGCGGGCCGAGGTCGTCGCGGGACGGGGGCGGGGCGAGGCGGACGCACGCGCCGAGGACGGAGAGGCCGTGCGAGGCGACCACCACCGGTTCGAGGGCGACCGAGACGATCTCCGGGTGGTCGTCGACGAGCATGGAGACCCGCAGGAGCAGCTCTTCGAGGGCGGCGGTGTCGACGGGCGCGGAGCCGCGCCAGCCGAAGAGGAGCGGCGCCGTGCGGACGGACCGGATCAGCTCGGCGGCCTCGCGGTCGGTGACGGGCACGAGCCGGTGCGCCAGATCGCCCAGCAGTTCCGAGGCCACACCGGCCAGCCCGAACGAGAGCACGGCGCCGGCGGCCGGGTCGATGACCGCGCGTACGACGGTGTCGACGCCGCGCGGTGCCATCGACTGGACGACGGGACGCAGCTCGGCGGGCTCGCCGAGCAGTTCGGTCAGTTCGCGGTAGGCCGCCCGCAGCCGTGCCTCGTCGGCGAGGTCGAGCCGTACGCCGCCGAGGTCGGCCCTGTGGCGCAGATGGGGCGCCGTGGTCTTGAGCGCGACGGGATAGCCGAGTCCGGCGGCGGCCCGGGCGGCGTCGTCCGGGCCCGGGGCGGGCAGGGTGGGCCGCACCGCGATCCCGTACCGGCCGAGCAGCTCCCGGCTCTCGTCGTCGCCGAGAGTGGTCCCGTGCGGGTCGGTGGGGGCGCCGCCGAGCACCCGGTCGATGAGCGCGGCGGCGGCGCTCTCGTCGATGTCGTCGTACTCGGGCACCTTGCCCGGTTCGGCGGTCTGCCGTCGCCACCGCCCGTAGGTGAAGGCCTGGCTGAGCGCGCGTGCGGCGCGTTCGGCGGCCGGGTAGGCGGGGATCCGGCCCGGAGCGGTGTCCTGACTCCCGTCGTCCTCCCGCGCGGAGTCGTCGTCGGGGGTCGTCGGGCGGGGCTGGGTGACGGTGCCGGGCACCGGAACGGGCCGCGCTTCGGGCCGTCCGACGGCGTCGTCGGACTCGGCCTCGGACTCGTCGGCGGATTCTTCGTCGGCGGATTCGGGCTCGGATTCGGGCTCGGACGGGGGCGGCGTGGGGTGCGGGCCCGGCATCGGGCCCGGGCGTGGTGCCGTCGTGCCGGCCGCCGAGAGGGCCTTCGCCAGGCCGCCGATCTCCACATGCACCACCGCCACCGGCTTCGCGGGCGAGGACGAGGCGGCCTCACGCAGCGCCGCCGCCAGCACCTCGCCGTCGCCCGACTCCATCGCGCCGCTCTCCCCGACCCAGGGGATCGCCGTGACGACGACCGCGTCGCAGCCGGGGTCCGCGAGCGCCGTGGCCAGCGCCGTACGGAAGTCCTCCGGACGGGCCGCCGTCGTGAGGTCGAGCGGGGGCAGCGGGCGCAGGCCCTCCGTCAGGCAGGCGTCGTACGTGAGGAGCCCCAGCGACTCGGAGTTGCCGAGGATCGCCACGTGCGGTCCCGCCGGGAGGGGCTGGGAGGCGAGCAGCAGGCCCGCGTCGACCAACTCCGTGACGGTGTCCACACGGATCACCCCCGCCTGGCTGAGCAGCGCGGACACGGTCGCGTCCGGGATCGTGCCGACCGGCACGGCGTGCCCCGGCGGGGCGCTGCCGCTGTGCCGCGCGCCCTTCGCGACGACGACCGGCTTCACCGCCCCCGTACGCCGGGCGAGCCGTGTGAACTTCCGTGGGTTGCCGATGGATTCGAGGTACATCAGGACGACGTCGGTGTCCGGGTCGTCGTGCCAGTACTGGAGGAAGTCGTTGCCGGAGACGTCCGCGCGGTTGCCCGCCGAGATGAAGGTGGACAGGCCCGCGCCGCGCCGGACCAGGCCCGCGAGCAGCGCGATGCCGATCGCGCCCGACTGTGTGAAGAGTCCGATACGGCCCCGGTCGGGCGGCTCGGGCGCGAGGGAGGCGTTCAGCCGTACGGGCGGGGAGGTGTTGATGACCCCGAACGCGTTGGGCCCGATGACCCGCATGCCGTAGGAACGGGCCTGCCGTACCAGTTCGCGCTGCCGCTCCAGGCCGATGGGCCCGCTCTCGGCGTAACCGGCGGACAGGACGACCAGGCCCTGGACGCCGTGTTCGCCGCAGTCGGCGACGACCTCGGGCACCCGCTCGGCGGGGACGGCGACGACCGCGAGGTCGACGGGCTCCCCGATCTCGGCGAGGGAGCGCACGGCCGGGACGCCGTCCATCTCGCCGAGCGCCGGGGGCAGGGACAGGTTCACCGCGTACGTACGCCCGGTGAAGCTCCCGTCGAGGAGATTGCGCAGTACGGCCCGTCCGACCCCGCCCGCCGCGCGACCGGCGCCGATAACCGCCACCGACGAGGGGCCGAGGAGCCGTTGCACGGAGCGTGCCTCGGCCCGCTGCTCCCGGCCGCGCTGGACGGCGAGGGACTCGGCGGTGGGTTCGAGGTCGAGGACGAGACGGACCGCGCCGTCCTCGAAGCTGCGCCTCTGGGTGAACCCGGCGTCCCGGAACACCTTGATCATCTTGCTGTTGGCGGGCAGCACCTCCGCCGCGAACCGCCGGATTCCGCGCTCGCGCGCCACCGCGGCGATGTGTTCGAGCAGCGCGGACGCGATCCCGCGCCCCTGGTGCGCGTCCTGGACGAGGAAGGCGACCTCCGCCTCGTCGGCCGGGGCCGAGGCCGGCCTGCCGCCGCTGTCGATGCGGTCGTAGCGGACGGTGGCGACGAACTCGCCGCCGACGGTCACCGCGAGGCCCACCCGGTCCACGTAGTCGTGGTGGGTGAACCGGTAGACGTCCTTGTCCGAGAGGCGGGGGTAGGGCGCGAAGAAGCGGTAGTACTTCGACTCGTCGGAGACCTGTTCGTAGAAGTTGACCAGGCGCTCGGCGTCGTCGGTGGTGATGGGCCGGACGCGGGCGGTGCCCCCGTCGCGCAGCACCACGTCTGCTTCCCAGTGAGCGGGGTACGCGTGCTGCGACGGCGGCGTCATGGGGAGAGCCTACGGCGCGCGCGTCGGTAGCGGCGGTTACCGGGGCGGGGCAGGCTATGGGGTGCCGCACCGGTCCGTTCCGGGACACATGAGACACTGGTCTAGACAACAACTGTGAACTTGAAGGGCAACACCATGGCTGAGCGCCGCGTCAATGTCGGCTGGGCCGAGGGCCTGCACGCCCGTCCCGCCTCCATCTTCGTCCGTGCCGCCACGGCTTCCGGCGTTCCGGTGACCATCGCCAAGGCCGACGGCAGCCCGGTCAACGCGGCGTCGATGCTCGCCGTGCTGGGGCTGGGCGCGCAGGGCGGCGACGAGATCGTCCTGTTCTCCGACGCGGACGGCGCCGAGGCCGCGCTCGACCGGCTGGCGAAGCTGGTCGCCGAGGGGCTCGACGAGCTTCCCGAGACCGTCTGATTCGCGGGCGGACGACGCGGCACGCGGACACGACGAGGGCCCCGGCGGAACGGAACGCCGGGGCCCTCGTCGTGCGCCGGCCGATCCGCGAGGATCCGCCGGAGGGGGCCTAGAGCCGTACTCCGTGCGCACGCAGGTAGGCGACCGGATCGATGTCGGAGCCGTACTCCGCGCTCGTCCGCGCCTCGAAGTGCAGGTGCGGGCCGGTGGAGTTGCCGGTCGAGCCGGAGAGGCCGATCCGGTCGCCCGGGGCGACGCTCTGGCCGATGGAGACACCGATCGACGAGAGGTGTCCGTACTGGGTGTAGGTGCCGTCCTTCATACGGAGGACGATGTTGTTCCCGTACGCGCCGCCCCAGCCCGCCTCGACGACGGTGCCGGCGCCGACGGCCAGGACCGAAGTGCCGGAGGCGGCGCGGAAGTCGACGCCGGAATGGCTGCCGGACGACCAGAGCCCGCCGCCTGCCCGGTAGCCGGTGGTGACGGAGGAGCCGGCGACCGGGAGCCCGTAGGAGCCCAGGCGCTCGCGCTCCGCCTCGCGTGCGGCGCGCTCCTCGGCCCGGCGCAGCTCCTTGGCGCGGGCCTCGGCCTTGCGCTTCGCCTCGGCCTTGGCGCGGGCGGCGGCAGCGGCCTCCTTCTTCTCCCGGGCGGCCTTCTCGGCCGCGGCCAGCTGCGCGTCGGCCTGGGCGTCGATCTGCGCGGCGAGGGAGTCGTCGATGACGAGGGCGCGGGCCGGGGCCGCCGGGGCGGCCTCCTGGGCGATGGTCGACTCCGCGTCGGCGGCGAGCGCCGGGGAGGCGAGGGTGCCGATGACACCGGCCGCGGTGAGGGTGGCGGCTCCCGCGAAGTTCGCGCGGCGGCGCGTCGTCCGGTTCGGGGCACGGTGCTTCCCGGTGGCACGGGTGAACGCCATGAAGTGGCTGGTCCTTTCCTTCCTTCTCGCCTACCGGGTTAGCTGACGGGTTCGGAGCAGGAAGGTCTCCTACGGGCTCCTCCGCGGATCGCGCGAAGGCCCCCGATTCACCCCAGGGACATCGATTGGGTCCCCGGCTCCCCAGGCTCGCGCCTGACGGGGACTCGGCGATGGCTGTCCGGTGCCGCGGATGCGGCGGGCTCTGACGAACAGCCGGACCGACGCTAGGCGTTCATCTTTCAATCACCAAACGGACAGGTGCTTTTGTAACGCACGCCACAGGGCATACGGGCAACCGACCGATGAATACGGACATAGCGGGGAACCCCGGTGACAGGTTCGTCACCGGGGTTCCCTTTGTCCTGTGCCGGACACGCCTCGGGGCGCCGCACCGAGCCGCCGCTCACACCTCGGCCGCGCGCCTCAGCCGGCGACGACCGTCACCTCGCCGATGGCCAGGGCCTCGACCGGCTCCCGGATCACCGAGGCGTCGCCGACGAGCACCGTGACCAGCCGGTCGCCGGGGAACGCGCTGACGACGGCGGCCGTCGCCTCGACCGTGCCGGTCTCGGCCAGGCGTGCGTACAGCCGCGCCTGGAAGTCGTCCGGCAGGTGCTGCTCGACCTGGTCGGCGAGCGTGTCGGCGACGGACGCGGCCGTCTCGTACTTCAGCGGCGCGACCCCGACCAGATTCTGCACGGCCGTCTCCCGCTCGGCGTCCGTCAGGCCCTCGGCCGCGAGCGTGCGCAGCACCTTCCAGAGGTCGTCCAGCGCCGGTCCGGTCGACTCGGTGTCGACGGAGCCGCTGATGGCGAGCATGGAGGCGCCCGTGCCGTCCGGGTCCGAGCGCAGCACCTGCGCGAAGGCACGCACGCCGTACGTGTAGCCCTTCTCCTCGCGCAGGACCCGGTCGAGCCGGGAGGTGAGCGTGCCGCCAAGGCAGTACGTGCCGAGCACCTGCGCCGGCCAGACGCGGTCGTGCCGGTCGGGGCCGACGCGGCCGATCAGCAGCTGGGTCTGGACGGCCCCGGGCCGGTCCACGATCACCACACGGCCGGTGTCGTCGGCGGTCACCGGCGGTACGGGGCGCGGCTCGGAGGTGTCGCCCGTCCAGTCGCCGAGGGTCTCGGCGAGCAGGGCGTCCACGTCGACACCGGTGAGATCGCCGACGATCACCGCGGTGGCGGTGGCGGGGCGGACATGCGCCTCGTAGAAGGCACGGACGCCCTTGGCGTCGATGCGCCCGACGGTCTCCTCCGTGCCCTGACGCGGTCGCGACATGCGCGAGGACGCCGGGAACAGCTCCTTGGAGAGCTGCTTCGCCGCGCGACGGGCCGGGTTGGCCTGCTCGTGCGGGATCTCGTCGAGACGGTTCGTGACGAGTCGGCCGACCTCGCTCTCCGAGAACAGCGGGGCGCGCAGGGCGTCGGCGAGCAGACCGAGCGCCTTGGGCAGCCGGGAGACCGGGACCTCCAGGGAGACCCGGACCCCGGGGTGGTCGGCGTGCGCGTCGAGCGTGGCGCCGCAGCGCTCCAGCTCGGCGGCGAACTCCTCGGCGGTGTGCTTGTCGGTGCCCTCGGACAGGGCGCGGGCCATGATCGTGGCCACGCCGTCCAGGCCCTCGGGCTCGGCCTCCAGCGGGGCCGCGAGGGAGATCTCGACGGCCACCACCTGCTGGCCGGGGCGGTGACAGCGCAGCACGGTCAGGCCGTTGGGCAGCGCGCCGCGCTCGGGCGCGGGGAACGCCCAGGGCCTGGCCTCCCCGGCCGTCGGCTGCGGGTGGAACTCCATGGTCACGGCAGCGTCGGTCACTGGTCCGCCCCCTCGTGCTCGTCGGTGGTCTCGTCGGAGGCGGCGTCCTCGTCGTCGGAGGTGAGGGGCTCGTAGACCAGCACCGCCCTGTTGTCCGGGCGCAGCCGGGCCTCGGCCACCGCGCGCACCTCGTCGGCCGTGACGTCCAGCACCCGCTGGACGGCGGTCAGCGCCAGCTGCGGGTCGCCGAACAGCACCGTGTACCGGCACAGTTCGTCCGCGCGGCCCGCGACCGTACCGAGCCGGTCGAGCCATTCGCGCTCCAACTGGGCCTGGGCGCGCTCCATCTCCTCGTCCGTGGGGCCCTCGGCCGCGAACCGGGCCAGCTCCTCGTCCACCGCCGCCTCGATCTGCGGCACCTCGACGCCACCGGACGTCTTCACGTCCAGCCAGCCGAGCGAGGGAGCGCCGGCCAGGCGCAGCAGGCCGAATCCGGCGGCGACGGCCGTACGGTCACGGCGCACCAGGCGGTTGTGGAGACGGGAGGACTCGCCGCCACCGAGGACGGTGAGCGCCAGGTCGGCGGCGTCGGCCTCGCGGGTGCCGTCCTGCGGCAGCCGGTAGGCGGCCATCAGCGCGCGCGCCGGGACCTCCTCGTGGATCTCCTCGCGCAGTTGCTCGCCGATGATGTCGGGGAGCGAGCCGTCGCGCGGCGGCTGCTTGCCGTCGTGCGCGGGGATCGTGCCGAAGTACTTCTCGACCCAGGCGAGCGTCTGCTCGGGGTCGATGTCGCCGACGACGGAGAGCACCGCGTTGTTCGGCGCGTAGTACGTACGGAAGAACTGCCGCGCGTCGTCGAGGGTCGCCGCGTCCAGGTCGGCCATCGAGCCGATCGGGGTGTGGTGGTACGGGTGGCCCTCGGGGTAGGAGAGCGCGGTCAGGCGCTCGAAGGCGGTGCCGTAGGGCACGTTGTCGTAACGCTGGCGGCGTTCGTTCTTCACCACGTCGCGCTGGTTCTCCATCCCCTCGTCGTCCAGGGCCGAGAGCAGCGAGCCCATACGGTCGGCCTCCAGCCAGAGGGCGAGCTCCAGCTGGTGGGTGGGCATGGTCTCGAAGTAGTTGGTCCGCTCGAAGCTGGTGGTGCCGTTGAGCGAGCCGCCGGCGCCCTGCACCAGCTCGAAGTGACCGTTGCCCTTGACCTGCTTCGAGCCCTGGAACATCAGGTGCTCGAAGAGGTGGGCCAGGCCCGTACGGCCCTTGACCTCGTGGCGTGAGCCGACGTCGTACCAGAGGCAGACCGCGGCGACCGGGGTCAGGTGGTCCTCGGAGAGCACCACGCGCAGTCCGTTGGCGAGCCGGTGCTCGGTCGCTGTGAGGCCGCCGGAACCGGCCTGCGCTGTGGCCGTGTGACCCATGGGCATGTACGTCCCTTCGATCGCGATATGGAGAAGTCCTGCCACTGTATGCAAGCGTGCCGACGCATGGCGAAGTTCCCGTGCCGGGGGAAGCGGCGTTGACTCGCCAACCGCTTGCGGAACCTCCCCGCCGACCGCTCCCGGCCGCCGGAATGGGGCGCCCCGGACGGTTCAACGACGGGTCGAGGTCCGCGTTGTCGGTCCGGCGGGCCACAATGGTCCGCGTCAGTTCCTGAAGTTGCCCGCCCAGACCCGCACAGACCTGTGAAGGAGCCGCAGCAGCGATGGCCCGCCGCAGCACGAAGACCCCGCCGCCGGAGGACTTCGAGGAGAAGATCCTCGACATCGACGTGGTCGATGAAATGCAGGGCTCCTTCCTTGAGTACGCGTATTCCGTGATCTACTCCCGGGCCCTGCCGGACGCCCGGGACGGCATGAAGCCCGTGCACCGCCGCATCGTGTACCAGATGAACGAGATGGGGCTGCGCCCCGACCGCGGCTATGTGAAGTGCGCCCGGGTCGTCGGCGAGGTGATGGGTAAATTGCACCCGCACGGGGACGCGTCGATCTACGACGCCCTCGTCCGGATGGCGCAGCCGTTCTCGATGCGGCTCCCCCTCGTCGACGGCCACGGCAACTTCGGCTCCCTCGGCAACGACGACCCGCCGGCCGCCATGCGGTACACGGAGTGCCGGATGGCTGACGCCACGTCACTGATGACGGAGTCGATCGACGAGGACACCGTCGATTTCCAGTCGAATTACGACGGCCAGGAGCAGGAACCGGTCACGCTGCCGGCCGCGTACCCGAATCTGCTGGTCAACGGCGCCTCCGGAATCGCCGTCGGTATGGCGACGAACATGGCGCCGCACAATCTGGGCGAGGTCATCGCCGCCGCCCGGCATCTGATCAAGCACCCGGGCGCCGACCTGGACACCCTGATGCGGTACGTGCCGGGGCCCGACCTGCCCACCGGTGGCCGGATCGTGGGGCTCCAGGGCATCAAGGACGCGTACGAGAGCGGGCGCGGCACGTTCAAGATCCGCGCCACGGTCGCCGTCGAGGACGTCACCGCGCGCCGCAAGGGGCTCGTCGTCACCGAACTGCCCTTCACCGTCGGCCCGGAGAAGGTGATCGCCAAGATCAAGGACCTGGTCTCGGCGAAGAAGCTGATGGGCATCGCCGACGTCAAGGACCTCACGGACCGGGCGCACGGGCTGCGTCTGGTCATCGAGATCAAGAACGGCTTCATCCCCGAGGCCGTGCTGGAGCAGCTCTACAAGCTGACGCCGATGGAGGAGACCTTCGGCATCAACAACGTGGCGCTGGTGGACGGCCAGCCGCTGACGCTGGGGCTCAAGGAGCTGCTGGAGGTCTATCTGGACCACCGGTTCACCGTCGTACGCCGGCGCAGCGAGTTCCGCCGCACCAAGCGGCGCGACCGGCTGCATCTGGTCGAGGGTCTGCTCGTCGCGCTCCTCGACATCGACGAGGTCATCCGTCTCATCCGGTCCAGCGACAACTCGGCGCAGGCCAAGGAGCGGCTGATCGAGCGCTTCTCGCTGAGCGACGTCCAGACGCAGTACATCCTGGACACGCCGCTGCGCCGGCTCACCCGTTTCGACCGGATCGAGCTGGAGAGCGAGCGCGACCGGCTCAACGGCGAGATCGACGAGCTGACCGGAATCCTGGAGTCGGACGCGGAGCTGCGCAAGCTGGTCTCCGGGGAACTGGCCACCGTGGCCAAGAAGTTCGGCACCGACCGGCGCACGGTGCTGCTGGAGTCCGGCAGTTCGCCGGTCGCCGCCGTGCCGCTGGAGGTGGCCGACGACCCGTGCCGGGTGCTGTTGTCGTCCACGGGGCTGCTGGCGCGTACGGCCAACGGCGGACCGCTGGGCCCCGGCGACGGCAGGCGGGTCAAGCACGACGTGATCATCTCGGCGGTGCCGGCCACGGCGCGCGGCGAGGTCGGAGCGGTCACCTCGACCGGGCGGCTGCTGCGGATCCCCGTCATCGACCTGCCGCAGCTGCCGGACACCGCGTCGGCGCCGAATCTGGCGGGCGGGGCGCCGCTCGCGGAGTTCCTGACCCTGGAGCCCGACGAGGAGCTGGTCACCCTGACGACGCTGGACGAGTCCTCGCCGGGTCTCGCGCTGGGCACGCTCCAGGGTGTCGTCAAGCGGGTCGTCCCCGACTACCCGTCCAACAAGGACGAGTTGGAGGTCATCAGCCTCAAGGAGGGTGACCGGGTGGTGGGCGCGGCCGAGCTGCGTACGGGCGAGGAGGATCTCGTCTTCATCACCTCCGACGCCCAACTGCTGCGCTATCAGGCCTCGCAGGTCAGGCCGCAGGGCCGGCCGGCCGGAGGCATGACGGGCATCAAGCTGGCCGAGGGCGCCGCGGTGATCTCGTTCACCGCGGTCGACCCGGCGGGCGACGGCGTGGTCTACACGGTCGCCGGCTCGCACGGCACGCTGGACGACTCGGAGACGACGGCGAAGCTCACGCCGTTCGACCAGTACCCGCGCAAGGGGCGGGCCACCGGCGGGGTCCGCTGCCAGCGGTTCCTCAAGGGAGAGGACCTGCTGGTCTACGCCTGGGCGGGGGCGGCCCCGGCACGGGCGGCGCTGAAGAACGGTTCCCCGGCCAAGCTGCCGGAGCCGGATCCGCGCAGGGACGGTTCGGGTACGCCTCCGCCGTCGGTCGTCGCGGCCCTGGCGGGTCCGGCGACCTGACCGGCGGGGTAGCGGTGGTCAGACCGGGTCGGCGGCCTCTTCCTCGGCCGTCGGCCCGGACCGTACGTAACGCAGGACGCCCCACATGGCGGTCTCGTCCGGGCCCGTGCCCGCCACGGCGTCCGTGTCGGTGACGGCGCAGTGCGTCAGCTCCTTGCCGAGTCCCTCGCGGTCGATGCCGGCGCCGATGAGGACGAGCTGGGTGCGGCGCTCGGCGCCCCGTGGCCAGGGCTCGGGATAGAAGCGCAGGAAGCGGCCGACGGCGTGGACGGCGTACCGGTTGGCGGGGTCGGCCGCGCCGAAGTCCACGAAGCCCTTGACGCGGTAGAGCCCCTCCGGCCGCGAGTCCAGGAAAGCCATGAGCCGGCGCGGATCCATGGCGGCGGGCTCGTCGAACGACAGGCTCTCGTAGGCGGCGTGCGGATGGTGCGTGTGCCCGTGCCCCTGCCCCTGCCCGTGTTCCGGCCCCCGGCTCTCGTCGGGGTCGTCGGCGTCGTCGTCCGCGCGCAGGTCCTCGAAGGAGAGCTGACGGATCTTCTCCTCCTCGGCCGGGCGCGTGGCCGGGTCGAAGAGCAGCCCCGGGTCGATCCTCCCGTACGAGGACGAGACCACCGCCGCCCCCGGTCCGAGCTTCCCGATCACCCCGAGGACGCGCTCGTGTTCGGCCGGTGTCACCCGGTCGGTCTTGTTCAGGACGACCAGGTCGGCGATGGCGAGGTGCCGGTCGGTCTCGGGGTGGCGCTCGCGGGTGGCGTCGAACTCGGCCGCGTCCACGACCTCGACCAGACCGCCGTACACCGTGCGGGGACTCTCACCGGCGAGGATCATCCGGACGAGTTCCCGCGGTTCGGCGAGCCCGCTCGCCTCGATGACGATGATGTCGATCCGCGCCGACGGACGGCTCAGCCGCTCCAGATAGCCGTCCAGCTCGCTCGCGTCGACGGCGCAGCAGAGACAGCCGTTGCCCAGGGAGACCGCGGAGCCGACCTGGCCGGCGACGGTCATGGCGTCGATCTCGACCGCTCCGAAGTCGTTGACGACGACCGCGACGCGGTTGCCGGCCCGGTGCCGCAGAAGATGGTTGAGCAGGGTCGTCTTGCCGGAGCCGAGGAAGCCCGCGAGGACGACCACCGGGATCTGTCTGCCGGCCGTGCTCGGATCCAAAACCGCGCTCCGTCTTCCTCGGGAGGTCCGGGCAGAGCGGTGCGCCTGCCCGCTCCAGGATAGGAGCGGGCGGGCGCGCCCTTCGTCACGGGTCCTGCCGGAGATCCGCTACTCGGCGGGCTCGGGCCAGGTGGCGCAGTCGTCCCAGGCCGTGTCCCAGCCGGAGTTGCCACCGCCGTCGGTGATCTCGAAGGTGCCGCTGCCCGCCGGGTAGGGGCAGTTGTACGTACCGGCGACGCCCACGTCCTTGGCCGTCACGCCCCGGAAGGTGACCGCGCCGGGTGTCTCGGCCTGGACCACGACCGTCCCGACGCCGTCGACGCTCGCGCCGTCGACGGTCACGTTGCGGACGGCCTTGCCCGTCCCCCCGCCGGAGACGAACTCGAAGGCGCTGTACGGGCTGTCGGTGACGGTGGTGCCGGTGATGCTGACGTTCGCCTCGATGGCGCTGTCGTACGAGTCCACCCGCAGGGCGCCCATGGGGTGCTGCCAGTTGGGGTTCATCGCCCCGGTGCGTACGAGGGTGTTCCCGGAGACCGTGATGGTGCCGGCCAGCGGGAAGAACGGGTCCATGAACTTCTGGTTGGAGATCGCGATACCGCTGCCCAGGGCGTTGGTGTCGAGGACCAGATTGTCCTTGACGGTGATGTCGCGGCCACCGTAGATCGCGATGCCGTTCGCCAGATTGGGCTGGGAGACGGTGTTGTTGGCGAAGGTGCTGGAGCTGTTGGTGGTGTTGAGCGACCACATGGCCAGCGAGTCGTCGCCGGTGTTGCGCAGGAAGTTCTCCCGTACCTGTACGCCGTTGGCCGTGCCGTTCAGGTTGAGTCCGTCGGCCGTCATGTCGAGGATGCGGTTCTTCTCGACGACGAGGTTGTTGTTGTTCCCGGTCAGCCAGAGGCCGACCTTGAGGTGCTGGAGCCACATCCCGGACACCCGGGAGTCGGGGCCGAGGGAGCCGTTGACGAAGTTGTCCGGGTTGCTGTCGACGCGCTCGGTGACCTCGCCGATGACGGCGAAGTCATGCAGTCCCACCTTGCCGGTCGGGACGTTCGACTGGTCGATGAACCGCGAACTGCGCACCACGGAGTGCCAGTTGCCGGCGCCCCGCAGCTCGACGTCGTCCACGCCGCTGAGCGACTGGGTCAGCTTGAACTCGCCCGGCGGGATCCAGACGACGCCGCCCTTCGCCGCGGCAATGGCCTCCCGGAACGCCTGCGTGGAGTCCCCCTGACCGCTGGGGTCCGCGCCCTTGTCGACGACCGAGACCGCGCCGGACGGGGCGCCCGCGGGCCCCGCGACCTGCTCGAAGTCGGCGACGTCGATCGCGGTGGGGACGCTCGCCTCGAACTTCACCCTGGCGCCCGCCGACAGGTCCCGGCCGAGCAGCGCGCGGGTGTTGTCAAGCAGATGGTGCGTCTTGGAGCCGGCGATCCAGGGGGTGTCGATGTAGGAGTACCTGGACGTGACGGCGAGCGTCGTGTCCGTCTTCTCGCCGTCGATGTACACCGCCAGGGTGCCCGACCGGCCGTCGGGGACGCTGTACGCGAGGTTGACCGCGTTCGCGGCGGCGGGGAGCGTGAACTCCACGCTCTGGCCCGGGGCCAGCTGGACGGCGCGCCGGCCGGAGGACTCCGAGGCGAGGGTGCCCTGGGTGTGGTCGGGGCCGATCGCGGTTCCGTCCGTCGTGGCGCTCTCGGCCTCGACGGAGGTGAACGGGAGGACCGCGCCGGCCGCCCTGGGAGCGGCGGCTTCCGAAGAGGGCCCGGCCGTCGCCGTGGGGGCGACGAGGGCGAGCCCGGTGGCGGCGACGGCCACGGCGGTGGCGATCGAGAGCGTCGCACGCCCTGGGGTGGTGTTACGGATATGCGGATTCATGTGCGGGTCCTGCACCTTCCTGTGGGGCGGAGGGATGTCAGGGGGCCTACGCCTCCCGCCCGCCCGCCGTCCGGCCGCGGTACTTCACGGCCGGACGTACGGGGCGGACGGTTCGGCCGCGGAGTCAGCTCCGCAGCCAGGCCGCGGTGTCCTGCGGCAGCCTCCCCTCGTCGTCCAGGGGGCCGCTGGTCAGCAGAACGCTTGTGTGGCCGGGAAGCTCCGTGGGGGGCCCGGCGAGATTGACGACGCAGATCAGACCGTCGGTCCGGGTGAAGGACAGCACTCCGGGGCCGGACTCCAGCCAGGTCAGCTGTGCGCCCGCGTCCTCGGGGCCGGCGTCCCCGGCGGGCGGGACCACCGCGAAGCCGGGCTCCGTACGCCGTAGCCGCAGGGCCTGCCGGTAGAGGCTGAGCATCGAGTGCGGGTCGCCCGCCTGGAGGTCCGCTGCGTACTTCGCCCAGGACTCCGGCTGCGGCAGCCAGGGCTCGGTGTCCGCGCCGAAGCCCGCGTACGGCGCGTCGGCCGTCCAGGGCAGCGGTACGCGGCAGCCGTCGCGGCCCGGGTCCGTGCCGCCGGAGCGGAAGTGCATCGGGTCCTCGATGCGGTCGCGCGGGATCTCCGCCTCGGGCAGGCCCAGTTCCTCGCCCTGGTAGACGTAGACGGCGCCGGGGAGCGCCAGCGAGAGCAGTGCGGCGGCGCGCGCCCGTCTGGTGCCCAGCTCCAGGTCGGTCGGGGTGCCGAAGGCCTTCGCCGCGAAGTCGAACCCGGTGTCCTCGCGCCCGTAACGGGTCACGGTGCGGGTGACGTCGTGGTTGCAGAGCACCCAGGTGGCGGGGGCGCCGACCGGCGCGTGTTCGGCGAGCGTGTCGTCGACGGCGGTCCGCAGCAGGTCCGCGTCCCACGGGCAGGACATGAAGCTGAGGTTGAAGGCGGTGTGGAGTTCGTCGGGGCGCAGATAGCGGGCGAAGCGCTCGGCGTCGGGGAGCCAGACCTCGCCGACGAAGATGCCGCCGTACTCGTCGGCGATGGCGCGCCAGGAGCGGTAGATGTCGTGGAGTTCGTCGCGGTCCACGAACGGGTGGGCGTCGACGCCGGGCGTGAAGTCGGGCAGGCCCGGGTCCTTGGCGGGCAGGACGGCCGAGTCGATCCGTACTCCTGACACCCCCCGGTCGAACCAGAAGCGCAGCACGTCCTCGTGTTCCCGGCGGACCGCCGGGTGGGCCCAGTTGAGGTCGGGCTGTCCGGTGGCGAACAGATGGAGGTACCAGTCGCCGTCCGCCACCCGGGTCCAGGGGACGCCGCCGAACTCGGACACCCAGTTGTTCGGGGGGAGTTCGCCGTCCGTGCCGCGTCCGGCACGGAAGTGGAAGAGCTCGCGCTCCGGGCTGCCGGGCCCGGCCGCGAGGGCGGCCTTGAACCAGACGTGCTGGTCGGAGACATGGTTGGGGACGATGTCGACAATGGTGCGGATGCCCAGCTCTCGGGCCTCGGCGATGAGTTTCTCGGCCTCCGCGAGGGTGCCGAAGGCGGGGTCGATGGTCCGGTAGTCGGCCACGTCGTAGCCGCCGTCGGCGAGGGGCGAGAGATACCAGGGGGTGAACCACAGTGCGTCCACGCCCAGTTCCACGAGATACGGCAGCCTGGACCGCACGCCGGCGAGATCACCGGTGCCGTCGCCGTCGCCGTCGGCGAAGCTGCGTACATAGACCTGGTAGATGGCGGCGTCGCGCCACCATTCGACGGTGGCCTCGGCCGGCTGGTTGGCTGCCACGTGACGGTCCTTTCGGGCAGGTGGGACTCCGCCGCCGGCCCCCGGGCAACGGGGCTGGACGAGTGGGCCGGCGGCGGAGTGCTGGTGGGGAGTGAGACAGGGAGCGGTGAGGACGATCAGCCCTTGAGGCCGCCCGCGGTCAGACCGCTCATGATGTTGCGCTGGAACAGCAGGAAGATGAGCAGCGTCGGGACCGACGCGATGGTGAGCGCGGCGATCAGGACGTTCTCCGGTACCCCGCTCGCGAGCGAGTAGATGCCCACGTTCAGGGTCTGTTTGCTCGGGTCGGGCAGCGTGAGCATCGGCCAGAGGAAGTCCTTCCAGACCCCCACGACCGCGAAGATCGACACGACTCCGAGGATCGGCCGGGATATCGGCAGCACCACGGATCTCAGGGTGCGCGTCGCCGACGCCCCGTCGATGGCCGCCGCGTCCAGCAGCTCCCGGGGGATCGAGTCGAAGAATCTCTTGAGCAGGAAGATGTTGAAGGCGTTGGTGACCGACGGCAGCCAGATCGCCCAGGGCGAGTTGAGCAGATTCCGTTCGACGATCGGTACGTCGAGCACCGTCAGGTACTGCGGTACGACGAGGACGGTCGCCGGGATCATCAGCGTCATCAGCATCAGGCCGAGGATGGCCTTGCCGAAGATCGGCCGCAGCTTGGAGAGCGAGTAGGCGGCGGCCACGTCGAAGATCAGCTGGAAGGCGAGCGCGCCGAAGGCGTAGTAGAGGGTGTTGAAGAGCAGCTTGGCCAGGTCCATGACCTTCCAGGCCTGCTCGTAGTTCTCCGGGTGCACGGAGGTGGGGAAGGCGGTCGGAGGGCTCTGCACCACTTCCTGGGTGGTCTTGAGACCGCCGGTGACCATCCAGTAGAGCGGCCCGAGGAAGACCAGGGTGAAGAGGAGGACCACCAGGGCGAAGACGATCCAGTAGACCGTCCTGCCGCGGGACCGTCCGAGTTGCGCCGGTGAGATCAGGGTCCGCGGGCGGGCGACTTCGACGGTGGCGGCTCGTCTGCGCCGCGGAATGAGCGTGTTCGCTGTCATGCCTTCTCTCCCCTCCTAGTCTTCGTTGCCGCGGCTGAGTCGCACGTACACCGCGGAGAAGCCCGCGAGGAGTACGAGCAGGACGAGTCCCAGCGCCGCCGCGCTGCCGTAGTTGTTGAAGTTGAACGCGTACTGGTAGATCAGATAGACGACCGTGGTGGTCGACCCCTCCGGTCCCGCCCCGTTGGTGAGCAGGAACGGTTCGGTGAACACCTGCATCGTCGCGATGATCTGCATGAGGAGCATCAGCGAGAGAATGAGCCTGGTCTGCGGGATGGTGACGTGCCAGATCTTGCGGAGGATTCCGGCGCCGTCCAGTTCGGCCGCCTCGTACAGCTCACCGGGAATTCCCTGGAGCGCGGCGAGATAGATCAGGGTCGCGCCGCCCATGTTCATCCAGGTCGCCGCGATGACCACGGAGAGCATGGCCGTGTCGGTGTCCTGGAGCCACTGTTGGGCGGGGAGTCCGAAGACTTCCAGGATGCGGTTGAACAGGCCGTATCCGGGGTCGTAGAAGTATTTGAAGAGCAGCACGGACGCGACCGGCGGAAGCATCACGGGGAGATAGACGAGCAGCCGCAGATATCCCTGGCCGTGCCGGAATTCGTTCAGGACGACGGCGATGACGAACGGGACGACGAATCCCAGCAGCAGGGCGAGCGCGGTGAAGAGCAGTGTGTTGCGCCACGCCTGCCAGAAGGCGGGGTCGTTGAAGATGTACGTGAGGTTGGACCAGCCGGCCCAGGTGGTCTTTCCGTTCTCGTTCTTCTGGAAGGCCAGGATGAATTCCCTGACCATCGGATACCAGGAGAAGAACGAGAAGCAGAGCACGGCTCCGATCAGGAACCCGTGTGCCGAGAGATTGCGGCGCACGGACCGCATGAACTCCTCGCGGGCGGAGTCCGTCCGGGTGGGGCCGGGGCGTCCGGGGCGCGACGGGGTCGCCTCGCTCTTGGACAGGGTGGGGGCCGACATGGTCTCTCCTCGGTGCCGGTGCGCAGACTCGTTGGCTCACAGACGGACGGAGCTCGGGTGCGGGGCCCGGTCCCAGGGGTGGCCCCGGGGACGGACCCGAGGCGGGACCGGGTCCGCGTGACCCGGCCCCGCACCTCCGTTACTGAGTCGCCAGGACTTGGTTGACCTGCTGCTCCGCGGTCGACAGCAGCTTGTCGATGTCCGCGTCCTCGTTGGTCAGCACGCCCGACATCGCGACGTCGAGGATCTTGTAGATCTCCTGCGCCTTCGGCGGCTCGGCCTTGCCCTTGACCGGGTTGTCCATGAAGGGCTTGAAGTTCTCGACCGGCATCGTGGCGTGCTCGCTGCGCTGGGCGTCGTCCTTGGCCTTGGACTCACCGAGCCAGAAGTTCGGCTGCGGCAGTCCGACGGGGAGCTTGTCGGCCTTGCTGCGCTCCCACTCGAACTGGCCCTTGCCCGGGGTGAGGAACTTGAAGTTCTGCCAGGCGATGGCGGCCTTGATCTTGTCGGGCGAACTGCCCTTCTTGATCATGTAGTTGTTGCCGCCGAAGAGGGTGGCCTTGGCGCCGGGGATCGGGCCCATGCCGAAGTTCTCGTACTTGGCGCCGAGTTGCTGGACCATGTACGTGATGTCGTCGGGCGCCGCGAGGAACATGCCCAGCTTGTCGGTGGCTATCTGCTTCTGCAGGTCGCCCCACTTGAGCAGCTGGGTCTTGCCCATGCTGTCGTCGTCCCACCGCATGGCGCGGAGGTTCTCCAGGACCTGCTTGCCGAGCGGGGTGTTGAAGGCGGCCTTCTTGCCCGTGGTGTCGACGACGTCGCCGCCGAGGCCGTAGATCGAGGCGGTGAAGTGCCAGCCGCCGTTGTTGCCGGCGCTGTACTCGCCGAAGCCGGAGACTCCGCCGCCGAGCTCCGCGATCTTGTCGGAGGCCGTACGGACCTCTTCCCAGGTGGTGGGGGGCGAGTTGGGGTCCAGTCCCGCCTCTTCGAAGAGCTTCCGGTTGATCAGCAGGCCCATGGTGTAGTTGCTGGTCGGCAGGCCGTAGAGCTTGCCGTCCTGCTTCAGCACGTCCAGGACGTTGGGGTCGATGTCCTTCAGCGCGGGCACGGACTTGTCGTTGACGTACGCCGAGATGTCCTCGGCGCCGTCGTTGTCGAGCACCTGCTGAAGGTCGGTGAAGTAGGTGTAGTAGACGTCGGGCTGGGACTTCGCCTTGAGCATCGCGGTGAAGCGCGGCGGCTCCAGGCACTGGCCGGGCGTGGACTTTCCGTCGATCTTGACGTTCGGGTACGTCTTGTTGAACTCCTTGACGTCCTCGTTCCACTCCTTCAGCTCCGCGGCCTTCGCGGCCGGCGGCATGCAGTCGATCGAGAGCGTCACCTTCGCCTTCGGGTCCAACGGCGCTGACGGGTCTGACGACCCGCCGCCGGAGTCGCCGTCGTCGTCGCTGCTGCTGCTGCTCGTGCCGCAGGCGGCGAGAGTCAGGGCGAGCACGGTGACAATGGCGGCCGCGGCGGTGCGGTCGATACGGCGATTACGGCGGAACCCAGCACTTCTCATCGATGGTCCCCTTCGGGCATGAGCGTGGAAGGCCCACGGCTGAAACTCTGCCGGGGCGCGGCACACTCAACCACCGTCGACAGGGGACCGCAAGATCTCGCGCCGTTTTCGTAAAAGTTTGACAGTCTTCCGCATCGGCTACGACCCGCACCGGGGGCCGGAGTTGGACAGGGCGGGATTTGTCAGACAGGCCCCTCAGGACTGCCGCAGGGCCCCCGAGGGGGCCCTGGAAGGGGCTTGCAAGGGCCGTACGGGGCCGTCGGCGCGGCCAGGGGGAATCCGGGTCCGCGCGGTCGGGCCGGCCCGGACGGGAGGCCGTGGGGCCCGTCGCCCGGACGGGGTCTAACGGGGCGACTGCGCCGTGGAGCCCCGTACGACCAGCTCCGGCTCGAACAGCAGCTCGCCGGGCGGCACCGCGCCTCCCTGGATCTGGGCGCACAGCAGCTCGACCGCCGCCCGCCCCATGGCCTCGATGGGCTGACGGACCGTCGTCAGCGGCGGCTCGGTGCAGTTCATGAAGGCCGAGTCGTCGTACCCGACCACGGAGACCTCGCCGGGGACGTCCAGACCGCGCCTGCGGGCCGCGCGTACGGCTCCGAGGGCCAGCGGGTCACTCGCGCAGATGATGCCGGTGACGCCCCGGTCCAGCAGCCGCGCGGCGGCGGCCTGGCCGCCTTCCAAGGAGAACATCGACCGCTCGATGAACTCGTCGGGCAGGGACTCCCCCGCCGCCTTCACGGTCGCGAGGGCGGCGGCGAGCTTGCGCCGCGAGGGGACGTGGTCGGCCGGGCCGAGGACGAGACCGATGCGCTCGTGGCCGAGCGACGCCAGATGCCGCCACGCCTGCTCGACGGCGACGGCGTCGTCGCAGGAGATCGTGGGGAAGTCGAGATTCTCTATGGGCGCGTTGATGAGCACGACGGGGATCTTGCGCTCGTGGAGCTGGCGGTAGTGCTCGTGGGGAGCGTCCGCCTGGGCGAAGAGACCCCCGGCGAAGACGACCCCGGACACCTGCTGCTGGAGGAGCAGTTCGACGTAGTCCGCCTCGGAGACGCCGCCCTTGGTCTGTGTGCACAGGACGGGCGTCAGGCCCTGCTGCGCCAGCGCGCCGCCGATCACCTCGGCGAAGGCCGGAAAGATCGGGTTCTGCAGCTCGGGCAGGACCAGGCCGACCAGTCGGGCGCGCTCGCCGCGCAGCTGGGTGGGCCGCTCGTACCCCAGGACGTCCAGGGCGGTCAGCACGGACTGGCGTGTGGCCTGGGAAACTCCCGGCTTGCCGTTGAGCACCCGGCTGACCGTGGCCTCGCTGACCCCAACCTTCTTCGCCACCTGAGCAAGTCGTCGCGTCATGCACGCAAGACTAGCGCAAGCGATGCAAGCTACTTACTTCTCAGCGTAAAGTCCCAGCACAGCCATGGTGCCACCCGGGGAGCCCCCGGGCGGCACCATGTCGACGCCCACACCTGTGGTGCGCGGTGCCTCGCGCCGTGTGCCGCTGTCCTACGGGTTGATATGGATCTTGAAGTTGGGCGTGGTGTTCTTCACGTCCAGAGCGTTGCCGCTCATCCTCAGACCGTTGAACGTGACCTCACCGACCGCGGGACCCTGCCCCGCCTCCGACATCTCGTTCGCCCACAGACCGAAGCCCGACTTGGCGTCGAAGGCGTCACCGCTCTTCTTGGCGCCGGTGATCGAGATGTCGCTGAGGATCGTGTCCTTGATCGGGAACTGCGGTTGTCCTCCCACGTAGTTGGTCTGGAACATGATCCCGCTGTACGTCGGGTCGACGATGTCCACATTGTTGATCCGGATGCCCTGGAACACCTTGGACGCGGAGAACAGCCAGATTCCGGGGAATGTCTGCGAGCCCCAGAAGTGACCGCCGGCTCTGACGATCGACACGTTCTCGATCGTCGTGGGCTCGGTCCCGAAGCCGTTCATCGGATAGCCGAAGTCCAGTGAGCTGACCGTGATGCCCGAGTAGACGAGCGTGTCCGCGATGTGGATGTTGCGGAAGGTGTTGTTGAAGCCGCCGTAGACGGCCACACCCGCCGCGCGCCAGGTCAGGATCGACGTCAGGTTCTCGTAGACGTTGTCCTTCATGTCCGCGCCGCCGGCGTCGATCGCCGAGAAGAGCGCGAAGCTGTCGTCTCCCGTGGCCCGGGCCTCGTTGTTGGTCACGAGGTTGCCGGTGCTGCCGTTGGTCATGTTGATGCCGTCGGCGAACATGTTGCGGATACGGGAGTTCTTGATGGTCATGTCATCGGTGTTCGCGCCCCAGTAGAGGCACACCATGTGCTCGTTCCAGATGTTGTCGATCTCGATGTCGCGCACATTCGAGAAGTCGAACACCTTGCCCGGACCGTCGATACGCGAGGTGTAGTTGCCGAAGTACGCGAAGTTCTTGAACGACGAACCCGCGGCGGCGGCCTCGGCCCGGAAGCCGACGTCGGTGTTGTCCTGCGTCGACGGGGCGTGGAACTTGGTGTACCAGGGACCGGCCCCGATCACCTGCACGGGCTTGCCGTACACCTGGAACTTGCTGGCCGTCTGGTAGTCACCGGCGGGCAGGTAGACACCCTTCAGGGTGCCCGTGTTGTCCATCCGGACCCGGTCCAGGGCGTTCTGCACGTCCTGGTGGGTGAAGCCGGCCGGGACCGTGTACGTGGCGGGGTCCGGGTTGGCGACCGGTGCGACCTGCTCCAGGTTGATGAAGTCGATCGCGTAGGTGGTGTTGTTGGCCGCGTCCTTCTGCAGCTTGATCTTGCTGCCCGCCGGGACGGTCTTGCCCAGCATCACGTTCGCCTCGTCGTAGATGTGACGGGGCGCGCCCTGGCCCGGGGAGTTGCCCGGTCCCGCCTCGGCGCCGTACAGCCAGGCGTACTTGGACGTGAGGTCGATCGCCTTGAGGAAGACCCCGTCCACATAGACGTTGAGCGTGGAGTTGATGCCCCCGCCGCCCGCCGAGTCGGGGATGGAGAACCGGGTCACCAGCGTGTTCGTGCTGGCCCGGGTGGTGAACTCGACGAACTCGCCGGTCGCGTCGAGGTTGACGGCCCTGCGGCCCGACGCCTCGCCCGCGATGTCGCCGATCGTCCGGTTGGGACCGACCTTCGTCGCGCCGCCGCCGGTGGTGCCGTCCTCGGCCTCGTACATGTCGAACGGCATGTTGGCGCCGCGGCCGACGAAGAGCGGCTGGGTGCTGGTGTTGTTCTCGCGCTTGACCGGCACCTCGTTGGCGTCGTCCGCGACGACGACCCGCACGGTGTACGAGCCGTTGGCGGCGGTCCAGGTCCCCATCGAGACCGGCGCCGCGGTGGCGCCCGCCGCGATGGCCCCGCTGTGCGCGCCCGTGAGGGTGCGCACCGTGGCGCCCTCGGAGTTGAGCACGGTCAGGGTGATGCCGTGGCTGCCGCCCGCGGAGGCGACGGTGCCCTGGTTCTTGAGCGTGACGGAGAAGTTGACCGTGTCACCGGCCGCCGGGGCGGACGGGGACGAGCCCAGGGTCGCCACCAGGTCGGAGCTGGCGACCGGCTTCACCACCAGCGGGGACGCGGCGGTGAAGGTGTTGTTGGTCTCGTTCTGCTCGATGACCGCTTCCGCCACGTCGGCGACCGCGCTCAGTTCGTAGCTGCCCGCGTCACGCGGACCGATCGAGGCGCTGACGTTCGCCGACGCGCCGGGGGCGAGGGTGCCCACCGCCGCCGTGCCGACCTTGGAGTCACCGAGACGGAACTCCAGCGAGCTGGCGGCAGCGGCGACCGTGCCGTTGTTGCGTACCGTCGCCGACAGGGTGATCGGGTTGGACTCGACCGGCTCGGTGGGAGACGCGGTCACCGCCGTGACCTGGAGGTCCGGGTTGGGCGCCGGCTCACCGAGCACCTGGAACTCGGCCACCTGGCCCGCGCCGGCACCGGTGTTGGAGGTGAACCGGACTGGACGTCCGCGACATTGCCGGAGACCGGGATCGTCACCTGGTTCCCGGAGGCCGGGCTGAACGCGTAGTCCTTCGCGGCGGCCAGGCTGGTGAAGCCCGTGGCGCTCTGCTCGCGCCCCAGCACCTGGATGTTCTGGGTACGCGGTCCCCAGCTGCTGTCCGGGTTGAGCTTGACGACGACGCTCTCGGTGGAGGCGTTGGCGCCCAGCTTCACGGTCAGCGTGTTGGGGTAGCTGCCCCCGGCGCCCTCCCAGTAGGTCGACGTCGAGTTGTCGTTGGCGTTGGCCGCGACGAACGTGTGGACCACGGAGGAGGCGCTGATCGGCTTGCCGACGGCGAGGTTGGAGACCGAGCCGGTGCTGCCGGTGCGCACGACCGTGTTGCTGTTGCCCGACCGGTTGCCCGCCGCGTCCCTGGCCCGTACGAAGTAGGAGACCGTGGTGCTGGCCGGCTGGGTGTCCGTGAAGGTCAGGACATTGCCCGCGACGGTGTCGCGCAGCACGTTGTTGGCGTAGACCTCGTAGCCGGTGACCGCCGTGTTGTCGCTCGACGCCTGCCAGGTGAGCCTGACCTGGGTCGGCGACGGCGTGGTGTGGGCGAGGCCCGTGGGCGCGGTCGGCGCCTGGGTGTCGCCGCCGGCCGGCCTGCGGGTGACGGTGTTGCTGTTGCCCGACTGGTTGCCCGCCGCGTCCTTGGCCCGTACGTAGTACGAGACCTCGGCGTTGCCGGGCTGGGTGTCGGTGAAGGTGGTGACCGTGCCGGCGACGCTGGTGCGCAGCACGTTGTTGGCGTAGATGTCGTAGCCGGTGACCGCCGTGTCGTCGGTCGACGCCTTCCAGGTCAGCTTGATCTGACCGGAGGCGGGCTCGGTGTACGCCAGCTCGGTGGGCGCCGTCGGGGCCTGGGTGTCGCCCGTCTCGGGGCCGTAGATCTCCAGCTCGGAGAGCTGGGCGCCGGGCTGCTCGGTGTTGGCGGTGACCAGGACCCGTACGTAGCGCGTGGTGGTGGCGTCGAAGGGGATCGTCACCGTGTTCCCGGAGCCGGGCGCGAACTGGTACGCCTGGGAGGCGGTCAGGTCCGTGAAGGAGGTCCCGTTGGCGCTGCCCTGGATCTTCAGGGTCTGGCTTCGCGCTCCCCAGCCGTCGGGGAGCTTCAGCACGACGCTGTTGACGCGGACGGAGGAGCCGAGGTCGGCCTGGATCCACTGGGGGAAGGCGCCGTTACGGCTCTCCCAGTAGCTGGCCTTGTTGCCGTCGTTGGCGTTGGCCGCCGCGTACACCTCGGTGTGGCTGCTCTCGGTGAGCGTCCGGCCGGCGGCCAGGTTCACCGACGCCGCGGCGGCCTTGTGGACCTGGAGCTCGGCGAGCTGGCCCGCGGAGGCCACGGAGTTCTTGGTGATGTTCACACGGACGAAACGCGCCCGGGTGGCGGGGAACGAGATGCTGACCTCGTTGGCCTCGCCGGGACTGAAGGTGTACGAGGCTGAGGTCTTCAGCGTGGCGAAGCTGGTGCCGTCGGCGCTGCCCTGGACGGCGAGGGTCTGCCTCCTGGTCTCCCAGTCCGCCGGGAGCTTCAGGGTGACCTGGTCGATCCGGGCGGCGGAGCCGAGATCGGTCTGGACCCACTGGGGAAGGCTCTTGCCCGAGCCCTGCCAGTAGGTGGACTGGTTGCCGTCCGCGACCATCCGGGCGGAGTGGTCGATCGACGCGCTGCTCGCCGCCGCGGTGGAGCCCGCGGCGATGTTGGGACCGTCGGCCGCCGAGGCGGTGAGCGACGGCCAGCCGACCATCAAGAGACTGGTGGTGACGACGGCGGAGAGCGCCCGCCATCTCCAGCGGTGAGATCTCATGTATCCCCGATCTTCGGCCTCGGCGCGGGGGCGCCGGGGCGCGGCTCTGTCTGCATGGCTGGTGCCACCTGGCTGGTGCGACAAGCGTTTCTGCACTGACGAGAGGGATCTTTTGCGTTGTGCGGTCAGAGAGTTGCAGAGAAATGCGAGAGCGTCCACCAGTCCGACAGAACCAAGTCGGCCGTTCTCTGGCGCGAAAACACCCACAACGGACCCACCAGCCCCTATCAGTCAGCTTTCCAGCGAACCTTCGGCAGGCCGCAAGCGGGCCGCAAATCGCGTAAGCCATTTGCGTCATCCTGGAAATTTCAGAAAGACACCTGCGCGGTCTACCGTTCTCGACCATGAGCGCCGGACCGACGACCTCGCAGCGACGGCGGCGATTCGGCTGGCCACGGCGCGTCTTCTCGCAGGTGCTCCTGATGCAGCTGGCCGTCGCCGCGGGTACCGCCGTGCTCGCCACCGGACTCTTCCTCCGACCGCTGAGCGACCAGCTCGACGACCAGGCGATGCGCAGGGCGCTGGCGATCGCCGAGACGACCGCCTCCGAGCCGGTCGCAAAGGCCCTGCTGGCATCGCGGCCGTCGGTGGACGGCCCGGTGCAGACGGAGGCGGAGCGCATCAGACGGGCCACCGGCGCCGAGTATGTCGTGATCATGGACAGACGCGGGGTCCGCTGGTCACACACCGACACCGGCCAGATCGGCCGGGTCGTCTCCACCGACCCCAGCCAGGCGATCGCCGGCAAGGACGTCATGGAGATCGACAGCGGCACCCTCGGCCGCTCGGCGCGCGGAAAGGTCCCGCTGCGCTCCTCGTCCGGGGAGATCATCGGCGCCGTCTCGGTGGGCATCGCCTACGACAGCGTCCGGACGCGTCTGCTGGCGACGATCCCCGGACTGCTCGCGTACGCGGGCGGCGCCCTGGCCGTCGGCGCGCTCGCCGCGTATCTGATCTCCAGACGGCTCCAGCGCCAGACCCATGACCTGGCCTTCTCCGACATCTCGGCGCTGCTCGCGGAGCGCGAGGCCATGCTGCACAGCCTGCGCGAGGGAGTGATCGCCCTCGACGGGAGGGGCCGGATCCGGCTGATGAACGACGAGGCGCAGCGGCTCCTCGGTCTCGGGCCCGAGGCCACCGGACAGCCGCTGGACATGGTGCTCGGCCCGGGGCGTACCACCGATGTGCTGGCGGGCCGGGTGGCCGGCGACGACCTGCTGACCGTGAGCGGCGGCCGGGTGCTCATCGCCAACCGGATGCCGACGGACGACGGCGGCGCCGTCGCCACACTCCGTGACCGCACCGAGGTCGAGCGGCTGGGCCGGGAGCTGGACGCCACACGCGGTCTCATCGACGCGCTGCGCGCCCAGGACCACGAGCACGCCAACCGGATGCACACGCTGCTGGGGCTGCTGGAGCTGGAGATGCACGACGAGGCGGCCGAGTTCGTGACCGAGGTCGTCGGGGTCCACCGCGCCACCGCCGAGCAGGTCACCGAGCGGATCCACGACCCGCTGCCGGCCGCCCTGCTGGTGGGCAAGGCCACCGTCGCCGCCGAGCGGGGTGTCTCGCTGCGTATCTCCCCCGCCACGCTGCTGCCGGACCGGCTCGTCGACCCGCAGGGGCTGGTCACGGTACTGGGCAATCTGGTGGACAACGCGCTGGACGCCACGGCCGGCTCGAAGGACGCGCGCATCGAGGTGGAGGTACGGACCGAGGGCCGTACGGTCGTCCTGCGGATCTCCGACAGCGGGCCCGGGGTCCCGGCGGAGCGGCGCGAGCTGGTCTTCACGGAGGGCTGGACGACGAAGGAACTGCCCGCGCACGGGCGGCGCGGGCTGGGCCTCGCCATGGTGCGAAGGCTCGCCGAGCGTCAGGGCGGCAGCGCGCGGGTCGGCGAATCGGCGGACGGGGGCGCGGAGTTCACCGTCGTACTGCCCGAGGCGCTGGCCGAGGAGAGGGGCGAGGAGACGGAAGGGGTGGCGGGCGAGTTGGCGGGCGCGGAGCTGGGTGAGGTGGCCGAGGTGGCTGAGGTGGCAGGCGATACGGCGGGGGCCCCGGCGGGTGGCGTGCCGGGTGATACGGCGGGGCCGGTGACCACGGGAGAGACACGATGATCGACGTACTGGTCGTGGACGACGACCTCCGGGTCGCCGACATCAACACCGCCTATGTGGCGAAAGTGGCCGGTTTCCGGGTCGTCGCGAAGGCGCATTCGGGGGCGGAGGCGCTCACCTGCCTCGCCGACCGACCCGTCGATCTGATCCTTCTCGACCACCATCTGCCCGACCGCAACGGCCTCTCGGTGGTACGGGAACTGCGCGGGCTCGGCCATCCGACCGACGTGATCATGGTGACCGCCGCGCGCGACGTGGCCACCGTCCAGGCCGCGATGCGCCACGGGGCGCTCCAGTACCTGGTCAAGCCCTTCAGCTTCGCCGGGCTGCGCACCAAACTGGAGGCGTACGCGAGGCTCCGCCGGATTCTGGAGAGCGGCGGCGAGGCCGAACAGGCCGACGTGGACCGGATGTTCGGCGCGCTGTCGGCGCCCGCGGCCCCGCCCGAACTGCCCAAGGGCCACTCGCCGAGCACCGCCGAGGTGGTACGGCAGGTGCTGCTCGGCGCCGAAGGGCCGCTCTCCGCTCAGGAGATCGCCGAGTGCGCCGGCATGAGCCGGCAGACGGCGCAGCGGTATCTCAAACTGCTGGAGCGGGCGGGCCGGGTACGGCTCAGCCTCCGGTACGGCGAGACGGGCCGCCCCGAGCACCGTTACGCGTGGACGGCCGGCGGCTGAGCCGGTCCGCCCGTCAGACGGCGCCCGCTCCGGTGAGTGAACGCACCTCGGACTCCGCGTGCTTGGCCTCGTCGGCCGGTTCGCGGGAGAGGACTGTGCCGATCCAGCCCGCCAGGAAGCCGAGCGGGATCGAGACCAGGCCCGGATTCTGGAGCGGGAAGACATGGAAGTCCACGCCCGGGAAGAGCGCCTCGGGGGTTCCGGAGACGACGGGTGAGAACACCACCAGGAGCACCGCCGGCACCAGTCCTCCGTAGACCGACCAGACCGCTCCGCGCGTGGTGAAGTTCCGCCAGAAGAGCGAGTAGAGCAGCACCGGGAGATTGGCGGAGGCGGCGACGGCGAAGGCGAGACCGACGAGGAAGGCCACGTTGAGATCGCGGGCGAGCAGCCCGAGCGCGATCGCCACGGCGCCGATGCAGGCGGCCGCGATCCTGGCCACGGCGACCTCGCCGAGCGGCTTGGCATGGGGGGCGGCGCGGTTGCCCGCCCGGGAGTTGGCGCGCCGCCTGCCGCGCCGCCCGCCGTGCGGCCTGGCTCGCGACTCGGCGTAGGGCCCCGCCTGCGGTCCGGTGCGCTGCCCGGCGTGCGACCCGGCGTGCGGCCCGGCGTGCGGCCCGGCGTGCGGACGCTTGAAGGAGGCGTAGAGGTCGTGCGCGACGGACGCCGACGAGGCGAGTGTGATGCCCGCGACGACGGCGAGGATCGTCGCGAAGGCGATGGCGGCGACCACGGCGAAGAGGACCGTGCCGCCGGTGGAGCCCGCGCCCCCGCCCAGGTCCAGGGCGAGCAGCGGCACCGCCGTGTTCCCCGCCGCGCTCGACGCGCGTACCTCGTCGGTGCCGACCACGGCGGCGGCCCCGAAGCCGAGCACGATCGTCATCAGATAGAAGCCGCCGATCAGTCCGATGGCCCAGACGACCGAGCGGCGCGCCGCGCGGGCGGTCGGCACCGTGTAGAAGCGGGAGAGGATGTGCGGCAGCCCGGCCGTACCGAGCACCAGGGCGAGCCCCAGACTGATGAAGTCGAGGCGTGCGGTCCACCCCCCGCCGTAGGCGAGACCGGGCGACAGGAACTCCTTGCCGTGGCCGCTGCGTTCGGCCGCGGTGGTGAGCAGCGCGTCGAAGTCGCCGTGGAAGCGGAGCAGTACGAGAACGGTCAGCGCGACCGTGCCCGCCATCAGCAGCACGGCCTTGACGATCTGGATCCAGGTGGTGGCCCGCATCCCGCCCAGCGTCACATAGACGACCATCAGCGCGCCGACGCCGATCACCGTCCACGCACGCGCCGCCTCGCTCGTGCCTCCCAGCAGCAGTGCGACCAGACTGCCCGCCCCGACCATCTGCGCCACCAGATAGAGAACGGACACGGCGACGGAGGACGTTCCCGCCGCGATCCTCACCGGGCGCTCGCGCATCCGCGCGGCGACGACGTCGGCCAGCGTGAACCGGCCGCAGTTGCGTACGAGTTCGGCCACCAGCAGCAGGACGACGAGCCAGGCGACGAGGAAGCCGACGGAGTAGAGCATGCCGTCGTAGCCGACGAGGGCGATGAGACCGGAGATACCGAGGAAGGAGGCGGCGGACATGTAGTCACCGGCGATGGCGAAACCATTCTCCATGGGAGAGAAGAGCCGTCCGCCGGTGTAGAACTCCTCCGCCGAGCCGTGCCGCTCGCGGCTCACCCAGGTGGTGATGCCGAGGGTGACGGCGACGAACCCGCTGAACAGCAGCAGCGCCAGGGTCTGATGGTCGCCGCTCATCACCGCTCCCCCGCCCGCGCGATGTGGTGCTCCCGCGTCCTGGGGCGCTCCCAAGTCCCGTGGTGTTCCCGCGTCCCGTGGTGCTCCCGGGTCCGGGTCCGGTCGAAGACGTTCCAGCGCAGATCGAGCGCGTCCCGGTCCCGGTGCAGCCGGGCATGGCGTGAGTACGCCCACGTCAGCAGGAACGTGCTGAGGAACTGGCCCAGCCCGGCGACCATCGCCACATTCACCGCCCCCGCCACCGGGCGCGCCATCAGGTCCGGCGCGGTGGTCGCGGCCACGACATACGCCAAGTACCAGGCCAGGAAGGCGAGCGTGGCCGGCCCGACGAAGCGCCGGTAGCGGCCGCGTACCTCCTGGAAGGCCGCGCTCCGCTGGACCTCCAGATAGATGTCGGCCGCGCGGGGCCGGTCTCCGTGCTCACCGGCGCCCGCCCCGGCGTGGGTCGTGCCCGTGGCCGGCGCGAGGGGGGTCGTCGGTGTGCCCGTACCGTCCAGTTCGCCCCAGCCGGAGGCTGGCGCGTCGTACCAGGGGTCGTCGGTCCGCACTGCCGCGGCGTCGCGCCCCTCCTGCTTCTCCACCGGTCAACTCTCCTTGTCAGCGAGCCGTTTCGGCCGCGCCCCAAGAATGGGCAGATCGGGAAGATCCCGGACTCTTCTCTCTTCGACTTCACCCCATCAGGTGATGTTTGTCCCGGGTGGCTGGATGAGCCCGTGCTGATAGGCGTAACGGACCGCCTGCGCCCGGTCGCGCACCCCGGCCTTGCCGAAGATGTTGTTGATGTGGGTCTTCACCGTCGCGGCCCCGATGCGCAGCCGCCGGGCGATCTCATGGTTGGAGAGGCCCTCGGCGACCAGGGACAGCACCTCGGTCTCGCGGGCCGTGAGCCCGTCGGGGGCCGCGTCGCGCTCCGGTACGGCGGAGACCGCGCTGACCCGTTCCAGCAGTCGGCGCTGCACGGCGGGGGCGAGCCCGGCGTCCCCGGCCATCACGTCCTGGACGGCCTTGACTATCTCGTCGCCGCTCGCGTCCTTGGTCAGATATCCGCGCGCGCCGGCCCGTAGGGCGGGGAACAGCGAGTCGTCGTCGTCATAGGTGGTCAGCACCACGACCTGGGTCGCCGGGTGCCGCTCACGGATGCGGCGGGTCGCCTCGACCCCGTCGCAACGCGGCATACGCAGGTCCATCAGGACGACGTCGGGGCCGAGTTCACCGACGAGGGTCACCGCCTCCAGGCCGTCCTTCGCCGCGCCGACGACGTCGATGCCGGGCATCAGCCCGAGCAGCATCACGATCCCCTCGCGCACCACGGCCTGGTCGTCGACCACGATCACCCGCGCGGCTGTGGCGGCGCTCACGCGGGCACTCGCAGGCGCACGGTGAAGCCTTCCCTCCTGGACCGGTCCCGGGGATCGGTGCCGTTCGCGTCTGCGCCCTCCCCGGAATCGCGCGGCCCGGGACCGCTCGCGACGCCGCCTCCTCCTACGGAGGCCGAGGGGCCCGCCTCCAGACTGCCGCCGAGCAGTTCGGCACGCTCCCGCATCCCCAGGAGGCCGAACCCGGAGCCGGAGAGGGCCAGTTCACCGCCCGGCGCGTCCGCCCCCTCGTCCCGTACCTCCAGCGTCACGACACCCTCCCCGTACTCCAGCCGCAGCGTGACGTCCGCCCCCGGAGCGTGCTTGCGCGCGTTCGTGACGGCCTCCTGCGCGACGCGGCGTACGGCCCCCGAGGCCTCCACGGGCAGCAGCCGCGACTCCCCCACGACCTCGGTGCGCACCCCGTCGACCGCCAGCTCCCGCAGATAGTCCTCGACAGGCACCATCTGCCCACGGAGCGCCGAGAGCGCCTGCCGCGTCTCGGCCAGGCCCTGTCTCGCCATGGAGCGCGCCTCCACCACCCGGCGCAGCACCTGCTCGCGGTCGTATCCGCCCTCGATCTGCAGCCGGGCCGCCTCCAGATGCACGAGCTGCGCGGAGAGGCTGTGGGCCAGCACGTCATGGATCTCGCGGGCGATCCTGGCCCGCTCGGCCAGCGCGGCGGAGTCGGCCTCGGCCGCCCGCGCCGCCCGCTCCTCCGCCAGCAGCCGGAAGCCGGTCACACGCGCCTGGGCGTCGAGCCGCAGTGTGTAGCCGCCGAGCAGGACGGCGCTCATGGTGACGATCACCGAGGGGAGCGCCTCCTCGTTCGCCAGGGCGAGGACCGCGAACAGCGACGTCCAGACGCCCAGGGCAGCGGCGAGCGGCAGTCTGTCCATCGCGAGGACACCGCCCATGACCCAGAGCAGCGCGGCCGTCTTCTCGGCCCCCGCCGCGTACGCGCCTCCTCCCAGGAGGGCGGCCAGGAGAAGCAGCCCCAGGGAGGCGAGCAGTCGGCCCTCGATGGTCCACCGGTGGAAGAGCACCACGATCGCCAGGAAGCAGAGCAGCCCCAGCACGGGCAGCACCAGGAGCCGGCCGTGGAAGGCGTCGGAGTGGTACGCGCTCACGACCAGCCAGCAGGCGAGCACGGAGGACAGCAGATAGTCCAGCGCGGTCCTGACGGGCGGCAGCCCCACCCGGGTCAGCGCCTCTCTGCTCGGCCACGCGGTCCCTGCGCCGATCGGCATCCGAAACCCTCTCTCTCGGCGTCGATGCTACGGAGCGCGAAGGGCCGCGGAATCCTCTTCCGGGTGGAACCGTGAACGGCACCGGGCTCCACCCGTGGGTGGAGCCCGGTGGACGGTCGGGCGCCGGGTCAGACGTCGATCCTGGCGCGGTCCAGCGTGGCGGCGGAGCTGGTGATGAACTCCTTGCGCGGCGCGACCTCGTTGCCCATCAGCAGATCGAACACCTGCTCGGACGATTCGAGGTCCCCGATGTTGATCCGCCGCAGCGTGCGGTGGCGCGGGTCCATGGTGGTCTCCGCGAGCTGGTCGGCGTCCATCTCGCCGAGGCCCTTGTAGCGCTGGATGGAGTCCTTGTAGCGCACGTTCTTGCGCTGGAACTCCAGGAGCGTCTGCCGCAGCTCGTTGTCCGAGTACGTGTACACGTACTTGTCCTGGCCCTTCTTGGGCTGCACGAGCTCCACCCGGTGCAGGGGCGGAACCGCCGCGAAGACCCGGCCCGCCTCCACCATGGTGCGCATGTAGCGCTGGAACAGCGTCAGCAGCAGACAGCGGATGTGCGCGCCGTCGACATCGGCGTCGACCAGCAGCACGATCTTGCCGTAGCGCGCGGCGTCGATGTCGAACGTCCTGCCCGACCCGGCCCCTATGACCTGGATGATCGCACCGCACTCGGCGTTCTTCAGCATGTCGGACACCGACGACTTCTGAACGTTGAGGATCTTGCCGCGGATCGGCAGCAGCGCCTGGAACTCGCTGTTCCGGGCGAGCTTGGCCGTACCGAGCGCGGAGTCGCCCTCGACGATGAACAGCTCGCTGCGCTCCACGTCGTCGCTGCGGCAGTCGGCGAGCTTGGCCGGCAGCGACGAGGTCTCCAGCGCCGTCTTCCTGCGCTGCGCCTCCTTGTGCTGACGGGCGGCGATACGCGTACGGGCCGCGGCGACGACCTTCTCCAGGACGGCCCGCGCCTGCGCCTTGGCGTCCCGCTTGGTCGACGTCAGGAACTCCTTGAGCTCCTTGGAGACGACGTTGGCGACGATCCGGTTGGCCGCCGACGTCCCCAGGATCTCCTTGGTCTGGCCCTCGAACTGGGGCTCGGCGAGACGGACCGTGACCACGGCGGTGAGCCCTTCGAGGGCGTCGTCCTTGACAACGTCGTCCTCGGCGACGCGCAGGAGCTTCGCCGAGCGCAGCGCCTCGTTGACCGTCTTGGTCACCGCGCGCTCGAAGCCAGTCATGTGCGTGCCGCCCTTGGGGGTGGCGATGATGTTCACATAGCTGCGCATCGTGCTGTCGTAGCCGGTGCCCCAGCGCAGCGCGATGTCGACGCCCAGCTCACGGGTGACCTCGGTGGGGGTCATATGACCGCGGTCGTCCAGGACGGGCACGGTCTCCTTGAAGACGCCCTGGCCGGTCAGCCGGAGCACGTCGCAGACGGCCTTGTCCTGCGCCAGATACTCGCAGAACTCGCTGATCCCGCCGTCGTAACGGAACGTCTCCTCGACCGTCTCCCCGCCCTCGCTCTCGCCGGCCGCCCGCTCGTCGCGTACGACGATGGTCAGCCCCGGCACGAGGAAGGCGGTCTGGCGGGCACGCTGGTGCAGCGTCTCCAGCGAGAGCCTGGCGTCCTTGAGGAAGATCTGCCGGTCCGCCCAGTACCGGATCCGGGTGCCGGTGCGCGTCTTGGGCACCCGCTTGCCCTTCAGCAGGCCGTTCGCGGGATCGAAGGGGGCGTCGGGGCCGGACTCGGTGAACATGCCGGGGACGCCGCGGCGGAAGCTGATCGCGTGCGTGGCGCTGTTGCGGTCGACCTCGACGTCCAGCCGGGCGGAGAGGGCGTTGACGACGGAGGCGCCCACACCGTGCAGACCGCCGGAGGCCGCGTACGAGCCGCCGCCGAACTTCCCGCCGGCGTGCAGCTTCGTCAGGACCACCTCGATGCCGGAGAGGCCGGTCTTGGGCTCGACGTCGACCGGAATGCCCCGGCCGTTGTCCTTGACCTCGACCGAGCCGTCCTCGTGCAGAGTGACGTCGATCCGGTCGCAGTACCCCCCCAGGGCCTCGTCGACGGAGTTGTCGATGATTTCCCAGAGGCAATGCATCAGGCCACGGCTGTCGGTCGACCCGATGTACATACCGGGTCGCTTCCGGACCGCTTCGAGCCCCTCAAGGACGAGCAGGTGCCGCGCGGTGTAGTTGGAACCGTCACGATCTGCGGTCAGCAGCGCACTGGACGGCACGGACGTCTCGGCGGTCACGCGGTTCGCTCCTCGCTGAATTTGAAATGTGGCCCGATGGGTAAGGGCCCGGCATCGGTCGCCGCTCAGAGGGTACAGAGGCCTGGTAGAGCCGTTGTAGCGCCACCCTATTGAATTCTCATGCTAGCCGAGGCTCGCATGAGTGTTCGATCCCTCGATGGAGTGAAGCACACATCACGTTCCCTTCCAGGCATGAACCATTTAGGCTCCGGGCACGTCCTCATGAACAACCGGCAAGCCAGCCGGTGAGGATCGACCCCCTGACAAGCAACGCGAAACCGTAAAGCTAAGCAATACGGCTCATTCGCCGCCAACCGGCAACACACAGCCGCCTCGGGAAGAAGTTTCGAGGAAAGGCCGCGAGCGGGAACGTTTTCGGCCTGGTTGGATGTTGACCCTGGTACGACAGCTCGTCGAGCTAGAGAAGAGGCGACGTGACTACTGTTCTGACCCCCGCGAGCCCGCTGACGGCCGCTGACCGCTGCGACCGCTGCGGCGCCCAGGCATATCTGCGCGTCGTCCTGACCAGCGGTGGTGAACTGCTCTTCTGCGCCCACCACGGACGCAAGTTCGAGCCGGAACTCAAGAAGATCGCCGCGGAAATACAGGATGAGAGCGACCGACTGACGGCCGTGCAGGCCGCCGGTGGTGAAGAGGAACGCTGATCCCTCGCATCCACGACGAGCCAAGGGCCGATCCAGGACCGGCCGACGGGCCGCCACCCCGCTGAAACCGGGACGGCGGCCCGTTCTCGTTGATCGGGCCCGGCGCCCCCTCAGCCCCTGCGACGGCTGCCCACGGCCCCGGCCACCTGGTCCACGGCCGAGGTGATCCGGGTGTAGACCCCCGGACTCCCGGCCTTTCCGCACCCGCTCCCCCACGAAACCAGCCCGATGAGCCGCCCACGGGCCACCAGCGGCCCTCCGCTGTCGCCCTGGCAGGCATCGTGCCCGCCCTTGGGATCGCCGGCACAGAGCATCGTGGAGGCCTCGTAGCGGCCCCCCGAGCCCCCCGGGTAGGCCCGCACGCACTCGGAGTCCGCCAGGACCTTCACGGGAGCGGAGCGCAGCGCGGAGGCGTATGCGCCCTGGCCGGTGGTGTCGCCCCAGCCGTAGACCTTCGCCGGGGTGCCCGGAGCCAGGGCCTCCGTGCCCGGATCGGCCGGCCGGACGGCGTACCGCGCGGGCAGCGGCTCGGCCAGTGTGAGCACCGCGAGGTCCGAGGCGTGGGTGGCCGGGTCGTACGCCGGGTCGATCCGTACGGAACCGACCCGGACCTCCCTGCCGCCCTTCCCCCGCAGCTCCTCCCGGCCGGCGATGACCCGCAGATCGGTCACGTCCTCGGGCTTCACCCCGAGCACGTCCCTGCCCATGCAGTGCGCGGCCGTGAGCACCTTCGTCGGCGCCACGACCGCGCCGCCGCAGAACTGGCCCGCACGGGTGTCCCCGAACCGCTCGCGGCTGGACAGCGCCACGACCCAGGGACTCTCCGCGGCCGGCGCCGGCTCCCCTCCCACGACCACCCGGTCCGCGGCGGCCGGTGAGGGGGACACGAGCGGCAGCACCGCCCCTGCGGCGATCGTGGCCAGTCCTCCCGTGAGCACTCGGGCAATAGGGCGACGCATACTGGCTCCTGACTCTCCGGTGACTCCTACTGACACAGAGTCACCCATTGAGCCGACAAACGCATCCCCGCAACGCCTGAGGGCCCGCGATCCCGGTCGGGATCGCGGGCCCTCGGCAGGGGCCGCGCCGGTACGGAGAACCGGCCTAGTCCAGGTAGTCGCGCAGAACCTGCGAACGCGAGGGGTGACGGAGCTTGGACATCGTCTTGGACTCGATCTGACGAATGCGCTCACGCGTGACGCCGTAGACCTTGCCGATCTCGTCCAGCGTCTTGGGCTGTCCGTCGGTGAGGCCGAAGCGCATGGAGACCACACCGGCCTCACGCTCGGAGAGCGTGTCGAGCACCGAGTGCAGCTGCTCCTGGAGCAGCGTGAAGCTGACCGCGTCCGCCGGGACGACGGCCTCGGAGTCCTCGATGAGGTCACCGAACTCGCTGTCCCCGTCCTCACCCAGCGGGGTGTGCAGGGAGATCGGCTCACGACCGTACTTCTGGACCTCGATGACCTTCTCGGGGGTCATGTCGAGCTCCTTGGCCAGCTCCTCCGGGGTGGGCTCACGGCCCAGGTCCTGGAGCATCTGGCGCTGCACGCGCGCGAGCTTGTTGATGACCTCGACCATGTGCACCGGGATACGGATGGTGCGGGCCTGGTCGGCCATGGCGCGGGTGATCGCCTGACGGATCCACCAGGTGGCGTACGTGGAGAACTTGTAGCCCTTGGTGTAGTCGAACTTCTCGACCGCGCGGATCAGACCCAGGTTGCCCTCCTGGATCAGGTCCAGGAAGAGCATGCCGCGGCCGGTGTAGCGCTTGGCCAGCGAGACCACCAGACGGAGGTTGGCCTCCAGGAGGTGGTTCTTGGCGCGGCGCCCGTCCTCGGCGATGATCTCCAGCTCGCGCTTGAGCTTGGGGGCGAGCTTGTCGGCGTTCGCCAGCTTGTCCTCGGCGAACAGACCCGCCTCGATGCGCTTGGCGAGCTCGACCTCCTGCTCGGCGTTGAGGAGCGGGACCTTGCCGATCTGCTTGAGGTAGTCCTTGACCGGGTCGGCGGTGGCGCCGGCGACGGCGACCTGCTGGGCAGGCGCGTCGTCCTCGTCGTCGTCGGAGAGGACGAAGCCCTTGTTCTCGCCCTCGGTCTCCTCCTCCTCGCCCTTGCCGGCCTGCGCCTCCTCGGGCGTCTCCTCGCCCTCGGCGGCCTCGTCGGCATCCTTCTTGCCGGCGGTCTTCTTCGCCGCGACCTTCTTGACGGCGGTCTTCTTCGCCGCCGCCTTCTTGGCCACGGTCTTCTTCGCCGCCGCCTTCTTGGCGGGCGGGGCGGTCTCGTCGGCGGGCGTCTCGACGGTCTCGGCGACCGGTGCGGCGGTGGCCGCGACGGTCTTCGTATGAACGGTCTTGGCGGCGACTGTCTTGGTGGCGGTGCGCTTCGCCGGGCTCTTCGCAGCGACGCTCTTGCGGGCGCGCTTCGGCGACTCCGCGGCACTGACCATCAGCGTCACACCCTCTTCCTCGAGGATCTGGTTGAGGCTGCGCAGAACATTCTTCCACTGGGTTGGCGGAATCTGGTCAGCCTCGAAGGCCCGACGCACGTCGTCGCCGGCGATCTGCCCATCAGCCTTTCCCCGCTCGATGAGCGCCATCACAGACTCGGACTCGGCGATCTCCGGCGGGAGCGTACGGGATGTGCTGGCCGACACGAACAACCTCTCGGAACGATGGAAACGGCTTCCGGCTCCCCCCAAGGATCGGGGCGGAGCCGACGACCGTCGACTGGGGATGCGCCGACGGCGCGGGCTGGACCTCGGAGGCTGCGTACAGCGCCACTCCTCGTGGCGCTATTCCCTCCGTGGCTGTCACCTCTTAGGTCATCGCCCTGCCTCGCGGAGTGTTACGCCCATTCCACGTGGCCCGAGTCACACCTCATTTACGGCAAAGCAGCCAGAAGGGATTTATCGCGCATTCGTGCCGCCGGGCCCATGGGTCCGGCGGCACGTGACGCGTACGCCCCCGTCCGTCCTGACCTCTCTCTTCTCCTGCTCGGCACCGCGGGACTCGCCCTCAGTACCCCGGTGGCGCCCTCAGTGCTCGCGGGGCGCGGGAACGACTCGTTCCACTTCAGGGTGGACCATCAGAAGCTGCCGCATGGCCGATTCGGACGCCTGCGCGTCACCCGCCGCGAGGGCCTCGACGATCCGCCCGTGGTGCGCCAGCGACGCGTCCGTCGGGCGGTCACAGCCGGTGACGGGGCCGCCGGAGACCTGGAGGGCCGCCGAGACGATCCCCGAGAGGTGCTCCAGCATCCGGTTGCCCGCGAGCTGGATCAGCAGGGAGTGGAATTCGGCGTCGGCGCGCGAGAACGTGATCGAGTCACCCTGGGCGATGGCGTGGCCCATGATCTCGACCATGTCGGCGAGCCGCTGCTGGACGTCCTCGCGGCCGTGGCCGGCGGCGAGGCGCGCCGCGAGCGGCTCGATCGTCCAGCGCAGCTCGGTCAGCTCGCGGCGCTGGTCGTCGCGTTGCGGCCCGAACGCCCGCCATTCGATGATGTCGGCGTCCAGCAGGTTCCAGTCGCTGACCGGGCGGACCCGGGTGCCGACGTTGGGGCGGGCGCTGACGAGGCCCTTGGCCTCGAGGACGCGCAGGGACTCGCGGACCACCGTGCGGGAGACCTCGAAGCGCTGGCCGATCTCCTCCGGTACGAGCGGCCGGTCGGCGCCGAGATCGCCGGAGACGATCATCTGGCCGAGCTGCTGGACGAGTTGGCCGTGCAGGCCCCGGCCCCGGCTGCCCGCCGAGCGCCGGCCCACCCGGCCCAACTCGTTGTCCGCGCCGTCCCAGGCGGGGGTGGGAATGCGGTCGGCGCCTGGCGCCTCCGCGTAGGGGTAGCGGTCGATTCCGCCCGCGGCCGCGAGGCCGGAGTCGACGGAGCGGGCGGCGGTCATCATGGTGTGCGCAAGGGTACTCACGCATCCTTTGTCGGCTCCGCTCGTCGGCCCCTTGAGGTCTTTGGTGAAAAGCACACGAAAGGGTGATCGGCGCCCGCCCTTCGATTGACGACTTATCGTAAAGAAGCGGGCGGAATCAGGGAGTTATGGGCAGGGGCGACAGCTCCGGTCTTTCGGTGATCACCAACGGGCCCTGCGGCGAAGGCTCGTGAACAGATACGCGCACAGCAGGGCGGACAGCGAAAGCGTCAGAGCCGCCCCGACCGGCTGGGAAAGGACCCGACCGGTGGCGGCCAGCCAGGGGTCGGCGGCCTCCGGCCATCGCGCCCACGCCAGTTCACGCAGTCTGGACGGCAGTCCGACGATCGAACGCGCTGACGGGACGGCGAGTCCCTTCTGTACGAGGGGGACGACCACGACCGGTACGGCGAGCACGGCGGCGACTCCCGCGCCGGTGACCCGGAAGATGCCGGCGCCCAGCAGACCCGCCCACGCGCAGCCGACGGTCAGTCCGGCCCAACTGGCCGCGAGCGAGGGCCAGTCCGGGGGCACCACGTCCGTTCCGCCGCCGTACACCAGTCTCATGGCCTGTGAGTCGACGACGACGGTGAGGGCCGCGAGCAGCAGGGCCGCCGCGCCGGTGACGGTGAGTTTGGCGAACAGCAGGCCGAGGCGGCGCGGGACGGTGCCCCGGCCCGCCGCGAGGGCGGGGTAGCGGAACTCGTCGCCGAAGGCGAACGCGCCGAGCAGACCGGCCCCGAGGGCGGCCGGCGGCAGCGGGAGGAAGGTGGGCCAGGCCGCGAGGAGCCCGGGCAGCGGGGTGTTGCCGGTGCGGGCGAGCGGCAGGGTCAGCGCGAGGGAGGCGGTCAGGACGGCGGCGGCGACCAGCCAGGCGGTCCGTACGCCGAGGAAGCGGCGGAGCTCGTACCGGAACGGGCGCAGGGGGCCCCGCACGGGCCGCGCGGGCAGCGGAGGCGGAAGAACCCCCGCGCCGGACTCCGAGGGCGTGCGCCGTACCTCTGAGGGCGGTGGCGGGGGCGCCTCGCCGGTGTCCCCTGTCTCGTCGGCGAGTTGGTGGACGAGGATGTTGTGCCGGAAGGCCGTCTCGCCCAACTCGGCGCAGTTGCTGCCGAAGACGGTCAGTCGGCCGCCGGAGTCCGTGACGATCTCGACGGAACGGCGTTCGGCGCGCGCCTCGCGGTTCACGGCGTCGGCGAGCCGGGCCGCGTGCGGGGTCCGGACGACGACGCGCGGGCGCAGCCGGGTCCGCGCGAAGTCGGCGGCCTCCTGGTCGGCGACGAGACGTCCTTCGTGGAGGGTGACGACACGGTCGGCGGTGCGGGCCGCTTCCTTGGGATCACTGGTGGTGTAGAGAACGGTGCCGCCGCGCGCCGCGTGTGCGCGGAGCAGTCCGTGCAGCCAACTGTTCTCACGGGGCGAGAGACCGGCGGCGGGCTCGTCGAGGACGAGCGTGTGCGGGTCGCCCAACAGGGCGGCGGCCAGGCCGAGTCTGCGGTCCATGCCGAGAGAGAGGGTGCCCAGCGGTTCGTCGCGCAGGGCGCCGATGCCGACCAGGTCGAGGAGGACGTCGGCGCGCGCGGCGGGCACGCCGGCGGCGGCGCAGAGCATACGGAGCTGGCCCCTGGTGGTGCGCGCGGGGTGCCCGGGAACGTCGCCGAGCAGGACCCCGACCTCGCGGGCCGGGTGGGCGATGCGGTGGAGGGGCCGGCCGCGGAAGTAGGTGATTCCGCGGCCGGATTCGAGTTCGAGCATCAGCCGCAGGGCGGTGGTCTTGCCGGCGCCCTCGTCGCCGAGCAGCGCCGTGACGCCGCCGGCCGCGGCTTCGAAGGTCAGATCGTCCACGGCGGGCGGGAGGTCGCGGCGGGGGGTGCTGGTGAGTCCGATGGCCTGGAGCATCGCTTCTCTCGCGGGGAGGTGAGACCGCTCGGCGGCAGTATGGGTACCGCAGCAAGATAACGCGATATGTCCGACTTGTGGCGCAGGGTGGTGGCCACGGGTGTCAGACGGCGGGCTCAGACCTCGGGACGCAGCATCGGGGGATTGAGGACCGTGGCCCCGCCCGCCCGGAACAACTGGGCGGGCCGGCCGCCCTGCCGTGTGGTGGTGCCGCCGGACGGCACCAGGAAGCCGGGGGTGCCGGTCACCTTGCGGTGGAAGTTGCGGGGATCGAGCGCGACGCCCCACACCGCCTCGTACACCCGGCGCAGCTCCCCGACCGTGAACTCCGCCGGGCAGAAGGCGGTGGCCAGCGAGGAGTACTCGATCTTGGAACGAGCCCGCTCCACCCCGTCCCCCAGGATGCGCGCGTGGTCGAAGGCGAGCGGGGTGGGCTGTTCGTCGTCGCGACCGAAGCCGCCCTCGTGGTCGAACAGCGCGTCCACGGGCGCCCAGCGGGCGCTGTTGGCGTCGCCGCCGGCGCGGGGCGCGGGAAGGTCGGGCGCGAGCGCCAGATGGGCCACGCTGACGACCCTCATCCGCGGGTCGCGCTCCGGCGCCCCGTAGGTGGCGAGCTGTTCGAGATGGGCGCCGTTCGCCGCGGGCGACGCCGGGTCGTGCGCGCAGAGGCCCGTCTCCTCGGCCAGCTCGCGGGCGGCCGCCGCACCGAGATCCTCATCGCCCTTGACGAAGCCGCCGGGCAGCGCCCAGCGCCCCTGGAAGGGTGCTTCACCACGCCGTACGACCAGCGCACACAGGGCGTGGCGACGCACGGTGAGCACGACCAGGTCGACGGTGACTGCGAACGGGGGGTAAGCCGACGGGTCGTAGGGCGACATGCCGGTGATCTTAGTCGTCTGCCTGACGATAAACATCCGTTCCGCTCAGGTCGGCCGACTGCGGGTTCCGCGATTCCGGCGACCCTTCGCGTGGCACGGGCACGGTGTGGACGTCTCCGCGTGATGGTCCGTCCGGTGGACGGCACGGCGCACCACTTGGACAGCGCGGCGGCTCCTGGAACCGCTCGACCACCACCGCGGGCTAGCGGGCGGGCACGCCGAAGGCGCGGATGAAGGTGTGCACCCCGCTGGCGACGACCGTCCGCAGCCGGTCCTCGGCGACGTTGCGGGGATCGGGCTGGTCGTCGTTGGCGAGCAGGAGCGTCAGGGCGCCGAAGTGGAACGCGGCGATACGGGTGTCGTCGATGTCCAGGAGCCCGGCCTCGACAAAGCGGTCGAAGCGTGCGGCGAGAGCGTGGACGACCGGCTCGGTGGAGACGTCGTCGGCGGGAGCCTCCGTCTGCCATCGGCGCTGGTTGACGAGGGTGAGAACCCCTCCGTAACCCTGCGAGCCCATCATCATCGTCGCCAGGTCGCCGGCGAGGTCCGTCAGCGCCTCCTCCAGCCGCGGGAGCGTCTGGATGTCCGCCTCGTCGATGTGCCGCCGCAGAGCGTCGTCGGCCGAGGCGCGCAGCGCTTCCGACACGTCGACGAGGATCGCGAGGAACAGCTGCCGCTTGCTGCCGAAGTGGCTGTAGAGCGTCGCCTTGGACACCTGGGCGCCGGCCGCGACCGCGTCCATGCTGACGTGGTCCACCCCTTCCCTGACGAACAGCTCGCGCGCCGCCGTGAGGATCGTCGCGCGCTTCTTGGCCGCGCGCAGGCCCCTACCGCTCAGCGGCTCGGCCTGCGGAAGAGGTGCTGTCGACATGGAGCCATGATAGCCAGCTCACAGGACTGCCAGTACTGAACGGTTCAGTATTGCGAATCGGTACTGAACCGTTTAGTTTTGCTTTTCATGAGTGCTTCCACGAGTACGACGACCTCCCTGAGCGCCGGGGTCTCGGACCGGCGGCTGACCGCGATCGGCGCCGTGCTCGCCCTGGGCGCCCTGATCACCCTTCTCGACACGACGATCGTCAACGTCGCGCTGCACCGGCTGCAGACCGGGTTCGGCTCCTCCGTCGCGGACACGCAGTGGGTGGCGACCGGCTATCTGCTGGCCTTCGTCGCGGTCATCCCCGTCAGCGGCCGGCTGTCGGAGCGAATCGGGTCGCGCACCTCATGGATGCTGGCCCTCGCCACGTTCCTGGCCGGTTCCGTGCTGTGCGGCGTCGCCGGCTCGCTGCCGGAGCTCATCGCCTACCGCGTCCTGCAGGGGATCGGCGGAGGCATGGTGATCCCCGTCGCCATGGGGCTGATGACGCAGGCCGCTGGCAAGGAGCGCGTCGAGCGCGCCATGCTCGCCGTCGCCCTGCCGGCGGCGCTGGGCCCGATCCTGGGCTCGGTCCTCGGCGGAGTGATCGTCGAGTCCTGGAACTGGCACTGGATCTTCCTCGTCAACGTGCCGGTGTGCCTGGTCGCTCTCGGCCTGGGCCACTTCGTCCTTCCCCGCGTGCCCGGACAGCGGGACAAGCGCTTCGACACCCTCGGCTTCGCCCTGCTGACGCCCGGAGTCGTCGCCGTCGCCTTCGGCGTCGGCAAGTCCGCCGAAGGCAAGGGCTTCGCAGCCGCCAACGTCTGGGCGTCCCTGACCGCGGGCGTGATCCTGCTGGGCCTGTTCACCCGGCACTCGCGGCGCTCGGCCGACACGGCACTGATCGACATACGGGTCTTCGCCCGCAAGAGCTTCGGGATCGGCAGCCTCGTCACGTTCGTCAGCGGCTTCTCCCTGTAAGCGCTGATGCTGCTGATGCCTCTGTACTACCAGGTCGTTCGCGGCGAATCCGTGCTCGCCACCGGGCTGCTGCTGATCCCGCAGTCGGTGGGCACGATGCTGTACTTCGGCCTCGTCCGGAAGTTCACCCGGCGCCTGGACGGAAGGATCGTCATCGGCGGCGGGCTGCTCCTCATGATGATCGGCGTGCTGCCCTTCGCGCTCTCCGGCGCCGGCGCGAGCACTCCGCTCCTGCTGGCCGGCCAATTCGTCCTGGGCATCGGCTTCGGCGCGAGCACCTTCCCCGTGCTCTCCCTCGCGCTGGCCGGTCTCTCGCACGACGAGGCGCCGCGCGGCAGCGTGGCCTTCAGCATCGTGCAGCGCGTCGGCTCGCCCTTCGGTGTCGCCGTCGTCTCCGTCATCCTCCAGAGCGGCCTCAACAGCGCCCGCGCACCGCACGAAGTCCTCGACGCCTTCACCGGCACGTTCTGGTGGACGCTGCTGTTCACCGCCATCCCGCTCCTGGTCGTGCCCTTCCTCCCCGGCAAGAACGTCGTGGAACCTGACCGGGCCACCGATGAGCTGGAGCCCGCGGCCGCGTGAACTCCACCTCACCCCGACCCGCTCCAGGGGCGGCCCTCTCCACGGCCGCCCGCCCCCTTCGCGAAAGAGAGAAGCCCGTGAAAAGCCGCCTGGTGGACCGTCTCCTTCTGCCGGTCCGTGTCGACAGCATCGAGCAGCAGGGGCCACGTCTGCGCAAGGTGACCCTCACCGGCCCCGCGCTCGCCGGTCTCGCCTGGCAGCCCGGCCAGCACGTGCGCCTTCAGGTCGCGCCCGCACCGCCCGCCATCGACTGGCTCGTGGGCACCCTGCGGACCTACTCCGTATGGGATCACCACGACCGGACCATGGAACTGATCGTGTTCGACCACGGTGAGGGACCCGGGGCAGGCTGGGCACGCACCGCCCGCCCCGGCGACGAGCTGATGCTCCTCAAGCCCCAGGGCGACTTCACCCCCCGAAGCGGGGCCCGCTACCACCTCTTCGCCGGGGACGAGACCGCCCAGGTCTCCTTCGGCCCCATGCTGCGCGCCCTGACGGACGACGCCCAGGTCTTCGCCCGCGTGGAGGTCGACACCCCCGAGGAGCGCGTAGACCTCTCCCCGAAGCACCTCGGCGGCCCGCGCCCCGGCTGGAACGTCGACTGGACCTACCGGCAGGGCCGCTCCGCCGCCTCCTCGCGGTCCCTGGTCGAGGCCGTGCGCGGCCTGTCCCTGCCGGACGAACCGGGCGTGGCGTATCTGGCGGGCGAGGCCAGAACGATCCAGCTCGTCCGCCGCCACCTCGTCGAGGACCGCGGGTGGTCACGGCGCGATGTGGTCACCAAGCCGTACTGGACCCCCGGCCGCAAGGGCCTGGACTGACGATCCACGTCATCCCCCGCAGCGCCGCCGCACCTTCGGCGCTCCGCGCCGCCCGGTCGTCCGGCGGCGATGCGCAGAGCCGGACCGTTCCGGTTCACCCGCGAAAGGAAACACCATGCAACACCCGTCTCGGCGCAGGCTGACCACGGTGGACGAGGTCGAGGCGATCGTCGGCCGTCCGGCGTCGGTGGTCATGCTCAAGCAGGTCACCACGCTCGACGCAGGGTGCCGGGGCGTCCTGGCCCACAGCCCGCTGGCCGCCCTCGGCTATCGCGACACCGATGGCGTCCGCCGGACGACGTTCATCGGCGGGATGCCGGGCTTCGCCCGCGCCCACTCCTCCACCCGGCTCTCCTTCAGCCACCCGGGGCCCGGACAACCGAAAGGAGGTGCCTCGCTGTTCTTCCTGCTGCCGGAAGTCGGCGAGATCCTCCGTGTCAACGGCTCCGTCGCCGCCGTCAAAGCCGGCCGTACCCACATCGACATCAACGAGGCGTACGTGCACTGCGCCCAGGCCGTCCTGCGCTCCGGCCTGTGGCGGACACCGGCCGCCGCCTCCTCCGACGAGTACGTCGAGGCACCGGGCGAGGGGCCTCTCGGCCGGCCCGGCATCGCCGCCTTCCTCGACGCGGCACCGTTCCTCGCCCTGTCCACCTGGGACACCGAGGGCGGCAGCGACACCAGCCCACGTGGCGAACGCTCCGCGGTCGCGCGGATCGTCGACGGCCGCAGGCTCGCCGTCGCCGACCGCAAGGGCAACAAACGGGCCGACACCCTCCACAACCTGCTCCAGGACGACCACGTCTCCCTCGCCGCCCTTGTCCCCGGACGCGGCGGCGTGCTCCACCTGGACGGACGCGCCACGATCACCGACGATCCCACGCTCCTGGAGACGATGGCGCTACGCGGCGTGCCCCCGCACCTGGCCCTGCTCATCGACGTCGACCACGCCGAGATCACCGGCAACGACGCCCTGTCCCGCTCACGCCTGTGGCTCCCCGGCACCCAGCACGACCGCGAGGCGATGCCGGACATGATGGCCGTGGCCGGCACCCACCTCGCCGCCGGCTCCGCAGCCGCCGACAGCGGCCCTCCCGCCTTCCTGCTCAAAGCCATCCAGGCGATCCCCGGGGCCACCCGGCTCCTGCGCCGCGTCGCCGACCGCGGCTACCGCAGCGGCCTCAGCAAGGAGGGCTACCAGGACATCGAGCCGGCCGTCCCTACCCGGCGGCGCGGCCTGCCGCGCAGGCGCCCCGCAGCCACGGCCCGCCCGCTCGAACCCCTGCGGCGTGTGCGCCTGGCCGACATACGCTCCGAGACGCCTCACACCCTCACCCTCGTACTCGAAGACACCGGCGACACCCCGCAACCCTTCGACTTCCGGCCCGGCCAGTACTTCACCCTGGTCGCCGACCTCGACGGCACACCCCACCGCCGTGCCTACTCGGCCACCTCGATCCCGGGAACGCGCCAGCTCCACCTGACCGTCAAACGCGTGGAGGGAGGGCGGTTCTCCACCCACGTGCACCAGGACCTGCGCGTCGGCGACCAGCTCGCGCTGCGCGGGCCGTTCGCCGGGGCGGCGACCCGTACGCGTGGCGATCCGAGCACCCGGCGCGTGCCGCCGGTCCCCCTCTCACCTGCCGCTTTTCGTCCCCTTCTTCTGCCCAGCGCGTCCGGCTGCCCGGCCGCGTGTCCCCGGCGCGCCGGGACGGGACCTCGGTGACGGCACCGTCCGTGGCGCCTCCTTCTTGGCCATCGCCTTCTTGATCGTCGACTTCCCCACCACCCTTTTCATCGCCCTCCGGGCCTGCTTCGTCGTGGACTGCCGCTGCCGGCGAGGCACGGGGCCCGCGGTGGCGACGCGCTCGGCGCGCATACAGCGCCGGAGGGTCTCCGGGTCGAGCCCTTCGTTGAACGCCTGGTGCAGGAGTTGGGCGAAGGTGTACGTCGGGTCCAGGCGCAGCGCCAGTCCGAGCGCGACCCGCGCCACCGGCTCGTCCCCGCAGGACCAGGCGACCCACCCCGCCAACGTGAGCGGGGGGACCGCGTGCTCGGCGTAGGAACCCACACAGCGACGGGCCAGGGCCCGCCAGAGCCGGAGGGCAGCCTCGGCGTCGGGCCCCTCCATCCACTGCGCCGCCCGGTCCCGGGTCTCCCGGTCCTGGAGGCCGATGATGACCGTCGCCGCCTCGTCGTCGGTGATGAGCCGGTCGTCGGCGGCGTCCGTACCCCCGCCGGTGCCCTCGCCGCCCTCTCCCCTGCGCGGCGGCGCCGGCGGCGTCTGAGCCAGGCGGTCCAGCAGTCCACGGGCCGTCCGGAGCGTCGACGCCGCCACCTCCTCGCGATCTCCACCGCCCAGAATCATCGGCACCAGCGCTGCCGCCGCCTCGTCAAGTGCCCGCTCCTGTTTCGCGGCCTTGTCGGGCGAACCACGCCAGGGCTCCAGTCGCGCCTCCATCTCCCGCAGGGATCCCCGCACTTGGATCCCCGCGTAGGTGGAGGCCGCGGCCATCACGGAGGTGCCCGGCAGCGCCAACGGGGTGCCCTCGGGCGGGCAGCAGCGGGTGTCCGGGCAGCAGTAGGACCAGAAACGGCCGTCGGAGATGCAGAGCACCTCGTGCACGGGAATGTCGAGGCCCCCGAAACCCGTGCGGATGAGCTGCGCGAGCGGCTGCAGGCGGTCACGTACGCCACGGCCCGTGGACCCCTCCCCCGGGTCCTGGCAGAGAAAGGCGACGATCCCGTCCGGCCGGGACCCACGCCGCTCGCTCCCCTCCACCAGGCACGCGGCCAACTGCTCGGAGACGGGGGCCCATTCGCGAGGCGAGCGCGGGATGCCGAGCCTCAGCCGCCCGCCGAAACGGCCCTCGCCGCCGTGCAGCGCGACGAGCACGATCGAGTCGGAAGGATGGAAGCCCATCAAAAATGGCAGGGCGTCGGCGAGTTCGGCGGGGCTGCGCAGGGTGACCTGCTGCTCGTCGGCGGGACGCGTCGGTTCGCTGTGCTTGTTCATGACTCGACGGTCCCGCGGAAGCCGGAATCCCGCGACCCCTGTGGATAACGTTATCCACAGGCCGGCTCTCGCATTCGCGCTTTGTCGGTGCCATCGGGTTGCATGGGGGCATGACCAACGCAGAACGTGCGGCACTCCGGGCCTCGGCCGACTCCGTCCTCGCCCGTCTTGTCGGTGACGCCACCGGCGCTGCCCGCCTGCGCGAGGATCAGTGGCGGGCCATCGAAGCGCTCGTCGCCGACAAACGCAGGGCGCTGGTCGTGCAGCGGACCGGCTGGGGCAAATCCGCGGTGTATTTCGTCGCGACGTCCCTGCTCCGCGCCCGAGGCAGCGGCCCGACCGTGATCGTCTCCCCGCTGCTGGCGCTGATGCGCAACCAGGTGGAGGCCGCCGCCCGTGCCGGAATCAGCGCGCGCACGATCAATTCGTCCAACTCCGAGGAGTGGGAGACGATCCAGGCCGAGGTGACGGCGGGCGAGATCGACGTCCTGCTGGTGAGCCCCGAGCGCCTCAACAATCCCGATTTCCGCGACCAGGTCCTGCCCGCCCTGTCGGCGGCCACGGGCCTGCTGGTCGTGGACGAGGCCCACTGCATCTCCGACTGGGGCCACGACTTCCGCCCCGACTACCGCCGGCTGCGCACGATGCTCGCCGAGCTGCCGTCCGGCGTCCCGGTGCTGGCCACCACCGCCACGGCGAACGCGCGGGTGACGGCCGATGTCGCGGAGCAGCTGGGTACGGGAGCGGGCACGGACGCGCTCGTGCTGCGCGGAGCGCTGGACAGGGAGAGTCTGAGTCTCAGCGTGCTCAGGCTGCCCGACGCCGCGCACCGGCTGGGCTGGCTGGCCGACCATCTGGCCGAACTTCCGGGCTCGGGGATCATCTACACCCTGACCGTCGCGGCGGCCGAGGAAGTCACCGCGTATCTGCGCCAGTGCGGTCACACGGTCGCCTCGTACACGGGCCGTACGGAGAACGCGGACCGGCAGCAGGCCGAGGAGGATCTGCTCGCCAACCGCGTCAAGGCGCTGGTCGCCACGTCGGCGCTGGGCATGGGGTTCGACAAGCCGGACCTCGGGTTCGTCGTCCATCTCGGCTCCCCGTCCTCCCCCATCGCCTACTACCAGCAGGTGGGCCGTGCCGGGCGTGGTGTGGAACACGCGGAGGTGCTGCTGCTCCCCGGCAAGGAGGACGAGGCCATCTGGCAGTACTTCGCGTCGGTGGCCTTCCCGCCCGAGGAACTGGTCCGGCGCACCCTCGACGTGCTGGCGCAGGCGGACAGGCCGCTCTCGCTGCCCGCCCTCGAACCGCTGGTCGAGCTGCGGCGCACCCGCCTGGAGACGATGCTCAAGGTGCTCGACGTGGACGGCGCGGTGCACCGGGTCAAGGGCGGCTGGACCAGCACCGGACAGCCCTGGGTGTACGACTCCGAGCGGTACGCGTGGGTGGCGCGCCAACGGGCGAGCGAACAGCAGGCCATGCGGGACTACGCGACGACGACGGCCTGCCGGATGGAATTCCTCCGGCTCCAGTTGGACGACGAGGAGGCCGCGCCGTGCGGACGGTGCGACAACTGCGCGGGGGCGCGGTTCACGGACAAGGTCTCGGGCGCCGCACTCGACGCGGCCCGGGGCGAGTTGGGCCGCCCCGGCGTGGATGTGGAGCCGCGCAAGATGTGGCCGACCGGGCTGACGGCCGTGGGTGTCGACCTGAGGGGCCGGGTTCCCGCCCACGAGCGGAGTTTCCCCGGGCGGGCGCTCGGCCGGCTCTCGGACATCGGGTGGGGCAACAGGCTGCGCCCCATGCTGGCGCCGCAGTCACCGGACGGTCCCGTCCCCGGCGATGTGGTGGACGCCGTGGTAAGTGTCCTCGCCGACTGGGCGAAGGGGCCCGGGGGTTGGGCATCCGGGCTCGACGACGCGCCGCCGCGTCCGGTGGGGGTCGTGACCGTCGCCTCGCGGAGCAAGCCGCAGCTCGTGGGATCGCTGGGCAGCCGGATCTCCGAGGTGGGCCGGATGCCGCTGCTGGGTTCGGTCGAGTACGCGCCGGGCACGGAGGACACCCATATCTCCCGCACGAACAGCGCCCAGCGGGTCCGGTCGCTGCACGAGGCGTTCACCGTGTCGCCGGAGCTGGCCGACGCCCTGGCCTCGGCGGCCGGTCCGGTTCTGCTCGTCGACGATCTCTCCGACACCGGCTGGACGTTGGCGGTCGCCACCCGGCTGCTGCGACGGGCCGGAGCCGAGGGGGTGTTCCCGCTGGTCCTCGCGGTCCAGACGTGACCATGTCTGGGAGGGACCCGGGATGGGCAGGGTCACAGCAAGGATATGCGCGTCATTCCCACTCATTCCGGTCAGCGGAGCCATTTGCTCGTTGCCGCTTGCCCAAGTGCCCGTAAGAATTGGAGAAGCCCCCCGCACGGTCGAACTGTTCGCGGTCCGCAGGGACTGTGCCCCGGCGCGCCTCACCCCGACCCAGCCCGCTCTGTGGGCGCGTATGCGAAGGGAGGAACGTGACCTTCGGATTCGCTCCGTCCGCAGCCTCATCGATCACGACAGCCGATTCCGTCACCCGCCTCGCCAGGATGCTCGAACCCGCAGAGTGGGCGGAGGCCGGCATACCCCTGCTCAGCAACCCCCGCGAGGTCGTCAGCGGTCTGCACTCCCGGCACCGGCCGACCCCGGCGACCGCGATCGTCGCCGTGCTCGACCACGAGGAACGGCTCGCGGCCAGCGCCTCGTTCGCCCCCCGGGCGGTACCGGTCGACGGCTGGGAGTTCCGGAACTCCCTGCTGGCCCATCTGCGCCGGGTGATCCCGCACGATCTGCGCCGCCGCACTCCGGTGCGCACCGCCGTACTGGTCTACTGCCGTGACGGTGACGAGCGCTGGACGGAGGAGGACGGTGCCTGGATGTGGGGGCTGCGGGACGCGTGCACGCTGCACGGGCTTCGCTGCGGCGCCTACATCACCCTGACGCGTGGCGGCTGGCAGGTGCTGGGCGAGGGCCGGGGCGGCCGTCGGCCCAGCTCCGACTCGCTCCCCGAGAGTCTCGCCGAGTCGGTGTCCGACCCCACTCCCCCGCCACTGCGTTCCGGTGGCGGCGCCGTGGAGACGCTGCGGCGTACGGCGGCCCGCTGAGCGGTCGCCTCATCGCCACCGGCCCGGCCGCCCTCCTCGGGGCAGCCGGGTCGTGACCGGTCCGGACCGCGGACATCCCTGGCCTCGGCCCCGCACCGGGTGAAACCCGAGTCAGACGCCCGCGCCGAGAACGGAGTTGACCCGCTGGGGGTCACCGCACACGATGAGCAGCGCGCCGGCCCGCTCCCGAGCCCGCGGCAGCACACGCGCGGCGGCGTCGGAGTCGCCACCGTTGAGCGCGACGACGACCACGGGCCGCGCCTTCGCACGGTCCAGCGCCGAGGCGTCGGCGAAGAAGACGTCCTCGCCGGTGTCGTGCTGCTCCCAGTAGGAGCTCTCGCCGAAGGACAGTTCGTGCGTCGCCCACGGGTGCTGTTCGCCCGTCGTGAGCACGAGGATGTCCCCCGGCGCGCGACCGGAGTCCAGCAGCAGGTCGACCGCCTCCTCGGCGGCGTCCAGCGCACCGTCCTCCGAGGCGGGGATCAGTTGGATCTGAGGTTCGGAACGGGTCTCCTGCCGGACGGCGGCGGGCCGTTCGGCGGGAGCCTGCGAGCGCTCCGGCGGCGCGGGTCTCGCGGGACCGCGACCCGGATGACCGGGACGCGGTGTGGCCGCGGACCGCGGACCCGGAACGGCACGCGGGCCGGGCACAGGACGCGGACCGGGAACGGGACGGGGGTTCGACGCGGTGCGGCCGGTGGCCGGAGTGGCGCGCGGACCCTGGGCACTCTCGTGAATCTGAGGCTCCTCGGGGATGAGAGGCATGAGTGGATGTCTATCAAACGCAGACGCGCAAGTCACCGGTGGGGTGGTCACATCTGCGCCATATGTATCGCTTGCCGAGTACGGCCGGGCGTAGCGCGGGGGCGGTACTCGCCAGAACCGGACGGACCGGTCACGTCGGATGGTTCGAGCGGGTCGTTCGCCTCGGGCGGTCACCTGGGCGTTCTCCTCGGACGTTCGCTTCAGGTGTGTGCTGACGAGCGTTCGAGTCGCGGCATACGGATCAGGTCGTCCGGGTCAGAAGTCGAAGCCGAGCTGCCCCTCGCTCTCCAGCAGCTCCGCCTCTGCGGAGATACGCACCTTCTTGAGATGGCGCCACCGGGGCAGCGCGTCGAGATAGGCCCACGAGAGCCGGTGGTAAGGGGTCGGCCCCCGTTCCAGCAGGGCCGCCTTGTGCACCGGCGAGGGATATCCGGCGTTGTCGTGGAAGGCGAAACCCTCGCATTCCTCGGACGTGGCGCCCAGTTCGGCCATCATCGCGTCCCTGCGCACCTTGGCCAGCACCGATGCGGCGGCCACCGAGACACAGGAGATGTCGCCCTTGATGACCGTCCGGACCTGCCAGGGCTTGCCGAGGTAGTCGTGTTTGCCGTCCAGGATCACGGCGTCGGGCCGCACCGGCAGTGCGTTCAGGGCACGTTCGGCGGCGAGCCGGAGAGCCGCGGTCATCCCCAGGTCGTCGATCTCCTCCGGGGACGCGTGCCCTATCGCATGCGAGGTCACCCACGACTCGAGCTCCAGCGCCATGTCGGCGCGGCGCTTGGGAGTGATCAGCTTGGAGTCGGTGAGTCCGACGGGGGCCCGGCGCAGGCCCGTGACGGCCGCGCAGACGGTCACCGGTCCCGCCCACGCTCCGCGTCCGACCTCGTCGACCCCGGCGACGATCTTGGCGCCGGTGGTGGCGCGGAGCGATCGCTCTACGGCGTGGGTGGGTGCTTCGTACGGCATGACGTCGTCAAGGTTACGCCGCCGCCGGCCCGCGCGACACCCCGGGTTCCCCCAGCCGTACGCGGACTGTCGACATCAGCAGTCCCCGTGAGGCCCTCTACGCCCAACGGTCCGCCGGCGTACGGCCGTAGGGCGTACCCCGGCCGCGCGGACCGTCACCCGGACCGGCCGGGACCGCGGGTCGGCCCGGGGCCCCGGGTCACTCCGAGGCCGCAGGCTCACTCCCAGGCCGTCGTCAGTCCGAGGACGACCTGAGCATCGGCAGCATGACCTGGTCGATGAGCTGCCCGATCTCCTCGTCGGACCATTCACTGGCGCAGACCTTCGAGCGGTACATCAGCACGGCCGGAATGACGTCGAAGACCATCGAGCCGGTGGCGTCGGGCCGTACGTCGCCCCGCCGGATACCCCGGTGCACGACCTCCCCGAAGAGGTTGGCGGACGGTTCGATCACGCCGCTCATGATCAGTGCGTGGAAGCGCTCGGAGGATGACTGGTCGCACTCGTGGAGAACCGCCCGGAGCGCCCAGCCCGGCCGGGAGTACATCGCGTCGCGGACCAGCCGGGTCAATTCGTAGAGATCGTCGCGGATTCCGCCGAGATCGGGTGCGTCGTCGAGCGAGGGGAGCCCGGACATCAGCGCGTCGGCGACGAGATCCTCCTTGGAGGGCCAGCGTCGGTAGACCGCCGCCTTTCCGGTCTGCGCCTCGGCGGCGACGCCCTCCATCGTCAGGCCGTTCCAGCCCACCGTGCTCAATTGCTCCAACGTGGCGTCGAGGATCGCCCGTTCGAGCACCGGCCCGCGACGTCGCGGCACCACCGTCCGCGACCGAGCGGTGGCCGAGGAGCGTGAAGTAACCATCAGCAGTTCTCCATGAGGCAAAGATTCAAGCGGCAGCTTCAGTGAACGGTTGCGTTCACTGATGGGGACTCACTACCGTGGACGGCACAGTGAACGCATCCGTTCACTAATTCACTTGGGGGATTCGTAGTGACAACCTCTCAACTCGAAGCAGAACGCGAGCCGGGTGCGGCCCGCCGGGAAGGGCGGCCAGGCATCGCGCTGGCCGTCATCGCGGCCTGCCAACTCATGGTCGTACTCGACGCGACAATTGTGAACATCGCGCTCCCGCACATCCAGGATGCCCTCAGTTTCTCCACCACGGACCTGTCCTGGGTGCTGAGCGCGTACACGCTCACCTTCGGCGGTCTGCTTCTGCTCGGTGGCCGCGCCGGCGACATCCTCGGCCGCCGCCGCGTCTTCATGACCGGCATCCTGCTCTTCACCTTCGCCTCGCTCCTCGGCGGTTTCGCCCAGGAGCCCTGGCAGCTGCTGGCGGCCCGGGCGCTCCAGGGGGTCGGCGGCGCCATCGCCTCGCCCACCTCGCTCGCCCTCATCACCACCACGTTCCCCGAAGGCCCCGCACGCAACAGGGCGTTCGGAGTCTTCGCCGCCGTCTCCGCGGGCGGTGGCGCGATCGGCCTGCTGGCCGGCGGAATGCTCACCGAGTGGCTCGACTGGCGCTGGGTGCTCTTCGTCAATGTCCCGATCGGCGTGCTCATCGCCGTACTGACCCCGATGTACATCAGCGAGTCCAAGCGTCACCCCGGCCGTTTCGACCTCTCCGGCGCCGCGACGTCCACCCTCGGCATGGCCTCGCTCGTCTACGGATTCATCCGGGCCTCGGAAGAGGGCTGGCGCGACTCGCTCACCATCGGGTCGTTCGCGGCGGCCGTCGTCCTGCTCGCGGCCTTCGGCCTCGTCGAGTCGCGCGCGAAGGAACCGATCACTCCGCTGCGGATGTTCGCCGACCGGAACAGATCGGGCAGCTACATCATCATGCTGACCCTGGCCGCGGCCATGTTCGGGATGTTCTTCTTCATCGTGCTGTTCGTGCAGAACGTGCTCGACTACACACCCATCGAGGCCGGCCTCGCGTTCCTCCCCGTGACCCTCGCGATCGGCCTGGGAGCGGGGCTCTCGCAACGGCTGCTGCCGGTGCTCGGCCCGAAGCCGTTCATGGTCACCGGCTCGACCATCACGGGCATCGGACTCTTCTGGCTGACGCTGATCACCCCGGAGAGCTCGTACCTGAGCGGTGTGCTCGGTCCGATGGTCCTCTTCGGCTTCGGCATGGGGCTCAACTTCGTGACCCTCACGCTGACCGCGGTCTCCGGGGTCGCTCAGCACGAGGCGGGCGCCGCGTCCGGCCTGCTCAACGCGAGCCAGCAGGTGGGCGGTTCGCTGGGACTGTCCATCCTGGTCACGGTCTTCGGTACGGCCAGCCGCAACGAGGCGGAGAAGCAGCTGCCGTCGTTCATGGCGGAGGCCTCACCGGCCGAGAAGGCACAGTTCGCCCAGACCCACGAGATGCCGGGGCGCTGGGGCCACGAGGTGCTGACACAGGGCATCTCGACCGCCTTCATGGCCGCCGTGGGCATGGTGCTCCTGGCCCTGCTGACGGCGTCGCTGGTGGTACGGGTGCGCAAGAGCGACCTGGAGGCGCTCAGCGGCAAGGCCGGCGCCGCCGGCCCGGTCGCGTAAACCCGTACGGAGACCCGTACGGGACGTCCCGTGAGGGAGGACGTCCCGTACGTAGGAGGTGACTGCGCCCGGCCGGCCCGTGCGGCCCGCCGGGCGAGTCCCCCTCAGTAGCCGTCGCCGGTGTGACCGTCCCCGTACGTGTCGCGCCCGCCGACCGAATCGTTTGTCGCGCTCATCGCCGAGCACTCCGCCCAACGAGGCTTGATCGGCCTCTTGTCGAGGATGTCCCGGGCCCTCGACTCGCCCCAACTCGTGGCGTACCACGGCTCGTCCGAGCCGCCGAGTCCGCGCTCGATACCCAGCAGCGCGCAGGAGCGCAGCGGCTCGGGGAGCGTGTCGAGTTCCGGTACGGCATCGGCGGAGAGCTGCTGGAAGTAGTCGATGTCGATCTTGTCGGACGTCCGGTAGCGCTCGACGTTCCGCTCGGCGACAAGCGCGTCCGGCGAGATCAGACCGAAGATCAGAACGCTCGCCGCACCGCTGACGGCCACGGCGCGCGGCAGCCAGCGTCCTCCGAAGGCGCCAGCGGCCATGATCAGGACGATGACGACCCCGAGCCACATTTCCATCGCGGCCACCGAGACACGCAGCCGCGTGAGGCCGTACGCGTCCACGTACAGGTCCATCCGGCGCAGCGCCGAGGCGACGACGACGAGCGTGAGAACGCACAGCACGCCGAGCACGGCGCTCACGAGCGTGCGGTCCCTGGCACCGTCGCGCGGTGCCCAGCGCCGCGCGAGGGCGATCACGACCAGCGTGAGCAGGGTCGCGCCGAGCAGTTGCCAGAAGCCCTGCGTGGCGTACTCGGAGTACGTCAGCCCGGTCTCGCTCAGCACCTTGTCGTAACCGCCGAAGAGCACCGTGAGCTGTACGCCGATGAACACGGCGAAGAGCAGGTTGAGCACGATCAGCGGCAGCGCCCACTCGACCCGGTTGCGCGGAGCGCCCGGCCGTACGGTGATCCGGTCCCAGTGCAGCGGCGCCGCAGCCGTGTACGCGGCGGCCAGGGCGCCCACGACGCCGAGCACGAACAGCAACGTGCGCCATGGTCCGTCCGCGACGGAGACGTCCGGGGTCAGCCCGCCGAGCAGATCGGCGAAGGCGGCGTCGGCGCTCGCGAAGAGCGCGCCGAACACGACGAGCAGGACGACCGCTGCCGCCACGGTACGGACGACGGGCGCCCACCGGCCCCGCGAGCCCTCGGCGCGCTCGCGCACACCCTTCACACCCCAGAACACACCGGTGCCGAGGGACCCGAACAGCCCGAACGGACCGAGGATCACGCCCGGCCAGGTGCGACAGCCGTGCAGCGCGAGAGAACCGAGCGCCAGCGCGGACGCCACGGCGAGGAACGTCGGCCAGCCCGCGTCACGCAGCGCGGGGACGGCGAGCAACGCGATGCCGCCGACGGCCCAGACGAGGGTCCACGGGCGCAGCCGCCGTCCGGCCTTCCGGGCGGCGAAGTACGCGGCGAGCGCGGCGGGCACGCTCACGATCAGCAGGTTGAGCCCGAGCCCCTCGCCGAGCAGCAGACCGCTGAGCAGCCCCGTGACGACGACGCACCAGAGACTGGCGACGCTTATTCGGGCCGGGTCGTCGGAACGGATCTCGCCGATCCAGGCGGGAGGTTCGTTCCGGGTGGGCTGCCACTGCTGCCAGTCGGTGGGATGCGGCTGCGGCCGGCGGCCGGGGTGCGTGGGCGCCTGCCGGTGGGGCGCTGTGCGGGTCCGCGCCCCGGCCCCGGCCGGCTCAGGGGCTCCCGTCTGCGCCGGTACGGCCCGCGCGCGGGGCGGCGCGTCCTGGATGTCCCCCGCTTTCCCCAGGTCCTGCGCGTGCGACGGATCCGGTCCCGTCTCCCCGCCCGACGCCGGTTCCGGTGCTTCATTCGAATGCGATGGCGTGTCTGTCACTGGCCCCCCTCCCCGCCCGGTGCCGCGCGCAGGCCGACGGATCGGTGCGTGGGTCCCGGGCTCATGTAGGCGCACGCCCCGTGGGTGATCAACGGGGCGGCGATGGGCCGAGGCTAGCGCCGCGCGGCGGTAGCGCCCGTTCCGGGGCGAGTCTGTGGCGGGACCGTGACAGTGGTCCCCGGGCGCACCTCCTGAAGAAGACGTGCGGAGGGCGCCGCGGATGAGCGCCTCCTCTGGAGGTCGTCCCAGAAAGCAGCCTCTTGAGGAGACCTCTTAAAGAGGGCGCGTTCGACGCAGGGATGTCGTCAGTGGGGGCGGGACGGCAGCCACTCCGGCAGCGCTTCGGTCTGCTCCAGCCAGAGCGCCGGTGGCGCGCCGGCTTCCACCGCGGCCACCACTCCCCCGACGATGGCGCAGTTCGTGTCGACGTCGCCGCCCACCTGGGCGGTGTTCCAGAAGGCCCGCTCGAAGTCGCCGAGCGAGCGCGCCGCCGACCAGAGCGCGAACGGGACGGTGTCGTGCGCGGTCGTACGCCGCCCACTGCCGAGCACCGCGGCGACCGTATGGGCGTCGTCGTAGTCGAGCATGTCCCGTGCCCGGCGCAGCCCGACCCCCACGGCGCTGCGGGGTACGAGCGCGATGACACCGTCGAGCAACTCCTCCGGGGTGGGAGGTCCGGCCGGGCCGGCGGCGATGGCCGTCGCCGCCGCCACCGCCATCGCACCGGCCACCGCCTCGCGGTGCTGATGCGTCGTGTACGCGGAGATCTCGGCCTGGTGAGTGGCCTGCTCGGGGTCGTCGGCGTACCAGGCACCGAGCGGCGCGATACGCATGGCGGCGCCGTTGCCCCAGGAGCCCTGGCCGTTGAAGAGTCCGGCGGCCAGCTCCCGCCAGTCGCCGCCCTCCCTGACCAGACGGAGCATCCGGTTCACCGCGGGGCCGTAGCCCCGGTCGAAGTCGTGGTGCGTGGCGAAGGAGTGCGCCAGCGCGTCCTGGTCGACGCGTCCGTGGACGACGAGGACGGCCAGGACGGAGGTGGCCATCTCGGCGTCGTCCGTCCACTGCCAGGGTCCGGGCGGCAGTTCGCGACGCTTCAGCAGGGGATGGTTCACAGGGACGAAGAACTGTGAGCCGAGCGCGTCTCCTACGGAGAGCCCGCGCAGGCTCGCCATGGCACGTCGGTGGCGCGGGTCGGGCGGAGGGGGCGTGGTGTCAGCGGTCATCGCCCCCTCACTCTAACCGGTGACGCCGTACGGCTCCGGGGTCCGCCAGCGCTCGAACGGCCGGTCCAGTGTGTATCGCCCGTCCTCACCGAGCAGCAGCGTCCGGGACTCCCCGTTGCCCGGATTGGACAGCGACTCGAACTCCGCGACGGACCAGTGGAACCAGCGCATGCAGAAGAGCCGCATGGTCAGGCCGTGGGTGACCAGCAGCACGTTGGGGGGATGGTCGGAGGCCTCGAAGCTCCGGTGCAGGCTCTCCAGGAAGGCGTCGACGCGGTCGTACACATCGGCGCCGGACTCGCCCTGGGCGAAGCGGTAGAAGAAGTGCCCGTAGGCGTCGCGGTACGCCTTCTGGAGCCGTACGTCGTCGGGGTCCTGCCAGTTGCCCCAGTCCTGTTCGCGCAGCCGGGGCTCCTCGCGTACGCGTACCAGCTCCGGGTCGAGGGCGAAGGCGCGGAGGGTCTCATGGGTGCGGCGGTACGGCGACACGTACACGCTGACCCGCTCGCGGCCGAACTCCTCACGCAGCCGCGCGCCCGCCTCCTCGGCCTGGCGCCGTCCGGTGTCGGTGAGCCTCAGGGCATGGTCGGGCTCACGTTCGTACACCGTGTCGTCGGCGTTGCCCTCCGACTCGCCGTGCCGGACAAGGACGATGCGTCGCGGTCTCACCATGGGTCGACCCTAGATCGCGGGCTTCCCGGCGGGGCGATGACCCCCTGCGTCGCGCCGTACCGGATGAGTCGCGGCAGTCCTGCCGACCGCCTGGCCGTCGTGGCGTCGTGGTCGAACCTCGTGGGGCGTCAGACCGTCCAGCCGGGTTCGAGCTGGACGACGTCGCCCGCCAGCGCCGCGACGTCCGCGGCGGTCTGCGCGCGCAGCGACAGCCGCTCCACCCGCTCGATCCGGTACTTGCCGTGCTCGGCGGCCGACTGCCACATCGAGAGCACCAGGAACTCGTTGCCCGGCGCGTCCCCGAACACCCCGCGCACCATCCCCGGCGAGCCGGCCATCGCCGGATTCCAGACCTTCTCCTGCATGAGCGCGAAATGCTCGACACGGTCCTCACGCACTTTGCAGTGCGCGATCCGTACCACGTCCGCGTCCGTGAACTTCGGTTCGAAACCCGTCTTCACATCGAAGCGGTAATCGAAAAGCTTGGCCTGGGCGTCCTTGAAGGTGCCCATCTGCCCGGAGGCCAGCCGGTCGTGGGAACGCGCCATGAAGGAGTCGTAGAAGGCCCGGCTCTCCCAGAAGGCGAAGACGTGCGCCACCCCCGGCCGCCCCCTGCTCCACCCCCCGCCCTGTCCCCGGAATCCCGGCTCACCGAGCAGCCCCGCCCATTTCCGCTGCCCCCGTTCGAAACCACGTCGGTCCGTCACCGTGCAGCGAATCCACTTGACCAGCACCGCGCCATCGTACGGGGCCGAACGTGGCCCAGGTCACGCTCCGGGAAGCCCGTTGGGAGCCGCACGATGATCGATATGACGGCTCTGCACGCCAACCCGCTCTTCACCCGTCCGGAGTCCGCCGAAAGCGTGTTCCGTCGCCCCCGGCACCGCGCCGCACCACTCGATTCAGGGCTCCTTCGGGAACGTCCAGTTCACCTCACGCACCCGGGGAAGCGGGCTCTTCGTCAATACTGAGGACTACTGGCCAGGGGGCGCGGGCCGTGGAGGCCGGGCCGGGGTCGGACGGCGACGGGTGGCCGAGTGGCGTCAACTCGCCGTTACGGGCGGTGCGTTGTCGGTGCGGCCGACTAGCCTTGCGTTCAGTGATGTTGGGCGTACGGAGGGGTGACCGGTGAGCAGCAGTCTCAACAAGGGCGTCAAGAAGGTCGAGGTCGTCCTCAAGTGGGATCCCAGCGAACTGGGCCGGCCCCCGCACGACCTGGACATCGTGGCCGCGACGTACACCGCCGACACCCCCGCCGACCGGCCGGCGTATCTGGTGCACTTCGACAGCCGCTCACCCGACGGGACGATCATCCTGGAGAGGGAGAGCCGCACGGGCCAGGGGTTCGGCGTCGACGAGTTGATGAAACTGGAGCTGGACCGGCTGAACGCGAAGTTCGTGCGCGTGGTTGTGGGAGTCGTGATCCAACAGCGGGAGGGCCGGCGGACGTTCGGCGACATATCGCGTCCGACGGTCCGTGTCGTCGAGGGCCTCGCGGAGCTGACGGCGAGTGACTTCGCGGATGTCCCGGGCTCGACGGCCGCGACGATCGCCGTGTTCACCAGGGACGACCTGGGGACGTGGGACTTCCATCGGGCGTTCCGGGGCTTCGACGCCGATCCGCAGGAGTTCACCGAACGGATGGGCGAGGTCTGACGGCGCCACGACGCCGACGGGGGACGGGCGTCGGCACCGTGCCGACGCCCGTCCCCTCCGCCTCAGGCGATCAGCTGCAGCCGCTCGTCGACCCGCAGCCCTCGCAGATGTAGCAGGACCCGGCCCGCTGCATCTTCGTGCCGCAGGAGAAGCAGAGCGGCGCGTCGGCGCTGATGCCGAGTTGCATCTCGACCAGTTCCGCCGAGGTGTGCGCCTGCTTGGGGGCCGGTGCCTCCGCCGCGCCGGACGTCGCCGTCGGACCCACCGACTTCAGCGGCTCCACGGGGCGCGGGGTGGACTGCACCAGGCTGTCGGCGTCCAGACCCTCGTCCTCCAGGGACGGCTCGTACGAGCCGGTCTCCAGGTGACGCTGCCGCTCGTCCGCCGAGTGGATCCCCAGGGCCGACCGCGTCTCGAACGGAAGGAAGTCCAGCGCCAGCCGCCGGAAGATGTAGTCCACGATCGACTGGGCGAGGCGCACGTCCGGGTCGTCCGTCATACCGGCCGGCTCGAAGCGCATGTTCGTGAACTTCGATACGTACGTCTCCAGCGGGACGCCGTACTGAAGTCCCACGGAGACCGCGATTGAGAAGGCGTCCATCATGCCGGCGAGGGTCGAGCCCTGCTTCGACATCTTCAGGAAGACCTCACCGAGGCCGTCGTCCGGGTAGGAGTTCGCCGTCATGTACCCCTCGGCGCCGCCCACCGTGAAGGAGGTGGTGATGCCGGGGCGGCCCTTGGGCAGGCGCATCCGGACCGGGCGGTACTCGACGACCTTCTCCACCGCCTGGCGGATGGTGTCCTCGGCCTTCTCGGCGACCTGCTCCTTCTTCTTCGCGGAGAGCGGCTGGCCGACCTTGCAGTTGTCCCGGTAGATCGCCAGCGCCTTGACGCCCAGCTTCCAGGCCTGGAAGTAGACCTCCTCGACGTCCTCGACGGTGGCCGTCTCCGGCAGGTTCACCGTCTTGGAGAGCGCGCCGGAGATCCAGGGCTGGATCGCCGCCATCATCCGGACGTGGCCCATCGCGGAGATGGAACGCTCACCCATCGCGCAGTCGAAGACCTCGTAGTGCTCGGTCTTGAGGCCGGGCGCGTCGATCACGTTGCCGTTCTCGGCGATGTGGGCGACGACCGCCTCGATCTGCTCCTCCTGGTAGCCCAGGCGGCGCAGGGCCTGCGGCACGGTGCCGTTGACGATCTGCATCGAGCCGCCGCCGACCAGCTTCTTGAACTTGACCAGCGCGAGGTCGGGTTCGAGGCCGGTGGTGTCGCAGGACATCGCGAGACCGATGGTGCCGGTGGGCGCGATGACCGAGGCCTGCGCGTTGCGGAAGCCGTTCTTGGCGCCGAGCCGGATGACGTCCTGCCAGGCCTCGGTGGCCGCGGCCCAGATCGGGCTGTCCAGGTCGTCGACGTGCACGGCCGCGCTGTTGGCGTCGGCGTGCTGCCTCATGACGCGCTGGTGCGGCTCGGCGTTGCGCGCGTAGCCGTCGTAGGGACCGACGACCGCGGCCAGTTCGGCGGAGCGCTTGTACGACGTGCTCGTCATCAGGGAGGTGATCGCGCCGGCGAGCGCGCGCCCGCCGTCACTGTCGTACGCGTGGCCGGTCGCCATCAGCAGGGCGCCGAGGTTGGCGTAGCCGATGCCCAACTGGCGGAAGGCGCGGGTGTTCTCGCCGATCTTCTGGGTCGGGAAGTCCGCGAAGCAGATGGAGATGTCCATCGCGGTGATGACCAGTTCGACGACCTTGGAGAAACGGTCGATCTCGAAGGACTGGTTTCCCTTGTCGTCGTCCTTGAGGAACTTCATGAGGTTCAGCGACGCGAGATTGCACGAGGTGTTGTCCAGGTGCATGTACTCGCTGCACGGGTTCGAGCCGTTGATCCGGCCGGACTCCGGGCAGGTGTGCCACTGGTTGATCGTGTCGTCGTACTGAATGCCGGGATCGGCGCAGGCCCACGCGGCCTCGGCCATCTTGCGGAAGAGTGACTTCGCCTCGACCTCTTCGATGACATCGCCGGTCATCCGGGCGCGCAGCCCGAACTTGCCGCCGGCCTCGACGGCTTTCATGAACTCGTCGTTCACACGGACCGAGTTGTTGGCGTTCTGGTACTGGACGGACGTGATGTCGTCCCCGCCCAGGTCCATGTCGAAGCCCGCGTCACGCAGCGCGCGGATCTTCTCCTCCTCCTTCACCTTGGTCTCGATGAAGTTCTCGATGTCGGGGTGGTCGACGTCGAGGATGACCATCTTCGCCGCGCGCCGCGTGGCGCCGCCGGACTTGATCGTCCCGGCGGAGGCGTCGGCACCGCGCATGAAGGAGACGGGACCCGACGCGTTGCCGCCGGAGGAGAGAAGCTCCTTGGAGGAGCGGATCCGCGAGAGGTTGAGGCCGGCGCCGGAGCCGCCCTTGAAGATCATGCCCTCTTCCTTGTACCAGTCGAGGATCGACTCCATGGAGTCGTCGACGGCCAGGATGAAGCAGGCCGAGACCTGCTGGGGCTGGGGCGTCCCCACGTTGAACCACACCGGCGAGTTGAAGCTGAAGATCTGGTGCAGGAGGGCGTACGCCAGCTCGTGCTCGAAGATCTCGGCGTCTGCGGGCGAGGCGAAGTAGTGGTGCTCCTCGCCGGCCTTGCGGTACGTCTTCACGATCCGGTCGATGAGCTGCTTGAGGCTCGTCTCACGCTGGGGAGTGCCGACAGCCCCGCGGAAGTACTTGCTGGTGACGATGTTGACCGCGTTCACCGACCAGAAGCCGGGGAACTCGACGCCACGCTGGTCGAAGTTGACCGAGCCGTCGCGCCAGTTGGTCATGACGACGTCCCGGCGTTCCCAGACCACCTCGTCGTACGGATGCACGCCGGGGGTGGTGTGGATTCGCTCGATACGCAGGCCCTTGCCGGTCTTGGCTCCCTTGCTCCGGGAACCTCGCGCCGTCGGACCGCTCGCCGTCTCTGTCATGCCGCCTCCCATATACAGGCGAAAACGCCCTGAAGTGCCACGTTCTTCCCTTGGCACAGTGATGTGTCCGATGCCACCGGCGCCTCGTGGGGCGCCTGTGGCGGGTCTCATCGCCGCCGGGCGCCCGATCGACAATGATCGGTCGCTGAGCTGTCGCGATAGGTCGGTAACCGATCGATGATCCATCGATGACCGATCGGTCCTCACCGACTGGTCGGTGTGACCGGTGCCGCTGCCGGTGTCCGGTCAGTCGGCGGCGGTGACGGGCTCGGGGACCGCGGAGGTCGCGCCGGACCCGCCTTTCTCTTCAGGAGGCCGCGTACGGAGCTCCGCCACGGCGGCCTCGAAGTCTTCGGGCGAGTCGAACGCCCTGTATACGGATGCGAAGCGCAGGTACGCGACGAGGTCGAGCTCCTGCAAGGGGCCGAGTATGGCCAGCCCTACATCGTGGGTGGTCAGTTCGGCGCTGCCGGTGGCGCGCAGCGCCTCCTCGACCCGCTGGCCGAGTTGGGCGAGAGCGTCCTCGGTGACCGGTCGTCCCTGGCATGCCTTGCGGACGCCGGAGATGACCTTGGTACGGCTGAAAGGCTCCGTGACTCCGCTGCGCTTGATCACCATCAGCGAGGCGGTCTCCACCGTCGTGAAACGGCGCGAGCAGTCGGGGCACTGACGGCGGCGCCGGATGGACGTCCCGTCGTCGGTGGTGCGACTGTCGACGACACGGCTGTCGGGGTGCCTGCAGAAGGGGCAGTGCATGGCTTCCGACCCTCCTTCACAGCACGACTGAGAAGCCCCGACGACCCTGGACGGGCCTTACGAAGCGGTCTCCAGCATAGGCGATGGCCTCCGCGGGGAAAGACCCGGGACCACTACTTCTGGGCGACTGAGCCAATCCAACCACTACATGTGGGGATCGCGCACGCTTCGGAGCGGTCGCGCGTGTCGCGCCGGGCGACGGATCGGCGGCCCTGCGGCGCTCGGCGCGAGCGGGCCCGGCACGAGAGTACGGGAGCCCGGAAGGTGCCGCGGTCCCGGGCCGCCCGATGAGACACTGGGGCCTCGTCGGCGGTGCCGCGAGAGCTGTCGGGCCTGTCGCCACGAGCCCTCCGGCGGGCCGTGGAAGTCTCTTGGACGAGCCGCGGACGGGCCGTGGACGGGCCGTGCGGAAGGCGCCGAATAGGCGCTACATACACCGCCGAAATTGCCGCGTCAGCGCATCCGGGGATTTTCACTCGAACGTGTGTTTGGCGCAACCTTTCGAAAGCAACTACCGTTGTCCAGCTAGGGAGAACATTTCGAGAGGGGCCGACGTGACCACCGCAGCAGACAGCGCCACCATTACCGCCCAGGACCGCTCCCAGAGCCGACTCGAGCCGGTGCATCCCATGAATGACGCAGCCGCAAATCCGGAGGGCGTAAAGCCCACCCGTTCGCTGCCCGGCCGACCTCCTGGAATCCGGGCGGACAGCTCCGGTCTCACGGACCGGCAGCGGCGGGTCATCGAAGTCATCCGTGACTCCGTTCAGCGGCGGGGATATCCGCCGTCGATGCGGGAGATCGGCCAGGCCGTCGGCCTGTCCAGCACATCCTCGGTCGCCCATCAGCTGATGGCCCTGGAGCGCAAGGGCTTCCTGCGCAGGGATCCGCACCGGCCGAGGGCGTACGAGGTCCGGGGTTCCGACCAGCCGAGCACCCAGCAGACGGACACGACCGGCAAACCGGCCGCCTCGTATGTGCCGTTGGTCGGCCGGATCGCCGCCGGTGGGCCGATCCTCGCCGAGGAGTCCGTCGAGGACGTCTTCCCGCTCCCCCGCCAACTGGTGGGTGACGGCGAGCTGTTCGTTCTCAAGGTCGTCGGGGACTCGATGATCGAAGCGGCGATCTGCGACGGCGACTGGGTGACGGTCCGCCGCCAGCCGGTCGCGGAGAACGGGGACATCGTGGCCGCGATGCTGGACGGCGAGGCCACCGTCAAGCGCTTCCGCCGCGAGGACGGCCATGTGTGGCTGCTCCCGCACAACGCGGCGTACCAGCCGATTCCCGGTGACGACGCGACGATCCTCGGCAAGGTTGTGGCGGTCCTGCGGCGGGTGTGAGGGCTCGCCGGCTCAGGCCGGCCCCGGGACCTACTGCGCCGGTCCCGGGGCCTCGCTGTGCCCGCCCGGAGCTCGCTCTACGCATCCGGGGTCCTCTCTGCCTCCTTGTGCGTTCTTTGTGCGTTCGGGCCCGCGCCGTCGATCCGGCCCGCTCCGGCTCCTCCCGCTACGCCGCCTACTGACCGTCCGCCTTCGCCCGCGCGTCGATCGCGGCCAGCGAGCGACGGGCCTGATTGGGGTCGGTGGTGTACCAGAAATCGGGCATCGAGGCCCGTAGATAGCTGCCGTACCGCGCCTTCGCCAGCCGTGAGTCCAGTACGGCCACGACACCACGGTCCCCGGACGCCCGCACCAGTCGGCCCGCGCCCTGCGCCATCAGCAGGGCGGCGTGTGTGGCCGCCACGGACATGAAGCCGTTGCCGCCCGCCTCCTCCACCGCTTTCTGGCGCGCGCTCATCAGCGGGTCGTCGGGGCGCGGGAACGGAATCCGGTCCATCACCACCAGCTGGGAACTCGGCCCGGGCACGTCCACGCCCTGCCAGAGCGAGAGGGTGCCGAACAGACACGTCGCGGGGTCGGCCGCGAAAGCCTTGATCAGCTCGCCGAGGGTCTCCTCCCCCTGGAGCAGGATCGGCGTGTCGAGCCGGCCACGCAGCTCCTCGGCGGCCGCCTGGGCGGCCCGCATCGAGGAGAACAGTCCGAGCGTACGGCCGCCGGCCGCCTCGACCAGCTCCGCCAGCTCGTCCATCATGTCCGCGCGCGATGCCTCCCGGCTGGGAGGGGAGAGATGACGGGCGACATAGAGAATGCCCTGCTTGGGATAGTCGAAGGGCGAACCGACGTCGATGCCCTTCCACTGCGGCACTTCTTCTCCCTGAGTCCCCTCCGGGGCCAGCCCCAGCGACGCGCCGACACCGTTGAAGTCGCCGCCCAGCTTGAGTGTCGCCGAGGTCAGCACCACCGAGCGCTCACTGAAGAGCTTCTCCCGCAGCAGGCCGGAGACCGAGAGCGGGGCGACCCGCAGAGACGCCCCGAAACGGTCGTGGCGTTCGTACCAGACCACGTCCCACTCGCTGCCGTTGGCGATCCGCTCGGCGACGCTGTGGACGGACTCGACCGCCGCGAGTGCCTGCTTGCGCACCGCGTCCTCGTCCTGCACCGACTTGTCGCGGGTGGCGCCCATCGCCGAGATCACCGTGCGCGCGGCGTCACGCAAGGACATCAGCGCGTAACCGAGATCCTCGGGGATCTCTTCGAGCCGGCCCGGGAGCGCCAGCTCCATCAGCCGTTCGAAGGTCTCGGCGGCGGTCTGGAGCGAGTCGGCCGCCTTCTCGTTGACCAGCTTGGCCGCTCGGCGGACCGCGCGGTTGACCTGGCCGGGGGTCAGCTCGCCCGTGGCGACCCCGGTCACCCGCGACACCAGCTCATGGGCCTCGTCGACGATCAGCACCTCGTGCTGCGGGACGACGGGTGCGCCCTCGATGGCGTCGATGGCCAGAAGGGCGTGGTTGGTGATCACGACATCGGCGAGCTTGGCCCGCTCACGGGCCATCTCGGCGAAGCACTCGGCGCCGTAGGCACACTTCGCGGCACCCAGGCACTCGCGCGAGGAGACGGAGATCTGCGCCCACGCCCTGTCGGAGACGCCCGGCGTGAGATTGTCCCGGTCGCCGGTCTCCGTCGTGTCCGCCCAGTCCCGCATCCTCAGGAGGTCCTGACCGAGCTTGCTCGTGGGCGCCGCCGCCTCGAACTGGTCGAAGAGCCCGTCCTCCTCTTCCTGCGGCACGCCTTCGTTGAGGCGGTGCAGACAGAGGTAGTTGGAGCGGCCCTTGAGCATGGCGTACTCGGGCCGCCGCCCCAGCAGGGGGCTCAGCGCGTCGACCGTGCGCGGAAGGTCACGCTCCACGAGCTGCCGCTGCAGGGCCAGGGTCGCGGTGGCCACCACGACACGCTCGCCGTGCGCCAGCGCGGGCACCAGATAGCCGAGTGACTTTCCGGTGCCGGTGCCGGCCTGCACGAGCAGATGGGAGTTGTCGTCGATGACCTCCGCGACGGCCTCGGCCATGGTGACCTGGCCTGGGCGTTCCACACCGCCGACAGCGGTGACGGCGGCATGGAGGAGCTCGGAGAGAGATGGCTTCGTCATAGCTCGACCACCCTAAGGCTCACCACTGACAACGACGATCACGTCTCGCTCGCTCCGGCCACGGGGAGGGCGAGCGGGTTGGCCACGGTCCCGTGCACGGCGGCGTGCGGGCGTTCCGCGCGGTCGCGATATCCGTCGACATGCAGCCGGTTGCGGTTGAGGCAGAGCCGCGCGATTCGGGGCGTGAGCAGGTCGAACGTGTCGAAGCGATCCTTGAGTTCGGGGAACCTGGCCTGGTGGCGCAGGATTTCGGCCCGTACGAGTGACCAGAACGTCCGCTCCGGTACGCCGAGTTGGTCCTGGCAGAGCGGCGCGAGGAAGCGGAAGACGCCGATGAAGAGCCCGGAGTGGATGAACTGGGTGAGGAACGACGGCTCTTCCGTAAGGAGGATGTCCTTGACCTCCGGCGGCATCGCCTCGTGCTCGGGCAGGGGCTGGGCGCTGACGTTCACGTCGTCCACGAAGTCCTTGATCGCGAGACGCACCGGCACATCCCTCTCGTCGAAGACGACGACGGCGTTCTCCCCGTGCGGTGAGAAAACGGTTCCGTAGCGGTAGAGGAAGCGGAGAAGGGGTGGCAGCAGCGCGGCGAAGAGCCGGCGGAGCCAGTCCTCGGCGGAGAGCCCGGACCGTTCCACGAGCTCGGCGGTGAAGGCCCGGCCCTGGGGGTCGGTGTGCAGGAGGGACGCGAGGGTCCGGGCCCGTTCGCCGGGGGCCAGCCGCGCGGGCAGGGGTTCGCGCCAGATCGCGCCGAGGAGTTCCTTGTACTGGTACGGGACCTCGGGAAGGTGGTCGTAGAGCGGGTGCGTCACCGTCACCGACGCCACCTCGCCGAGCAGGATCACTCCGCATTCGTCGCTGAGGAAAGGATCCGCCTCGTACAGCCCTCGCATCCAGGCGGTGACGGCGGGTGCGGCCAGTGTGCGTTCGGTGGGCAGGCCGCGCCAGACCAGGGTGTTGAGGATGGACAGCGGCAGTTTCACCGTGTGCCGGTCGGGCCGGGTGGTGTTGAGGAAGGTGCGGATGGACTGCTGGGGCAGTCTGACGTCGCCGTCGGTGGGGAGCGGGACGATCGCGCCGGCGGCGATCTCGGCGGCGTAGAGCGGCAGGAGCACCTCGTCCCACTGCCAGGGGTGTACGGGGAGATAGAGGTACGTGGACGGGTCGAGGCCCCGCGAGCGGAGCACCGAGGCGAAGCAGTCTCGGGTCACGGGGTCGAGTTCGGAGCCGTAGAGCTGTTCGGGAGAGGCGAGGGAGGGGACGCCCCGGTAGGCGGCGAGGTCCGTGCTGACGGCTATCCAGGGGAGCGCGGAGGGGGTACGGGACTCGGGCGCCCAGCGGGTGGCGTCGCTGGCCGAGAATCCGGTACGGCCCTTGTTGAGTATCAGCCAGGGGTGGCCGGTCTGATGGCCTTCGAGGTCGGCGTAGTCGAGATCGGCGAGCTGGGCCGCGGTGAGCGCGGTGCCGTCGATCCTGGCGTCGGCGACGAGGGTGGCGTTCAGTTCGCGGACGACATGGCCGAGGGTGGCGCCGTCGATCGCGAGGATGCGGCGCGCGAGGACGAGAAAACGCAGGGGATCGCGGAAGGGCTGCCCGGCGAGTTCGACGGAGTCGGGGTCGACGCGCCAGCCGCCGTACGCGCCGCGTCGGGCGCGGAAGGTGAGCGGGGTGCCGTCGTCGAGCGGGAGCGTGTAGTGGTCGGGGGTTTCGCCGTTCGAGCCGGCCCGGGCGACGGGCTCGATGATCTCCTCGTACGCGAACTCTCCGAGGAGTTTGGCGAGGAGGCGGGCTGCGGCGGCGGCCCAGATCCGCGGGGTCAGTTCGGGCGGGGTGAAGAGCGGGGTGGTGGCGAGGGGGTCGCCGGGAGCGGTGGGGATCGGGTTTTCGGTGGTGCTGGTGATGTCCGTACCGGGGTCACCGGCTATCGGGCTGGTGGGGGAACCGCTGCCGGTGGTCGCGGAAGCGCGTGCGGTCGGGGATGTCGGCAAGGGGACTCCTCGGGACGGAACCGATGTGGATCGTGCGGTGTATGGAAAGCAGCGGGTCGTTCACAGCAGGTCTCGCAGGGCTCGTTCGCGAATCATGAGAGCGGCTCGTTTTTCGGGAAGGTCGAGCTCCGCGGAGAAGCGGAAGCCGGCCGTGAGAAAGGCCGACACGGAGGGGGTGTTGCGGATGTCCGGTTCCGCGATGACACGGCCGCAGTGCGGGCGATGGTCGAGGACGAGGTCGGCGACGGCGCGGAGGAGGGTGGTGCCGACACCGCGGCCGCGGTTGGCCACGCCGCCGATAAGAAGGTGGATTCCTGTGTCATGGGGACGGGCGGGGTAATGGCGGGCGAGAGGGTCGAGATCGGCGCGGTAGAGCTCCCAATAACTCATGGGCACACCGTCGAGCACGCCCAGGCACGGGACGCTGCGTCCGTCGCCGCGCAGCTGTGCGCGCAGATGGTCGGCGGTGACGTCCTCGGGGCCCTCCAGCTCCCAGAAGGCGGCGACTGCGGGATCGTTCATCCAGCGGCTGACCAGGGTCAGGTCGCGCTCGATCCGGACGGGGACGAGGCGGAAGACACCGGCCGACGTGCCCGCCGCGCCCCACCTGGCGGGGAAGTCGAGGAGCGCGGACTCGCCGGTGCCAGCCGAGGATGTCTCGGCCGGCACCGGCTCGTCGTCTCCGAGCAGCCCCACGAAGTCCTCCGTCAGCCGGAGGTCGAGGGTGTCCTCGGCGGCCTCGCCCGGATGCGGTGCGGGACCGGCTCCGGTCCCGGTCCCGGCGGTGGTCCCGGCGGTGGTCCCGGTGCCGGTGCTCGCGTCGGTGGGAGGCACGGCGGCTGTCTCCTCTCGGCAGTTCGGACGGGTGTGTGCGGTCAGGCGCGAAGGGGGTTGGGGATGGTGACGTAGACGGACTGGGTGTCGACCGGGCCGACGAGTTCGTCCAGGCCGTGCAGTCGGGTGAGCAGGTTGGCCTTGCAGCGAAGGGTGGTCGCGTCGAGGAGTTGGCCGGGCAGGGGTGAGCCGAGTGCGGCGGCGCGGGCGAGGAACTGGCGGAAGGCGGCGATGAGTACGCGTTCGTCGGCCAGCCCCTGGGAGCCGAAGGCTCCGATGAGACCGAGGACGTTGTTGATGCCGAGGTAGTAGGCGAACCGCTCGTCGGTGATGTGGTCGGGGACGAAGGTGTCGCTGACCTTGCCGATGTCGGGGAGGCGCTGGTCGAGCGCTTCACGGTGGGACTCGCGGAAGTAGTAGCCCTGGTTGTCGCGGTAGCGACCGCCGACGGGCCAGCCGTCGGGGTCGAGGACAACCAGGGTGTTCTGCTGGTGGGCTTCCAGCGCGACGCCTGCCGTGCCGTCGAGCCAGAGCACCGGGCGTACGACCTGGTCCAGGTAGCGCAGGAACCACTCCGCCGAGACGGCGCCGGTGGGCCGGCCGGTGCGCGCGACCAGGCGGTTCACGGTGTCGGCGAGACGCGAGTGTGTGTCCGGGCGGCCGGGCCAGGGGCGGGGGGTGACGAGTCCGGCGACGCAGACCGCGTCGTTCTCGGGACGGAACGGGTTGTGGCGCAGCATCACGTCGAGCCCGGGGACCGGTTCGCCGTCGGGCGTGTCGACGGCGAGCCAGGCGGGGTCGCGCACGATGTCGAAGCCCGGGTGGGCGGCGCGCCACTGCTGGGCGAGGCCGCCGCGCAGCAGCCGGTGGACCTCGACTCCGCGGTGGAGCTCCTTGCGGAGGTTCTCCCTGCGGGAGTTGGTGATGCGTACGCCGAGGGAGAGCTTGAGCATGGCGGGGGCGCCGGTCCGGTGCACCGTCCGGACCGAGGAGGTGGGGTGCCAGGGGTCGCCGTGCGGCCCGAGATCGTGGAGCAGACCGGCGTCGAGGAGGGCGCGGACGGCGGGACGGTGCGTCAACTCCCGCGCCTGCCAGGGGTGGAGAGGCAGGGGCACGGTGTGGTCGGGGAGTTCCAGGTCTCCGGCGAGGCGGGTGGTGAGCTGCTCGGCGTGGACGGCGCGGCCCTGCTCGGTCCAGGCCGAGTCGGTGGCGAGTACGGACCGGTCGACGGCCATCCAGTGGAGGGGGAAGGAGCCGCGCAACTCGGGTGCGTAGTGGCGGTGTTCGGTGTCGGAGAGCCCCTCGCGGCTCTTGGGGGTGGGGTGGAGGGGGTGTCCGAGGACGAGGGACTGTTCGGCGGCGAGGAAGAGGTCCGTCCCCGTGGTGCCGGGGTTTGCCCGCCGGTCGGTGAGGAAGACGGCCGTGCGGCGGGCGGAGTCGGCGACCCTGGCGACCAGTTCGGCGCCCTGGCTCTGACCCGCCTCGCGGCTGAGGAGTGCGGCGACGGTGACGGCGTCGAGGGGAGCCGATCGCGGTCCCGCGCTCTGAAGGAGGGGCATGCCGAAGCGGTGCCAGCCGGTGGCCGACCAGTAGCGCACGGGGACGAGCAGTGCGGTGCCGCTCGCGTCGAGCGGGATCCTGAGGGTCTCTCCGTCCGGCCGGGAGACGCCGCTCTCCCTGGCCCAGCACCGCAGCAGGTTCTCCACCGACGCGCCGTCGGCTGCCTTCCCCGCGTCGGGGTCGTCGAGGTGGTCCGGGTGGTCGGCCGCCGCTGCCCGGGCGGTGGGGGCCCCGGGCGACGCGGCCGGTGTGCGGGGATCGGCGTTCGCGTCTTCGGCGGTGGGGAGTTGGCGGGGCACCGTGGCGGTGCCGATCGTCACGGGCGCGGCCGTCACCGGGGGGTTCGGATCACCCGGTCCGGGGTCCTGGGTGGCGGTGGCCGGGCGGCCGACGATCTCGGGTGCGTCGGGCGTGGGGGTGGAGTTCACGGGAGGACTTCCTTGTGAGGGGGCCGGGTCAGCGAACCGGAGCGGTTGCCGACCGGAGGTGTCGGTGGTCTTTCCGCCGGTCGTCACAGCGGTGGTCCCCGGACCGGACGAAGGCGTCGTCGGCGGGTGCGACGAGCGGCATCGGTGGGTTCGGTTCGGTCACGGCCACGGCTGTCGGTCCTCCCGCCGGAACGGTTACGTCACGCGTCGACGCGGCGGGTCGAGCGCCGCGGTGCGAGTGGTGAACGCCGGCGTCGAGTCCCCCGAAGGTACCAACGACGGGAAGCGTCCGGGAGCACGGCCGATCGGAAGATCCTTCGTCGGCGGAACCGTGGCCCTGCCCTCCGCCGTCCCCAACGGCACCGGCATAGTGGGGGCCTCATTCCGGCGCCGGTCCCCAGGACCGGGTCGTTTCATCCGGTTCGATCCAGTTGATTCGTCAGTTCAGAAGAGTTCCGAAGTCCCAGGGGGATCCCGACATGCGAGCCATTCGCCCACCGTTCACCACCCGCCGTGGGAGGGGCGCGCGGCGTGGAAGTTCCTCCGCGGTCGCGGTCGCCTCGATCGCCGTGGCCCTGGCTCTCACCGCCACCGCTTGTGGGCCGGACGAGACCAACTCCGCCGACAAGCCGAGCGGTTCCTCCGGTGAGGCCTCCGACGGCAAGATCACCATTCCGGCCGATCTTCAGGACCGTCTCAAGGAACACGGGATCGACCTGGACACGTGGAGGGACGGCGAGTGGAAGAACTGGGACAAGGACAAGTGGCTCCGTGAGGCGCGGGACTACGTCAACCCGATCATCGAGGACCTCTGGGACCCGGACCGGATGCGGGACGCGGAGGAGCCCGACCGGCCGGTCGAGGAGGAGGACATCTCCGGGGACGCCGGTGTGACCGACCCGACTCCTGAGTCGGTGGAGGCGGCGGCCGTGAACGCGCCGTACGACGGGGACGCGCCCGAGGCGGGCAAGCTCTTCTTCGACGGGCCCGAGGGTTCGATGGTCTGCTCGGCGACCGTGGTGAAGGACCCGGCCAACCCTGGCAAGTCCAACATGGTGTGGACGGCGGGCCATTGTGTGCACGCGGGCAAGAGCGGTGGCTGGTACCGGAACATCGCGTTCGTCCCGTCGTACAACAACAGCGCCCTGCCGATCGGGGAGTTGGAGACCGCCTCCAAGGAGGAGATCGCACCGCACGGCATCTGGTGGGGCGAGTGGGCGCAGACTTCCGAGGAGTGGATCGCGGAGGGGGCGCCGACGGGCGGCCTGGGTGCTCCGTTCGACTTCGCGGTGATCCATGTGACACCGGAGAAGGGCGGTGACGGCACGTCGCTGGAGGAGACGGTCGGTGCCGCGCTGCCGGTGGAGTTCAACGCGCCGGCCACGCCGGAGATCGATTCGATGACCGCGACCGGTTATCCGGCGGCGCCGCCGTTCGACGGACAGAAGCTCTACCGGTGCGAGGACAAGCCGGGCCGGCTGTCCATCAACGCCCAGGACCCGACGATGCACCGCATCGGCTGCACGATGACCGGCGGTTCGTCCGGGGGCGGCTGGATCGCGAACGGCGCCGACGGCGGGCCCGCGTTGGTGTCGAACACCTCGATCGGACCGGTGACCGCGGGCTGGCTCGCGGGCCCGCGGCTCGGTGACGAGGCCAAGGGCATCTACGAGGCTGTCAGCGAGAAGTACGCGGGCCAGTAGGACCCGGCGGCGGTCACCAGGGTCCGTCGGGCACGACGGGCCGCCGCCGGTACTCCCTCCTTCGCGGGCCCGGAATCGGGCCGCATAGAGTGAGATCACCGCATGGGTGGTCCGCCTGAGGGCCACCTTTCTGCGTGACACGTGCATGGCAAGTGACTCAAATGCTTCCAGGGGGAACGTTTTTTATGCGATCGATACGTCCGCTGCTGGCCGCGACCAGCCTCGTCGCGGCCCTCGCGCTGACGGCCACGGCCTGCGGTGGTGACAGCGAGGACAGCGCGTCCGACAAGTCCGCCTCCTCGACTCCCGCTGCCGACGGGGCGGGCGGCGGAGGGATACCCGCGGATCTGGCCGACCGGCTCAAGGAGCACGGTGTCGACCCGGAGAAGTGGAAGGACGGTGAGTGGAAGAACTGGGACAAGGACAAGTGGCTGCGCAGCGCAAAGGACTTCGTCAACCCGGTCATCAAGGACCTGTGGAAGCCCGAGCGGATGAAGACGGCCAAGTCGCCGACAAAGACTCTCGCCGCCGGTGACATCTCCGGCGACCAGGACGTCACCGACCCCGAGCCGCAGCCGGTCCAGGCCGAGCCGGAGAAGACGCCGTACACCGACCACGCGGCGCCGGTCGGCAAGGTCTTCTTCGACTCCCCCGAGGGCTCCATGGTCTGCTCGGCCACCGTCGTGAAGGACCCGAAGAACCCCGGCAAGTCCAATCTGGTGTGGACCGCGGGCCACTGTGTGCACGCGGGCGCGGGCGGCGGCTGGTACCGGAACATCATGTTCGTGCCCGCGTACAACAACACGGGCAAGTCCGCCGACGCCCTGCAGAACGCGCAGCCGCAGGAGGTCGCGCCGTACGGGCAGTACTGGGCCGACTGGGTCGCGACCTCCAACGAGTGGATCAACGAGGGCGGCCCGACCGGCGGCGACGGAGCGGCGTACGACTACTCGGTCATGCACGTCACTCCGGAGAACGGTGGCAAGTCCCTGGAGGAGACCGTCGGCGCGGCCCTGGACGTGGACTTCGACGCCCCCGAGGCGAGCGGCATCGGCGACCTGGGCGCATGGGGCTACCCCGCGGCCCCGCCGTACGACGGGCTGATCATGCACAAGTGCGTGGACGCGGCCGGCAGGCTCTCGATCGCTCCCGGCACGCCCACGATGTGGCGGATCGGCTGCACGATGACCGGCGGTTCCTCCGGGGGCGGCTGGATCGCGGCCGGGCCTGACGGCGAGTCGGTGCTGGTCTCCAACACCTCCATCGGCCCGGTCACCGCGGGCTGGCTGGCCGGTCCCCGGTTCGGCGAGGGCGCCGAGCAGCTCTACACGATGATGAGTGACAAGTTCGCGGGCCAGTAGGCGCTCGCGTCACGGCACTCGGCACGTACGCGGTACGGCGGAAGGCCCGCCCCCTCGGCAAGAGGGGGCGGGCC
>NZ_JBHXRM010000032.1:0-102300 GCF_042716895.1 Streptomyces sp. NPDC058653 | reverse complement strand
CCCGGGTGATTCCCGGGAACGCCGGCCCCTCGGTCGGTGGTGCGGTGTCGGGCGGGGATCAGCTCCTGCTCTTGCTGATCCCGGCGACGACGGCGACGAGGAGGGCGATTCCGATGGCGATCCAGACTGCGCTGCTCATGACGTACTCCCGTGGGGTGGTGATGAGGGTGGGGTGGGGGTGGGGGGAATGGGCTCTCGGGGATATGGGTGTGGGGTGAAGTGCCGGGGTGAGTGGGGCGGGTGGGGGGATCGGGCCGGGGTGCCACGCGTGGGGAGCGGCGGGCCCGGCGGGCGGACGGGGCAGGGGCGACAGGGACGGACGGGGCAGGAGGGACAGGGACGGACGAGGGACAGGGAGACACGGGTACGTCGGCGGCCCGCGGTCAGCGCATCCGCAGCGAGTCGGCCAGCGGAACCCTGGAGCCGCTGCGCAGCACGCTGTTGGCGTACATCCGCCCCGCGACACGGGTCAGACCCACCAGCGCGGCCACGGCCAGCACCAGCGACACGGCCACCTGCCACGCCGGCGCGATGCCCAGCAGCATGCGCGCCGGCATCAGGATCGGGCTCAGCGGCGGTACGAGCGAGACCCACTCGATCACCGGGTCGTGCGCGTTCTTGCTCAGCAGGGTGATGCCCAGCACGAACGGCGTCGTGATCAGCACCATCACCGGCTGCACCACCGCCTGGAGGTCCTCCTGCCGTGAGACGCGCGCGGCGGCGGCGGCCAGCATCGCGGCGAAGAGGAAGAAACCGAGCAGAAACCAGACGCCCATCGTCACCAGCGTCCCGCCGACCGCCGTCGGCAGTGAGATGGCGCCGGTGCCCTCGGCGAGTACGACGGCGGCCCCGCCGAGCAGGACGAGCTGGGTCACACCGACCACGGCCACACCGATCAGCTTCCCCGCGAGGAGCTGCCAGGGCCGGATGCTGGAGAGCAGCAGCTCGACCACGCGGCTCGTCTTCTCCTCCACCACGCCCTGCGCCAGCATGATCCCGTAGACGATGAAGAAGAAGTACAGGAGTCCGGTGGAGGAGAGGATCAGCGCGAACTGCTCGGCCGCGCTGTTCTCCGAAGGCTCCAGCGTCCTCGTCTCCAGGCTCGACGACGCCACGCGCTCCGCGAAGTCCACCGGGTCCACGCCCTCGCGTTCCAGCTCCCGCGTGGTGCGCTCCTCGGCCACGGCGGCGTTCACGAGGGCGAGGAGATCCTCGTCCGTCTCGCGCTCCACGGTCACCGTGAGGTTCGCCGTGTCGCCGCTGATCACGGCGGAGACGTCCCCGTCGCGCAGCAGCGTCTCCGCCCGGGCGCCGTCGACGGTGACGAACTCGAAGTCCAGGCCGCCCGCCCGGTCGGCGGCGGCGGTGAGCATCGGGCGCATCGACGCGGTGTCCTGGTCGACACCGACCTTGGTCGGCCCCTCCTTGGAGAAGAGGATGATCAGGGTGTAGACGCCGAGCGCGAGGACCAGTCCCAGCGTGCTCAGTACGAAGGACTTCGTCCGCATCCGGCTGTTGATCTCGCGCTTGGCGACCAGTCCGACGGCCCGGCGCGCCGAGAGGGCGCCCGGATCGGGGGAGGGGCCGCCGCCGGGGGCCGCCGTGCCACCGCCCCGTACCGTGGCGCCGGTGTCCGTGCCCGGGTCCTTGTCCGTGCCCGGGGCGGCGTGCGCGTTCGCGTCCGCCTGTGCCTCTGTACTCATCGCCCGCCGCCCTCGCTCCCGCTGCCCGCCGAAACCGTCTCGACCCTGCCCGCCCCGCCGGCCGCGTCCGTGGCATCCACCGACGCGTCCGTCGTGTCCGTGGCATCTGCCGTGGGTGTCGGGCCCTCGGCGGCGGAGTTCGCCGCGTCGTCTCTGGTCACCAGATCGCGGTACAGCTCGGTCAGCGGCGGCTGTTCCGATACGAAGGCGGACACCGGCCCCGTGGCCAGCGCCGCGTGCAGCACCTGCTGGTCGTCCGCGCCCTTCGCCAGCCGCAGCCGGGTGCGGGTGCCCTCGCGGCTGATGACCTCCACGCCGGCCAGCCCCGCCGCCCAGTTCTCGTCCGCCCCGGGAGCGTCGACCAGCAGCCGGCGCTCGGCGCTCCCGCTCAGCTCCTCGACCGTCCCGCAGGCGATGAGCCGCCCGCCGCCGACGATGCCGACCCGGTGGCAGACCCGTTCGACAAGGGCCAGTTGGTGGCTGGAGAAGATGACGGGCACGCCTTCGGCGGCCCTCTCCGCCAGCACGTCGCGCATCACGTCCACCGCCACCGGGTCGAGCCCGGAGAACGGTTCGTCCAGCACCAGCGCCTTCGGCTCATGTACGAGGGCCGCCGCGAGCTGGACCCGCTGCTGGTTGCCGAGGCTGAGGTTCTGGACCTCCTCGGAGGCGTACGAGTCCACCTCCAGCCGCTCGATCCACCGGTCGGCCGCCGCCCGCGCCCCGGCCCGCGACATGCCGTGCAACTCACCCAGATACCGCAGGTGTTCGGCGACCTTCATCCGCGGATACAGACCGCGCTCCTCGGGCATGTAGCCGAACTGCCTGCGGGCCGCGAAGTCCACCGGACGGCCCAGCCAGCGGACCTCCCCGGCGTCGGGCGTGAGCACTCCGAGGATGATCCGCATCGTGGTGGTCTTGCCCGCCCCGTTGCTTCCCACGAAGCCGAACAGCTCGCCGGAGCGGATCTCGAAGGTCATGTCGTCGACGGCCCGGCGCTTGCCGTAGCTCTTCCGTACGCGGTCGACCTCCAGCGCTGCCGTAGCCATGTGCCACACCTTCCGACGGTGATGTGTTAACTCGCTGAAGTATTGCGTTAACACATCACTCCGTCAAGGTTGTCATGCCTTCTGACGCTCCACCACGACGATGTGCTTCTCCGTCAGCTCCGACAGCGCGCTCCGGTCCCAGCCGGCCCAGCGGCCCGTGACCCGCAGCCCGACGAGCCTGGCCATCACGTCGAACTCCGCGGGCCACGCGTACCGGCTGACCTCCGGCACCTTCCGCAGCCCGTCCGGGCCCAGGATCGTGTGGACGACGAGGGCGGACTGGAGCTGGCGGTTGACCTGGACCGTGTCCAACAGCAGCGCGTCCGGGGCCAGATGGCCGATCTGGGTCGTCGCCTCGGTGAGGCGGTGGTAGTTCTGCGGGTTGTACGTCTCGAAGACCGCGACCCCGTCGTCGGCGAGCGCGTCGTGGATCCCGCGCAGACAGCTGATCTGCAACTCCTGGGTGGGGAGCATGAAGAACGTGTTGAGCGCGGTGAGGACGACGTCGTACCGCTCCTCCACCTCCAGCGCGCTGAAGTCGGCGACCGAGCTGGTGATCTCGCCCGTGGCGTCGTTCTCGTGGAGCTTCGCCAGCATCGCGGGGGAGGCGTCCACGCCGTGCACGCGGTAACCGTGCTTCGCCAGTGGGATGGCCAACCGGCCGGTGCCGACGCCCAGTTCGAGGAGCGAGGCGGGGGCGGGGCGCAGCTCGTCCAGGAAGGTGATCATGGAGTCGATGGCGGGGCCGGAGGTGGGGTAGAGCGAGTCGTACACGTCGGCCAGCGCCTCGCCGTACGCGCTGCTGCCGTTGCTCTTCCGGGAGGCCGTGGAGCCGTTCGTACGGTTCCCGGTCTGCTGGGGTGCTTCGGTGGTCATGCTCTCTCCCTCTGATTCCGCTGATTCCGCTCTTCCGCTGATGCGTGTTCCTGCTCGGCCTGCTCCGCCTGCTCGGCGTGCTCCGCCGACTTCGCGAGTTCCGCCCGCAGTCGGTCCGCGGCGGTCAGTACCTCGGGGAAGGAGGCCGGCGCCCACGCCTCGCGCCGGCCACTGGTCGTACTGCGGCCGGGGTGCGGCGGGACGACCACGACGTTGCGGCGTCCGGCGAGCTTGGCGGAGTGCTCCGCGTACGCCGCGCTCTGCGCGCCTCCGGGCGGCAGCGCGGGCGCCAGAGCGATCGCGGCCTCGGTGCACTGGAGCGCGAGGACGGACGGTGAGTCACCGAGCCCGAGCGCCAGCCTGGCCAGATAGTTGAGCGTCGCGGGCAGGACCACCACGGCGTCCGGCCACTGCGCCAGATCCACATGGCGGGCGCGGGGTTCGGGCTCCTCGGGCCAGCGGTCCGCCAGCACCTCGCAGCCGCCGATGGCGACCAGCGCCTCATGGGTGACGAACCGGGTGGCCGCCCCCGTCAGGACGTAACGCACCTCGACACCGGGCTGCCCCATCTTCAGCCAGCTGGCCCAGAACGGCAGATGGGCGGCGGTCACCGACCCGGTACCGACGACCAGCAGCCGCCGTATCCCCACCGGTTCGGGCACACCCGCTCCGGCGGTCACCGGGCCGCCGCTCCCGCTCCCGCTCCCGCCCCCGAACCCGCCACGGGCGCGGGCTCGGGAACGGGGGCGGTCTCCGGCGCGGGCGCCGGGTCCGTGGGGGGCGTGGTGGTGGTGGGTTCGGGGGCGGGAGCGGTCGCCGTGGCTTCCTCCGCGGCCGGTGCGGCGGCGGTGGTCCCGGCGGGCACCGCGGTCGGTGCGGTGGTGGTGCTTCCGGCGGGCACGCGCCCGGCCTCGCCGCCGCGCAGCGCCTGGCCGTGCACCAGCTCCTGGTAGAGCGCGGAGCGCGTCAGCAGCTCCTCGTGCGTACCCCGGTCGACGATGTGCCCCTCGTCCACGACCACGATCAGATCGGCGTCCTGGACGGTCGAGATGCGGTGGGCGACGGCGATCACCGCGCGTTCGGCGGCGAGTTCACGCATCAGCGCCCGCAGCCGCTCCTCGTTCTCGCTGTCGAGCTGGGACGTCGGCTCGTCGAAGAGGACGACGCGGGTCTCCCGGAGCAGTACGCGGGCGGCGGCCAGCCGCTGCCGCTGGCCGCCCGACAGGTCCTCGGCGCGGCCCAGTTCGGTGTCGAGTCCGTCCGGCAGCGCCTCCACGGCCGCCCGCAGCCCGAGTGTCTCCAGCGCCCGCCACAGCTCCGCGTCCGGTACGGCGGTGTCCTGGCCGAGCTGGAGGTTCCGGCGCACCGTGCCCTCGACGAGGGTGAAGCTCTGGTCGACGTAACTGATCTGCCCGCGCAGCTGGTGCAGCGGCCACTCCTCGACCGGGAAACCGCAGACCGAGATCCGGCCCGAGTCCGGCAGCAGAAAACGTTCGGTGAGGCCGAGCAGTGTCGTCTTGCCGGCGCCGGAGGGGCCGACGATGGCGGTCAGCCCGCGCGCGGGCGCCGCGAACGCCGCCTCGTGGATGATCGTGCGATCGCCGTCGACATAGGTGACCCGGTCGAACTCCACGGCCGGCGCGGTGGGTGAGGGCTCGATCGCGGTGGTGGGTCCGGAGTCCTCCGACGGGATCATGAGAACGCTGTTCAGCCGGCCGCGGGCCGCCAGGCCGGCCTGCATACGGGCGAAGCCCGACACCAACAGGGTGAGCGGCGACACCAGTTGCAGCAGATAGACGATGAACGCGGCGAACTCGCCGATGTTCAGATCCCCGGAGGCGAGCCGCGCCCCGCTCACCACCATGACCGCGACGATCGACAACTGCTGGCCGAACTGCATCGTGGGACCGACCAGCGCGCTCACTCGCGCGACGGACACGGCGGCCTTGCGCGCGTCGTCGACGCTGTGGCCCAGCGAGGATGCCACCTGACGCTCGGCCAGGAACGCCTTGACCGTCGGCAGCGACAGCACGGCGGCCGTCATCTGCTGGGACATGGAGCCGATGGCGTTCTGCTGCCTCTCCACGCCGCTGCGGATCGCCCGTACGCAGGCGAAGATGCCGAGCCCGGCGACGGTGAAGGTGGCGAGGACGACCAGGAGCAGGACCCAGTCCAGCAGGCCCATGGCGATCAGCGTGCCGATGGCCAGGAAGAGTGACGAGGGGATCTGCGCCACGCCGACGTCCACCACGGAGCGCAGTTGCGAGCTGTCGGAGCTGGCACGGGCGACCAGATTGCCGGCTCCCTCGCGCCGTACACGCCGTAGCGGCAGGGTCAGGATGTGCGCGGCGATCCGGAAGCGTGCCTCGGAGACGAGGGCCTCACCGGCGCGGGCGAGGAGGAAGGAGCCGATCGCCGACGCGAGGCCCGCGCCGAGCGCGAGACCGGCCATGGCGAGCATCGGACGGATCGGCCGTTCGTCCTGGCCGAGGGCGATCACCAGGTCGCGGACCTGGAGGGGGAGCATGAGCGTGGCGACGGCGGAGAGCATGCTCATCACCACCGCACCGGCGACGGCGGTCTTCCGGCCCTCCAGGAGCTGGGCGAAGACACGCAGTTCGTCGGTGCCGGCCGGACGTGGTTCTGCCTTGGCCATGGTGGTGGTACTCCTCAAGCGTGCGGGTGCATCCGGTCACTTTCGGGTCGCACGGCCGACGGTTCAGGGCGCGGCGGCGGCCCCGGGGGTGGTGTTGGTGTCGGGGTCGGCCACGCGGTCGGCGCTGGCCTCGGGGACGGCGGAGCCTGTGGCCGTCCAGGGCCAGGCCGCCGAGTCGAGATTCCGGGCGGGGTCGGCGGGGTCCACGTTGGCCGCGGCGCAGGCCGCCGAGAGCTCGGCGGCCGTCGGGCGCTCACGCCCCTGCTCGGCCGCGGCCACGAACGCGCGGGCCACGACGTGCGAGCGGTGCTCGCCGAAGCTGAGTCCGCGCATGCCGGTGCGGTCGTCCTTCGGCTCCCAGGCGGCCGTCACGCCTGGGGCCACGACATGCGCGAACGACGGAGGCGGGCCCTCGGGCAGCCCGGTGGCCAGGGCGCTCTCGGTCAACGCGTCGACCACGCCCCAGGATTCGGCACTCAGATAGACGACCATGCCGTCGTTCCGCGGCAGGCTGGCCGGGTTCGAGATGATCTTCGCCCGGTAGATCGCCGACCGGCTCTCCAGCGTGCTCAGTACGGCGTTCCAGAGGGCGGGCGCCTGTTCGGCGTCGGCCACCCGCAGATACATGCGGAGCAGATCGCCCCCGCCGGTACGGCCCTTGCCGCTGTCCACCAGGAAGAACCCCGGCGAGATCAGCGGGCGGGCGGACGGGAGTCCCATCAGGACCACGGGGCGCGCCGGGTCGCCGACCGTACGGCCGGTCTCCCGCAGCGTCACGGAGTCGGGCACGTTCAGGCGCAGACCGTCGATCTCCACCACGCGGCGGCCGGCGGCCGTCCGACGCCCGGTGAGGACGGCGGGCGCGACGGTCGTCGCGTGGGGGGTCGCCTCGGCGATCCGGGTCTCGTACTCCGGCGCGCGCAGGGTCTTGGGCGCCTTGCGGTCACGTATGCCGCGGCCGGTGTGCAGCACCTCGTAGAGGGCGCGGGCGAGTGTGAAGCGCATCGCGGAGGGGGACTCGGCGGTCACCTCGTCGTCGCCGATCCAGGCGGTCCTGCCGTCCTCCGCGATCCGTACGGTGTCCAGCGCGCTCTGGAGTCCGGCGGAGAGGAGGGGCGGGGCGTCGGTCAGCTCCGGATCGACGCCGGGGCTGGCGCTGGCAGCGGCGTTGGCGTTCGCGTTGGCGCGACCTGCGGGAGCTGTGGCCGTGGCCGTAGCCGTGTCTGTGGTTGTGCCTTTGGCCGTGCTTTCGGCCGTGCCCGTGACTGTGCTCATGCGGCCTCCCCGAGTCCCACCGTGGAGACGAAGCTCCGCGGATCAAGCAGCGCGGTCCGGCCGATTCCGGCCGCCGCCCTGACGATGGCCGACAGGCGGCCGTTCTCCTTGGTGGAGGCGATCAGCCGGTCGATCAGATGCCATCCGGCGTAGGACGTGGCCCGTACGACGAGTCCTTCGTCCTCGGGGGCCCCGCCCTCGCGGTACCCGCGGTGGAACGCGGCGATCAGCGGCAGTACGCGCTCCAGCTCCTCGCTCCCGCGCGCCACGACCTCCTCGTGGGTGAGCGTCGCCGAGAACGCGTCGTCCGTCTCCTGCGAGGGGATCCGCAGCACCGCGCGGTGCAGCCATTCGCCGACGTACGCCCCGACGTCACGCGCCGGGTCACCGAGCCGGAACTCCTCCCAGTCGTTGACGTACAGCGCGCTCTCCGTGGCCAGGAACTGATCCAGTCGCAGATCACCGTGGATCGGCACGCGCGCCGCCTCGGACTCGGTCGCCCGGAGCCGTTCGAGCCCGTCGAGCAGCGCCGCGTCGCGCTGGAGCAGCCCCCAGCCCTGGATGAACGCGCCCGTGGCGTTGACGTAGTGCTCCAGCGGCAGCGAGCGCAGATCCTCGACGGGCGGGTACGGGTGCGGATCCGGCTCGGGGAAGTCCTCGGGCAGGAACGGCAGTTGGTGCAGGGCGGCCACCGTACGGCCGGCCTCGGCGGACGTGGCTTCGGTGAACTCGTCCTCCGCGGCGAGCTCGCTGCCCGACCGGATGTCGTCGAGCATGCCGAAGACCAGCAGGCGCCCTTCCTCGTCGCCGCCCAGGAATTCGGGGCGGGGGAAGGGGGATTGGCCGCGATTCATCAGGCGCTCGAATGACATGAGCCGCCGGTAGCGCTTCAGGGATTCCTTCGGATTCCCTTTGAGGCGCTTCACGAATACGGCTTTGCCGGTGTCGGTCACGCCCGACCAGTTGTCGTTGCGGCCGGGGTAGGAGAAAACCTCCGAGGCGTTGAGTGAACCCAAGTCGAGCTGGACGAGGAGCTGTTCGACCGATGCGTCCACGGGACTGTCGACAGCCGACGCGGAAGACCGGCCCTGCGGGTATTGAATCTTTTCGCCTGCCACAGCCGATTTCTATCGCGGGACGCCGTCGGCGGACAACGAATTGACCGCCATCGGCCACGCCCGGCCGGGGCGGGGCTCGGTGGGTAACGTGCACGACTGCCGGGCCACCCCGGACGGGCCGTACACGGCCGTCCCCCGTGAGCGCTCCCAGCCCTTCCGAACCCCCCTCCGAACGCCGCCCCCTCGCCTCCCGAGCGCCTTCGGGATGCCGTCAGGATGCCGTCGGGATGCCCGTGCGGATGCCGTCCGGGGGCGGGGCTGGGGCGGGCTGGCCGTGTGGGGCCGAGGGGCGGGCGTCCGCTGCCCCGTTGATCGTGGGCCGGCCCCCGACCGGCCGTGCTTCCTGTTGAGTCGGTGCGCGGCCGGGCCGCTGACAGGCTCGTTGCCAGGCCGGTTGCCAAGCCGGTTGCCAGGCCCGTTGTCCGGCCGCCCCCGGACGCACCGTCGGGCCGCCTCCGCGCGAGTCAGGGGGAAAAACATCCCGCGTGGAAGGCGGCCCGAGGTCCGGGCTTACGAACGGCGGTCGGTGACGATTCCTCCGCTAACCGTCACTCGACGCCGCCGCTCCGGGCCCACATGTCCGAACCGAGAATTACGTATTCTCGTCGCCCGTACGCGGTGGGTGATGCTTTGTGCGATACCGCGTGGTGCTGTGATTCACGGGCGTCGGGGCGTGGATTCGGCGAGGCTCACACGATTCTTCGCCGTACGGCCCACACGACCGCTTCGATCGGCGTCTCGACGTCGACCCGTTCGCATATTGTCCGCAGTTTTCGGCGCAGTGTGCGGTCGCTCATTCCCATCCTGCGCGCGACCTGCGCCATGGTGCAGCCCTGCGAGACGAGTTGAAGGATTCTCAAGTGATCGTTTTCCAGTCCGAGGTGGGGGGCTCTGAGGACACTTCGTGGATTCACCTGTATCAACCTCACGGTTGTCCGACGGTGAGGCGCCGGATTCCGAGATGCTCGACGGCCCGAGACAAGAAGCCCGTTCGCAGTGCTGCCGCCGGAAGAGCTGCTGTATCCGGTTCGTTCGAGCGTGGTCCGAGAAGTATGGATTTCCGGTCTACGTGTCAGTCAATTCCTTCCCCCGTTTCAGTCATCGGACCGGAGTGGTAATCCGGTCCGTCCGCCCGTGACGGGAGAGTTTTCTCCCCCGTGTGCGAGGTGGGCGAGACGTCGGCCACCCGCGGCCATGACACCCCTCCACCTCGCCTCCACTTCGTATGTTCAAACGGTCCGGTGGGGGAGGTGAACAGGGCGGGATGTGATCGCGCTGTGCTGTCGACCCGTCACCGGTCGGTCCGGGGGGTGCCCGAACGGTCTCCCAGCTTCAGTTTTCCGCTCCTTCGGAGAGCGCCCGGGGGGTATGCGACACGCCCGGAATATGTGACGCAGATCACAGCATCCTTTGTGCTCCGTCATGAGTCTGGTCGGTGCCGTGATGTCCGGAACGTCGCGACTGGGTACCTCCGCGGGGTGTCCGGCCGGATCCGTCGCGGACGCGGCCCGCGACCGGTCGAGACGCGCCAAGAAGGTCCCCTCGCGGTGCCCGAAGGGCGCGTCCCACGAGGGGGAAACGATCCCGAGGCAACCAATTCGGGCCATCCTGAGCCCGGTTGATAAACGGCCGAAAGGTGGGCGCGAAGCCGCCCGGGACGGGTGTGTGAAGGCGGTATTCCGGGCATGGCGAGGCGCCCCGGCGGTTACGAGGAGGAAAGCCGATGGCCTTGTTGTGACAGCCGTGTTAAGCGTCGGTGGAGGTCGGCGAGCCCACTTCCGACAGCGCCCCGAATTGTGCTCCGAAGCGCCCGGAACCGGTCCGTTTTCGATCTCCGAACGTTTCTCCACCCTCTCTCCGTGCCCCCTCCGTTCCCTCCGCGCCTCCTCCGCGTCCTCTTCGCGACTCGCTCACGTCTCGCCCGCGCCCCGTCCGTGCCGGCGAGCGGGGGCGTGTGCGCGGGGCGTGCGAGGCGCCATCCGGGTGCGAGCGCCTCGTGGGGGCTGGCGGCGCGGGTGCCTCCCCGGCTAGGTTCGCGGGCGTCTGTCATGAACACAGGGAGTGTGAATGCGCAAGGCGCTGAGATGGCTGCTGTCGCTCGTGCTGCTCGTCGGCACGCTGGGCGCGGCCGGGGCGGCAACGGCCGCCGAGGGGAACGCGGGATCCGCGGCCCCCGACATCAAGGACCAGATCCTCGCCATCCCGGGGATGAGCCTGATCGAGGAGAAGCCGTACCCCGGTTACCGATACTTCGTCCTCAACTACACCCAGCCGGTCGACCACAAACGGCCGTCGAAGGGAACCTTCAAGCAGCGCCTCACGCTGCTGCACAAGGACACCAGCCGTCCCACCGTGTTCTTCACGAGCGGGTACGGCGTGTCCACCAACCCGAGCCGCAGTGAGCCGACCCGGATCATCGACGGCAACCAGGTGTCGCTCGAATACCGCTTCTTCACCCCGTCCCGGCCCCAGCCCGCCGACTGGTCGAAGCTCGACTACGAGCAGGCCGCCGCGGACCAGCACCGGATCTTCGGCGCGCTGAAGAAGATCTACCCGAAGAAGTGGCTCGCCACCGGAGGCTCCAAGGGCGGCATGACCGCCACGTACTACGAGCGCTTCCACCCCCGGGACATGGACGGCGTCGTCGCCTACGTCGCGCCCAACGACGTGGTGAACAAGGAAGACTCCGCCTACGACCGCTTCTTCGAGAAGGTCGGCACCGCGGAGTGCCGCGACAAGCTCAACGCCGTACAGCGTGAGGCGCTGGTCAGGCGCGAGCCGCTGGAGAAGATGTACGCGACGTGGGCGGAGGCGGAAGGCGCGACCTTCACCACCGTCGGCACGCTCGACAAGGCGTACGAGGCCGTTGTGCTCGACTTCGTGTGGGCCTTCTGGCAGTACAGCCTGGAAGCCGACTGCGCGGACATCCCGCCGGCCACCGCGTCGGACGAGGAGATCTACAACATCATCGACGCGATCTCCGGCTTCTCCTTCTACACCGACCAGGGCCTCGCCGGGTACACGCCGTACTACTACCAGGCGGGCACCGAACTGGGCGCGCCCACGGTCAAGCTGCCCCACCTGGGCAACCTGAGCCGCTACGGCTACCAGCCGCCGCGGAACTTCGTCCCGCGCGACATCCCCATGAAGTTCCGCCCGTGGGAGATGGCGTCCGTCGACAACTGGGTCCGCCACCACGCGGACCGCATGCTGTTCGTCTACGGCGAGAACGACCCGTGGGGCGCCGAGCGCTTCCGCCTGGGCCACGGCGCGCGTGACAGCTACGTGTACACCGCCCCGGGCGCCAACCACGGCGCCAACGTCGCCGGCCTCGTGGACGACCAAGAGGCGAAGGCCACGGCCCGCATCCTCGACTGGGCGGACGTCGCACCGGCCGCCGTACAGCAGGACGCCGAGAAGGCGAAGCCGCTGGCCGCGTTCGACGCGAAGCTCGACAAGCAGAACCTGGAGCGGATGCCGACACTCCGTCAGTAGTCCGCAGGCACGGAACCGCCACCGGCGCAGACAAGGGGGGCGCACCGGTGGCGGTGTGCTGCCCGGCCACAGGCGGCCTGGAGAGGGGAGTCAGCGATCGTAGCCAGTGAGTACGAGGGCCGACACCGCGCTGCGGAATGCCGACGGGAGCACATGAAATAGGACGTACGGGAGGCCCCTGCGGTTCCCAGGAGGTGGGGATTCCGCCGATTTAAAGGAAAAGGTGCCGTAAGCCCGAACGCGACCCCACCCCCCCTCAACCGCCTCCGGCGGGCCGCCGGTTAACCTCCTCGCCCATGACCGCACTCGAACCCTCCTTCATCCGTGACACCCGGGACGGCTACAACGCCATCGCCGCCGACTACGCCGAGCTCAGCAAGGACCACCCCGGCGCCGACCCGTACGGGCGCGCGATGCTCGGCACCTTCGCCGAGTACGTACTCGCCGACGGTGGCGGCCCCGTCGTCGAGGTCGGCAGCGGTCCCGGCCAGATGACCGCCCATCTGCACACGCTCGGGCTCAACATCTCCGGCATCGACCTGTCGCCGGTGATGGTCGCGATGGCCCGCCGGACCTACCCGGACGTGCGGTTCGAGGAAGGCTCGATGACCGGCCTGGACCTCCCGGACCGCTCGCTCGCCGGCCTCGTCGCCTGGTACTCGATCATCCACATCGTCCCGGAGCAACTGCCTCACGTCTTCGCGGAGTTCCACCGGGTCCTGGCCCCCGGAGGCCGACTGCTCCTCGCCTTCCAGGTGGGCGACGAGCCCCGGCACTACGACGAGGCGTTCGGCCACCGCGTCAGCCTCGACTTCCGCAGGCTGTCCCCGGACCGGGTCACCGAGCTGCTGAACCAGGCCGGCTTCCAGGTGCCCGCCCGCCTGGTCCGCGAGCCCTACGACGGCGAGACAACCCCCCACGCCAAACTCCTCGCCCACAAGCCCCCTCTGCCAACCCCCCAGCCCCAGCCCTGACCCCGATCCGGCCCAGCGGGTCCCCCCCCCTCCAGCACCAGCCCTGCCCCGATCTCAGCGCACCGGTCTCGGCCCCGGGTTCGTCGGGCAGGTCCCGCTCGGGGTCTCGGCCCCCGGTCTCGTCCGGCAGGTCCCGCCCCGGACCTCGGTCCGCAGGTCCGGGTCCCGGCCAGTCGGCCCCAGCCCCGGTCCGGCCCCGGTCCCGCCGTGCCCCCGGTCTCAGCGCGCCGGTCTTGCCCCTGGTCTCGTCGGGCACGTTCCGCTCGGGATCTCGGCCCGCTGGTCCGGTCCAGGCCCGCCGGTCCGGTGCCGGTCTCGGCCCGCCGGTCCCGGCCCGCAGAGCCTCCCTTGGCGCGCCCGCGGACCCCGTCAGCGCTCCCGGCTCCCTCCGCGCCCCGGGCTCCCTCAGCGCCCCCGCGCGAGCAGCGCCTCCAGGTGTTCGCGGCCGGGGGCCAACTGGTCGGGGAGGTCCGCCGCGTCCGGGTACCAGCGCTTCTCGTACTCCCAGCAGAGCCACCCGTCGTCCCCGTCCCCGGCGAACAGCCCGACGCACTCGCCCAGCGGCAGCACCCCCGCGCCCAGCGCCAGCGGCGTCGTGTCCTCCGCCGACGCGATGTCCTTGACCTGTACGTAGCCGAGGTGCGGTGACAGCGACGCGTGGCTGGTGACGGGCCGTTCGCCACCGAGCCAGGTGTGCATCACGTCCCAGAGCGCACCCACCTGCTTGTGCCCGACGAGACCGAGGACGCGCATCGCGTCGGCGCCCGTGCGATGGGAATCGTGCGTCTCCAGCAGGATCCGTACCCCCGACTCCGCCGCGAGCGGCGCCGCGGCACCGAGTCGGCGGGCGGCCGTGGCGTCGGCGGCTTCGGGGTCCTGGTCGCCGCCGCCGGGGAAGACGCGTATGTACGAGGCGCCCAGATCCCGCGCCAGCCAGATCAGTTCGTCCAGCTCCCGGCGCAACTCCTCCTCGTCGCCCCCTTCGGCGGCCACCCGCGCATAGCCCGCGACGGTGAGGATCTCGACCCCGTGCCGCCTGAACTCATCGACCACCGCCGCCCGTTCACGCGCCCCGATGCCCGGATGCACCGGCTCCTCCGGATGGGCGCGCAATTCCACCCCCTGGTAGCCGGTCCGTTCGGCCAGGGCGACGACCTCGGGGATGGGGAGGCCAGGGACACCGAGGGTCGAGAAGGCGAATTTCACTCCGTCTTTCCTTTCACGAGTGAGAGTCCACGACGGACTCGTCGAGGAGCGGGAGCCGCCAGTCCTGGCCGACCAGGTCCGCTCCGTAGGACCGGTGCGGTTCTTCGGCGACGAGGCTGAACCCCGCCCGTACGTAGAGCTTTCGCGCAGCGGTCAGGACGTCGTTGGTCCACAGCACCACCTCCCGGTACCCCGCACCGCGCGCGAAATCCACTACCGCCTCGATCAATCGCTCTCCCAGGCCGTGTCCGCGCGCCTCCGGCTCGACGAGCAGGAGCCGCAGCCGCGCCGTGCCGGGCGACTCGTCCCGTACACACATCACCGAGCCCACCGGCCGCCCGTCGAGCTCGGCTATCCACACCCGCTCCAGCCGCTCGTCGTGATCCGCCGCGAAGTCGGCGACGATCCTGGCGACCAGACCCTCGAAAGCGGTGTCCCATCCGTACTCCGCCGCATACACCGCGCCGTGCCGCTGCACGATCCAGCCCAGCTCGCCGGGGACCGGCTCACGCAGCACGGGCCCCTCGCGCCGCGAGGCGGACGCCCGGCGGCCGTCAGGAGCGGCTTCGCCGGCGCTCAGCAGCTCCCTGGCCGTCCGAAGCGCCTCCACGAGGCGCGGGCGCTGATCCGGCTCGACCCGGTCCAGCAGCGTGCCGACCGCCTCGCGCGAGCGTTCGTCGAGCAGCGCGGCCGTCCCGCGCCCCTGCGGTGTCAGCGTGATCCGCTGCCGCCGGGCGTCCTGCTCGGACGGAGCGCGCTCAACCAGGCCGTCCCGCTCGAACTTGGTGAGCATCCTGCTCAGATATCCCGCGTCCAGCGACAGTTCGGCCCGGAGCTCGGCGGCATCCGTACGTGGCGTGTGCGCGAGCTCGTACAGCAGCCGTGACTCGGTCAGCGTGTACGGCGTGTAGAGGTGCTTGCTGTAATTCAGCGCGCCGATGAGGTTCGTGTAGAAGCGGTTGAACGCGCGGATCTCCTGAATGGTCATGGTCCCCCGACCCTTCGCTCATTCATTTTTCTTGACTCAGTCAACGGTACGCTCGGGCCGCCAAGATCGGCAAGACACTCGATCGGGTGAACCCACCCGCCCCGCTTCCGCCCGGGCCCCGCCAACCGCCCTCAGCCCCACCGCCCCCGACCGCAGCTCCCACGCCACGCCCCCCACTCGCACCACGCCCCCCACCCGGTTCCTCACCCCTCACCCGTTCCTCACCCTCGCGGCGGCGCCGTCGAAGCCCGCGCCATCAGCTCCGCGGCGATCGTCGCGATCCCGCCCGGCGGCGGAGCCTCCGTCCCCATCGCGAGCCGGCCGGCCCGCGCCCCCGCCTCGTACAGGGGCAGCCGCACCGTCGTCAGCGCCGGTACCGCGTCGACCGAGAACGGCAGGTCGTCGAAGCCCGCCACCGAGATGTCCTGCGGGATGCGCAGCCCCTGGTCGCGCACCGCCGCACAGGCCCCGAGCGCCACCGTGTCGTTCGCCGCGACCACCGCCGTCAGGTCCGGCGCACGCCGCAGCAGCTCCAGCGTCGCCTCGTAGCCCGAGCGCCGGTCGTAGGGGCCGTGCACCGTCAGCGGACCCTGGTCGTCCGTCAGCCCCACGGCGGTCAGTGCCGCCCGGTGACCCTCCAGGCGGTGCCGGGTGGTGGTGCGCTCCGCCGGACCCGCGACGTATCCGATCCTGCGGTGCCCCAGTGCCAGCAGATGCTCGGTGAGCCGCCGCCCGCCACCCCGGTTGTCGAACGCCAGTGAAGCGACGACCGCGCTGCTGCCCGGCAGCGGAGGCCGCCCGCACAGCACCACATGCGTCCCCGCGTCGGCGAGCTTGGTCAGCTTGGCCGACATCGCCGCGATGTGCGTGGGATCTTCGAGAGCCCCGCCCGTGAGGATCACGGCGGCGGCCCGCTGGCGTTGGAGAAGGGTGAGATAGGTCAGCTCCCGCTCCGGGGAGCCGCCGGTGTTGCAGACGACGGCGAGTTTCTCGCCACCGGCCCTGCCGCTCCCCTCCTGGCCGCCGATCTCGGTCTGCGCGGCCCCGGCCATGATCCCGAAGAACGGGTCGGCGATGTCGTTGACCAGGATCCCGACCAGATCGGACGTCGCGGCCGCGAGCGAGCTGGCCGGCCCGTTGAGCACGTAGTCCAGCTCGTCCACCGCCCGCAGTACGCGCTCTCTGGTGGTCGCGGCCACGGGGTAGTTGCCGTTCAGCACGCGGGACACGGTGGCGGGCGACACCCGGGCGCGGGCAGCCACATCGGCCAGGGTGACTGTCATCGGCGGTTCCTCCGGAAGGTGGGTGACGCGGCGGATCGGCGCCGGACTCTTGTCCGGTCGCTTTCGGCAGGCTAGCTTCATACCCTATAGAAAGCGCTTGCTACGGCCGTATGGAGGGAACTTCGTGACACGCAGGACAGTGCGGATCGCCATGAACGGCGTCACGGGGCGGATGGGGTACCGACAGCACCTGGTGCGTTCCATCCTCGCGATCCGCGAAGAGGGCGGACTGGACCTCGGCGACGGTGACGAGCTCTGGCCCGAGCCCGTCCTCGTCGGCCGCCGTGAGCACGCCCTCAGAGAGGTCGCCGAACGGCACGGCCTCACCGAGTGGTCCACGGACCTCGACACCGTCCTCGCCGACGACAGCGTCGACATCTACTTCGACTCGCAGGTGACGTCCGCGCGGGTCGAGGCGATCAAGAAAGCCGTTGCCGCCGGCAAGCACATCTATACGGAGAAGCCGACCGCCACCGACCTCGAAGGCGCCCTCGACCTGGCCCGCCTCGCCCAGAGTGCCGACGTCAGACACGGTGTCGTCCAGGACAAGATCTTCCTTCCTGGCCTGCTTAAGCTGAAGCGCCTCATCGACGGCGGTTTCTTCGGCGAGATCCTCTCCGTAAGAGGCGAGTTCGGTTACTGGGTCTTCGAAGGCGACTGGCAGGAACCGCAGCGGCCGTCCTGGAACTACCGGGCCGAGGACGGCGGTGGCATCACCGTCGACATGTTCCCGCACTGGGAGTACGTCCTGCACGAGCTGTTCGGCCGGGTCAACTCCGTCTCCGCGCACGTCACCACGCACATCCCGCGCCGCTGGGACGAGCAGGGCAAGCCCTACGCGGCCACCGCCGACGACTCCGCCTACGGGATCTTCGAGCTGGAGGGCGGCATCGTCGCGCAGATCAACTCCTCCTGGGCCGTACGCGTCAACCGGGACGAGCTCGTCGAGTTCCAGGTCGACGGCACCCACGGCTCGGCGGTCGCCGGGCTGCGCCGCTGCCGCGTCCAGCACCGCAGCGCCACCCCCAAGCCCGTCTGGAACCCGGACCTGGCCGCCACCGAGTCCTTCCGCGACCAGTGGCAGGAGATCCCGGACAACACCGAGTTCGACAACGGCTTCAAGGCGCAGTGGGAGCTCTTCCTGCGCCACGTCACACTCGGCGAGCCGTACCGCTGGGACCTGCTCGCCGGCGCGCGCGGCGTACAGCTGGCGGAACTGGGCCTCAAGTCCTCGGAGCAGGGGCGCCGCTTCGACGTACCGGAGCTCTCGCTGTGACGACCCCGACCTCATCCTCCGCGTCGCCCGCCCCGGCCTCCGTAAGGAAGCCGGGGCAGGGGCTACGGCTTCCCGACGCGGACGGCGGGCTGCGCACGTACCACCCGCGCCCCGAACCCGCCCCCTTCACGACCAGAGGCGCCGACGCGGCCCCTCTCGTCTCCCGTACGGTCTTCTCCGCCGCGCACGTCGTCGCCGACCCGTACGCCGACAGCAGCCCGGGCGCACCGGTCGTCGTCGACTGGGACACCACGCTCGCCTTCCGCCGCCACCTGTGGTCGCACGGGCTCGGCGTCGCGGAGGCCATGGACACCGCGCAGCGCGGCATGGGCCTGGACTGGGCCGGAGCGGCCGAGCTGATCCGCCGTTCGGCGGCGGAGGCGCGGTCCACCGGCGGCCGGATCGCCTGTGGGGTGGGCACCGACCAACTCGCGCCGGGAGCACATTCTTTGGAGGAGGTGCGAGCGGCGTACGAGGAGCAGCTCGCGCTCGTCGAGGAGACCGGCTCCCAGGCCATCCTCATGGCCTCACGGGCTCTCACCGCCGCCGCCAAGGGCCCCGAGGACTATCTGGACGTCTACGCCCATCTGCTGCGCCAGGCGGACGAACCCGTCGTGCTGCACTGGCTCGGTCCGATGTTCGATCCGGCGCTGGACGGCTACTGGGGCAGCACGGACCTCGACACCGCCACCGAGACGTTCCTCCAGGTCATCTCCGAACACCCGGACAAGGTCGACGGGATCAAGGTCTCGCTGCTGGACGCGCGCCGCGAGGTCGAGCTGCGCCGACGGCTCCCGCAGGGCGTGCGGTGCTACACGGGCGACGACTTCAACTACCCCGAGCTGATCGCGGGCGACGAACGCGGCTTCAGCCACGCGCTGCTGGGCATCTTCGACCCGCTCGGGCCGGTGGCCGCCGAGGCCGTACGCGTCCTGGACACGGGTGACGCGAAGGGCTTCCGGGAACTGCTCGACCCCACGGTCGAGCTGTCCCGCCATCTCTTCCAGGCGCCCACGCGCTTCTACAAGACGGGTGTCGTGTTCCTCGCCTGGCTGGCCGGGCACCAGGACCACTTCGCGATGGTCGGGGGCCTCCAGTCGGCCCGTTCGCTGCCGCATCTCGCGCGGGCCTACGAACTGGGCGACGGGCTGGGCCTGTTCCCGGACCCGACGGTGGCCGCGGCCCGCATGACGTCCCTGCTCGGCGTGTACGGAGTGGACCAGTGACCGAGATGAACCAGCCTGCCCACGTGAACCAGTCGTCCGAGGTGACCGAGCCCGCCGACCCGTCCACGGCGGGCGGCGCCGGTGCGAGCGCACCGCCGGGCGACCTCGGCCGCTTCAGCATCAACCAGATGACGGTCAAACAGCTCACCCTCCCCGAGCTCGTCGAGGCGTGCGTACGGCTCGGCGTCCCGGGAGTGGGCCTGTGGCGCGAGCCCGTGCAGGCGTACGGCGTGGAGGCCGCGGCCAAGCTCGTGAGCGACGCCGGTCTCGCGGTGACCACCCTGTGCCGCGGCGGCTTCCTGACGGCGATCGCCCCCGCGGCACGCGCCGATGCCCTGGACGACAACCGCGCGGCCATCGACGAGGCCGTGACCCTGGGCACCGACACCCTGGTCCTGGTGTCGGGCGGACTGCCGCCCGGCAGCCGCGATCTGCACGGCGCGCGGGAGCGCATCGCCGACGCGCTGGAGGTCCTGGCGCCGTACGCCGGGGAGCGTGGGGTAAGGCTGGCGATCGAGCCGCTGCACCCGATGTACGCCTCCGACCGCTGTGTCGTCTCCACCCTCGACCAGGCGCTGGAGCTGGCGGAACGCTTCCCCGTCGAGCAGGTCGGGGTCGTCGTGGACACCTACCACGTGTGGTGGGACGACCGCGCCCCGGCGGCGATCGCGAGGGCGGGGAACCGGATTCACTCCTTCCAACTGGCGGACTGGACAACCCCGTTGCCGGCAGGCGTGCTCAACGGTCGCGGCCTGATCGGCGACGGGGCGATCGATCTGCGGACGTGGCGCGAACGCGTCGACGCGGCCGGCTACGACGGGCCGATCGAGGTCGAGCTCTTCAACGACACCCTGTGGGTGCGTGACGGCGCGGAGCTGCTGGCCGACGTCGCGGAGCGGTATGTGAGGCATGCGCTGTAAGGGAGGCCACCCTGTCGCGACGAAGACGCCCTCATAGGTAAATCATCACTTCTGTCATCTTCTGTCGTCCTTTCTGGTGCCAAGAAAAATTACTGCCCGCAGTCGTGCAACCCTTTCGCGGTGACGGCGGTCGTATAGGGCATCAAGGCTTCCGGGGAGGGGTCCGGGGGGATCGGGAAGCCTTGTTCGGAGGGGGGAGCGCGTGGGGCCCGGTCCTGGGGACCGGGCCCCTAAAGCTTCTCGGGAGAGCCCCTCGGGGCTCTGCCCGACCGGGAGTTGTCCACAGGCCGGGCCCGCTGTCGTACCCGAGCGGTAGCGTCGGATCATGTCCAATCTGGCCGTGCTCGAAGGCGTTCTTGAGCGGATCACGTACAGCAACGAGGAGAACGGCTACACCGTCGCCCGTGTCGACACCGGCCGTGGCGCCGATCTGCTGACCGTGGTCGGCTCGCTCCTCGGTGCGCAGCCGGGGGAGTCGCTGCGCATGGAGGGGCGCTGGGCCTCGCATCCCCAGTACGGCAAGCAGTTCACGGTGGAGAACTACACGACGGTCCTGCCCGCGACCATCCAGGGCATCCGCCGCTATCTCGGCTCCGGTCTGATCAAGGGCATCGGTCCGCGCATCGCCGAGCGGATCGTCGAGCATTTCGGCGTCGACACCCTGGAGATCATCGAGAAGGAGCCCAAGCGGCTCGTCGAGGTCCCCGGCCTCGGACCCAAGCGGACGAAACTGATCGGCGCCGCCTGGGAGGAACAGAAGGCCATCAAGGAAGTCATGATCTTCCTTCAGGGCGTCGGTGTGTCCACCTCGATCGCCGTCCGCATCTACAAGAAGTACGGCGACGCCTCGATCTCGGTCGTCAAGAACGAGCCCTACCGGCTGGCCGCCGACGTCTGGGGCATCGGCTTCCTCACCGCTGACCGCATCGCCCAGGCCGTCGGCATCCCGCACGACAGCCCGGACCGGGCCAAGGCCGGACTGCAGTACGCCCTCTCGCAGTCCACGGACCAGGGGCACTGCTTCCTGCCCGAGGAGCAGCTCATCTCCGCCGCGGTGAAGCTTCTCCAGGTCGACACCGGGCTGGTCATCGACTGCCTCGCCGAGCTCGCCGCCGAGGAGGAGGGGGTCGTCAGGGAGAAGGTGCCGGGCCCCGACGGGGGCGAGCCGGTGACGGCTGTCTATCTGGTGCCTTTCCACCGGGCCGAGCTGTCCCTCTCCGCCCAGCTGCTGCGGCTGCTGCGCGCCGGGGAGGACCGGATGCCCGCCTTCCAGGACGTCGTGTGGGAGAAGGCCCTGCCGTGGCTCGCGGGTCGCACAGGCGCGGAGCTGGCCCCCGAGCAGGAAGCGGCGGTGCGGCTCGCCCTCACCCGTAAGGTCGCGGTCCTGACCGGCGGGCCGGGCTGTGGAAAGTCCTTCACCGTCCGCTCGATCGTCGAGCTGGCCAGGGCCAAGAAGGCCAAGGTGGTCCTGGCGGCGCCCACCGGCCGGGCGGCCAAGCGCCTCGCCGAGCTCACCGGTGCCGAGGCCTCCACCGTCCACCGGCTGCTGGAACTCAAACCGGGCGGAGACGCCGCGTACGACAGGGACCGCCCGCTCGACGCCGATCTGGTCGTGGTCGACGAGGCGTCCATGCTGGATCTGCTGCTCGCCAACAAGCTCGTGAAGGCGGTGGCACCCGGTGCACATCTGCTGCTCGTCGGTGATGTGGACCAGCTGCCGTCGGTGGGGGCGGGAGAGGTGCTGCGGGACCTGCTGTCCGAGGAAGGGCCTGTCCCGCAGGTGCGGCTGACCCGGATCTTCCGGCAGGCGCAGCAGTCGGGTGTGGTGACCAACGCCCACCGCATCAACTCCGGGGTTCAGCCCATCACCCAGGGACTCAGTGACTTCTTCCTCTTTGTGGAGGACGAGACGGAGGAGGCCGGGAAGCTCACGGTGGACGTCGCGGCCCGCCGCATTCCGGCCACCTTCGGGCTCGACCCGAGGCGCGACATCCAGGTGCTGGCCCCGATGCACCGCGGTCCGGCCGGTGCGGGCGCCCTCAACGGCCTGCTCCAGCAGGCCATCACCCCCGCCCGTCCCGAACTGCCCGAGAAGCGGCTCGGCGGCCGGGTCTTCCGCGTCGGGGACAAGGTCACCCAGATCCGCAACAACTACGACAAGGGGCAGAACGGGGTCTTCAACGGCACGGTCGGGGTCGTCACCTCGCTGAACCTGGACGACCAGTGTCTGACGGTGCGTACGGACGAGGACGAGGAAGTGCCGTACGACTTCGACGAGTTGGACGAGCTGGCGCACGCGTACGCGGTGACGATCCACCGCTCACAGGGGAGCGAGTATCCGGCGGTGGTCATTCCGGTCACCACCGGCGCCTGGATGATGCTCCAGCGGAATCTGCTCTACACGGCGGTCACCCGGGCCAAGAAGCTCGTGGTCCTGGTGGGCTCCCGGAAGGCGATAGGGCAGGCCGTTCGTACGGGCTCCGCCGGCCGCCGCTTCACCGCGCTCGACCACCGGCTCTCGGGCAGCCTCCAGGCCGGCGGCTTCTAGCCGGTTCCGGCGGAGCGTGAGCGGGCCTCGGGCCGGACGGCCGGCGGTGCCTCCGGTGCGCGCTGGAGCACCCTCCAGGGGAGTGCCGCGCGGGAGGAATGCCCACCCCGGACTTTCGGAACCGGGGCGAAGGGGGCAGGATGTGAAAGTTGGCGGCACTCAGTGCCGCGAATAGGCCTAATGGTCGACCCCGAGTGCACTCTCCTGAGCCAAATGGGGGATGGTAGAGACAGTCAGGGCACCTCGAAGAAGAGGCACTACGTCGGTGAGGGATGACGTGAGCGACAACTCTGTAGTACTGCGGTACGGCGATGGCGAGTACACCTACCCGGTGATCGACAGCACCGTCGGCGACAAGGGCTTCGACATCGGGAAGCTGCGGGCCCAGACCGGCCTGGTGACTCTGGACAGCGGCTACGGCAACACCGCCGCCTACAAATCCGGCATCACCTATCTCGACGGTGAAGAGGGCATCCTCCGGTACCGCGGCTACCCCATCGAACAGCTGGCCGAAAGCTCGACGTTCCTCGAGGTGGGCTACCTGCTCATCAACGGTGAACTTCCGAAGGTCGACGAGCTGGCGTCCTTCAAGAACGAGATCACCCAGCACACGCTGCTGCACGAGGACGTGAAGCGCTTCTTCGACGGCTTCCCCCGTGACGCGCACCCGATGGCGATGCTGTCCTCCGTGGTCAGCGCGCTGTCGACCTTCTACCAGGACAGCCACAACCCGTTCGACGAGAAGCAGCGCCATCTCTCGACGATCCGGCTGCTGGCCAAGCTGCCGACGATCGCGGCGTACGCGTACAAGAAGTCGATCGGTCACCCCTTCGTCTACCCGCGCAACGATCTCGGCTACGTCGAGAACTTCCTGCGCATGACCTTCTCGGTCCCCGCGCAGGAGTACGAGCTGGACCCGGTCGTGGTCTCGGCCCTCGACAAGCTGCTGATCCTGCACGCGGACCACGAGCAGAACTGTTCGACCTCCACCGTGCGTCTGGTCGGCTCGTCGCAGGCGAACATGTTCGCCTCGATCTCCGCCGGCATCAGCGCCCTCTGGGGCCCGCTGCACGGTGGCGCCAACCAGTCGGTGCTGGAGATGCTCGAAGGCATCCAGGCCAACGGCGGCGACGTCGACTCCTTCATCAGCAAGGTGAAGAACAAGGAGGACGGCGTCCGTCTGATGGGCTTCGGCCACCGCGTCTACAAGAGCTTCGACCCCCGGGCGAAGATCATCAAGGCGGCGGCGCACGATGTCCTCTCGGCGCTCGGCAAGTCCGACGAGCTGCTGGACATCGCGCTGAAGCTGGAGGAGCACGCCCTCTCCGACGACTACTTCGTCTCCCGCAACCTCTACCCGAACGTGGACTTCTACACGGGGCTGATCTACCGGGCCATGGGCTTCCCGACCGAGATGTTCACCGTGCTGTTCGCGATCGGCCGCCTCCCCGGCTGGATCGCGCAGTGGCACGAGATGATCAAGGAGCCGGGTTCCCGTATCGGCCGCCCGCGCCAGATCTACACCGGCGAGGTCCTGCGCGACTTCGTTCCTGTCGAGAGCCGCTGAGCCGTCGCCCGACGCTCCTCGCGGTCGCGCCGACAGTCCACACGGTTCCCGCGGTCCACACCGGCGGCGCGGTTCCCCCGGTGCGCACCAGGGGCTCGCGGAACCGGAGTCCGTCGGAGCGCAACAGAAAGCGCCCCGCTTCCCGATCCCCCCACGGGTCGGTATAGCGGGGCGCTTCCCATATCCCCGGAGCGGATTCCCCCCACGGGATCCGGGCCGGGCGTCTGCGGTTGCCGGCAGAAGCCAGTTTCACGCGGTCTGCCGGGGTCCGAACAACCAGGGGGGCCGCTCAAAGCTCCCCAGCTGTACGTCCCCCGGCCAACGATTGCCTGAGACATCCCCCAAGACATCTCATGAACGTCCCCCAAGACGTTCTCGGCATCGCCTCTTAGACTCGCGAGCTGCCCGGATGGTTACCCCCAAATCTATGTGATCTAGATCTCTTTGTGAAGGTCCTGTGCCTCATGTGAAGGAGGCCGATCGCAAATTGTTGGTTGCTACGAAAACAGATGAAACGCGGGGCCGCTGCCCCCTCCGATCATCCGTCTGAGCAGGGATGTTGCGGCCTGGCGGGCGCCGAAACCGCCGAAGGCCGTACGTCACCGGGTTCGGATCCGGTCGCGTACGGCCTCCGGGACGAGGTCGCTCAGGCCTGGCCCGCCAGCTCGTAGCCCGCCTCGTCGACCGCCGCGCGCACGGCGCTCTCGTCCAGCGGAGCCTGGGAAATCACGGTCACGCGACCGGTGGAGGCCTCGGCCTTCACGGACGTGACGCCGCTCAGCGCGGAGATCTCGTCGGTGACCGCGCCTTCACAGTGCCCGCACGTCATTCCGGTGACCGCGTACACCGTGGTGACGGCGTCCGTCGCGGTCTCCGACTCGATCTTCGTCTCTGCGGTCATGGCGTTCTCCTCCGGGGGTGGGCGTGCGAAACCAGGTGCGTCAGGGGGTCGCGTGAACGCCCCGGCGCCCCGATGTCTCCGACTATACCCCTAGGGGGTATTGGTGGCGAATGCCGGACGATGGCGCCCGGCCGTCCGCGGGGTCAGGAGTCCGGTGCCGTGGTCTCCAGCGGTGACGGGCAGTGGGGGTGCGTGTCACCGACGAGCGGTTCCAGATAGCGGAACATGGCCAGCTTCAGCTCCCGGATGTACGCCTCCCGCTCCGCGCCCTCGTGCGACAGGATCAGATCCAGACCGCCCTTGAACAGCACGAAGATGAACTCCGCCGTTCTGGTGTGCTCCGCCCGTGGGGCGTCGGGGAGGTAGTGGCCCAGGATCTCCACGACCCGGGTGAGCACGGTGGAGTGGAGGGCGTCGTGCTCCTCCGCCATCTGTCCCGGGATCTCGGATCCGTGCATCAGGACGACGAACGCCGGATTCTCGCAGTTGAACGTGATCAGCGGATCGAGGACGGCGTCCAGCATCTCGGGGAGCGGCAGCTCCATATGGGCGGGAGTGAACGCCTGGCCGTGCGTCGTGCGCCAGCGATCCAGCAGTACGTCGCCCAGCTTGACCGCGATCGCTTCCTTGTTCGGGAAGAACTGGTACAGCGTGCCGGGCGAGACGCCGGCCTCCCGGGCGATGGAGTTGGTGCTCGCGCCCGTGTAGCCGGTCGTGCAGAAGACGCGGCCGGCGGCTTCGAGGAGCTGGGCGATACGACGCTCGCCGCGCGCCTGGCGGCGGCGCGGCTTCTCCGTCTCGTCGGCGGCCCCGCCGCTCCTGGCCGCGCTGTCCTGGACGTCTCGCTCCACGACTTCGTCTCTCCTCGCATCAGGCACGTGAACTCCCAGGGTCCCTCGATCGGTTGGCGACGGTTGACAAATGCGAGTCCTCGCTCGCATTCTTGGTGAATGCGAGCGATCGCTCGCGTTTTTCATTCTATGGCAGTCGCTGGCCCATGCCCTGGGTCTTTTTGAAGGGGACACCGCACTATGTCCGAAGTCAACAGGGGGTCGCGACTCGGCGGCCGGACCCGGTTCGTCACCGCGCGCCCACGGCTTTCGCTGCTGGTCGCCCTGGTGATCACGGCCTTGGCGGTCGTCGCGGGGAGCGGGGTCGGCGACCGGATGGGCAGCGGCGGGTGGGAGGATCCCGCCGCCTCGTCGACCTACGCCACGAAGGCGCTGGAGCGTGAGTTCCCGGCCTCCCAGCCGAATCTGCTGCTCCTCGTCGACGCGGGCGACAGAGGGGTGGACGATCCCGCCGTCGCCGCCGAGGCCCAGCGGCTCACCGAGCGGCTGGCCGCCGAGGACGGCGTCGTAGGCGTCGGGTCCTACTGGCAGACGCGCTCGCCCGCGCTGCGCGCCGAGAAGGGGGACGAGGCGCTGATCGCCGCCAGGATCGTGGGCGAGGAGAAGGAGGCCGGCGAGACCCTGGAGCGGATCGCGCCCGAATTCCGAGGCACGCGGGGATCGTTGGAGGTCTCGGTCGGCGGACCGGTCGCGGTGCGGCACGACATCCAGAACACCATCCAGGAGGATCTGCTGCGGGCCGAGCTGATCGCCCTTCCCGTGACGCTGGTCCTGCTCGTGATGGTCTTCGGCAGCGCGATCGCGGCTCTGCTGCCGCTGGGTGTCGGCATCGTCGCCATACTCGGGACCAACGCCGTGCTGCGCGGGATCACCGAGATCACGGATGTGTCGGTCTTCGCGCAGAACCTCACCACGGCTCTCGGGCTCGGACTGGCCGTGGACTACGCGTTGTTCATCGTGCGCAGATTCCGGGAGGAACTGGCCGAGGGGGTGGAGGTGCGCGACGCGGTGGGCGCCACGCTCCGCACCGCCGGGCGGACGGTGCTCTTCTCCGCGCTGACGGTCGCGGTGTCGCTCGCGGCCATGATGGTCTTCCCGCAGTACTTCCTGCGCTCGTTCGCCTACGCCGGGATAGCGGTGGTGCTGCTCGCCGCCGCTGCCGCGTTGATCCTGCTGCCGGCCGCGCTGATGCTTCTCGGCCATCGGGTCAACTCCCTCGATCTGCGAAGGCTGTTCACCCGGGGGCGTAAGGGCTCGGCACCCGGCGACGAGGCGCCGGACGGACCCCGGCCGGCAGGGGCGTCGGTGGCAGCCGAGGCGGGCCGGGGCTGGGGCCGTACGGCCGCTCTGGTGATGCGAAGGGCTCCGCTCTTCGCCATCGGGACGGCAACGGCTCTGGTGCTGCTCGGACTGCCCTTCCTGGGCGTCAAGTTCGGGACGGCCGACGACCGGCAGCTGCCGTCCGGCGCGGAGTCCCGGGTGGTCCAGGAGGACATCAGGGACGGCTTCTCCGGAAGCCCCGGCGGCGGGCTCGAAGTGCTGGGCGAAGGCCGGGCGACCGCCGCCGAGTACGCGGACTACCGCGACCGGGTGGCCGGTCTGCCGGATGTGCTGCGGGTCGACGGGCCCGTCGTCTCCGGCGACCACGCATACTTCACCGTGCTGCCGCGCGGTGAGGCGGTGGGCCAGGAGTCCCAGAGGCTCGTCCGTGAACTCCGGGCCGAACCGGCGGCCTTCGACACCTCGGTCACCGGTACGGCCGCCGTGCTCGTCGATTCGAAGGACGCCATAGCGGACCGGCTGCCCCTGGCCGCGGGCATCATCGTCGTGGTGACCCTGCTGCTGGTCTTCCTGCTGACGGGCAGTGTCCTGATCCCGATCCAGGCGGTGGCGCTCAACGCACTGAGTCTCACGGCGATGTTCGGAGCCGTCGTCTGGGTCTTCCAGGACGGCCATCTCTCGGGGCTGCTCGGTTTCACCTCCACGGGTGACATAGAGACGACGCTTCCGGTGCTGATGTTCTGCGTCGCCTTCGGACTCTCCATGGACTACGGGGTTTTCCTGATATCCCGGATCAAGGAGGAGTACGACCGCAGCGGTGACCACGAGCGGTCCGTCGTCTTCGGGCTTCAGCGCACTGGAGGGCTGATCACCGCGGCGGCGGTGATCCTGGCGGTGGTCATGGTCGCCATCGGCGCCTCGCGCGTCACGAACACCAAGATGCTGGGGCTCGGTATCGCCCTCGCGGTGGTCATGGACGCGATGGTGGTGCGGAGCCTGCTGGTCCCGGCGGTGATGAAACTGACGGGCAGGGCGACCTGGTGGGCGCCGGCGCCGCTGCGCCGCTTCCACGACCGGTTCGGGGTCAGCGAGGGCGGGTCCCGTCCGGCGCCCCCCACGGACGGCCGTGACGGCGGTGACGGCGCCGGCGGGTCGGGGGCGTCGGACGGTACCGGCGGGGCACTGGCCGGGGCGGGTGAGCGGGACAAGGCCGGGGTCTGAGTCCGAGCGGACCGAGCGCTCGTCACGGCTGAGGGCCCCGTACCCCCACCACGGAGGTGTGGGGGTACGGAGCCCCCTCGGAGCCGGTCGCTGTACGGAACGGGCGCGGGGGTCAGATCCCGTCGCTCATTCTCTGCGGCCTCTGTTCCCCGGGCGCTTGGCGACCCAGGCGCGGATGGTGTCCGCGTACCAGTAGGGCTTGCCGTTCTCCACATGGTCCGGGCGCGGAAGCAGACCATGCTTGCGGTACGAACGGACGGTGTCCGGCTGAACTCGGATGTGTGCGGCGATCTCCTTGTAGGACCAGAGACTTCTGTCCGTCATGCGTGGCACCTCCCTGCGTCCGCCGCAGCGGCGGCCGGGGGGCCGTCTGGAGAGCTGCGACTGAGACGCTGGTGATCACTGAGCCTTTGCCCGTTGAACGACGCAGAGTGACGAAGAGGGAGGGGCTGTCGCGCCCCTGTGACGGAAAACCCGCGTAATGGAGATATGCGTGACGTTGAGCGGATCTCTGTGACAGAAGCGACGCATCGGAAATGGGGGAAGCAATGACCCAACTGTTCGACAGGCGTGCGGAGTTACGCGCCGCACGAGCGGAGGAAGCGACGCGTCCGCTCGGCGATCGGGAAGGGCTTGTCGGGCGGGCAGGGATACATGTCCTGCTCCACGATGGCGAAGAGGTCGACATCGAGATTCTGGGCCGCCGTCAGCACCGGTCCCAGCGCGGGCACTCCCGTCGGCGGCTCGCACATCACGCCGCGTCCCACGGCCGGGCCGAACGGAACCTCGTCCGCGATCACGGCGGCGAGGATCTCCGGATCCACCTGCTTGAGATGCAGATAGCCGATCCGCTCCCCGTAGGTCTCGATCAGCTTGACGCTGTCGCCACCGCAGTACGCGTAGTGCCCGGTGTCCAGACACAGTGAGACCAGGTCGGGATCGGTGGCGTCGAGGAAACGGCTGACGTTCTCCTCGCTGTCGACATGCGTGTCGGCGTGCGGGTGGACCACGATGTTCAGCCCGAAGCGCTCGCGCACCTCACGGCCGAGCCGTTCGGTCTGAGTCGTCAGGTCGCGCCACTGCGCGGGGGTGAGCGTCCGGTCCTCCAGCACCTGCCCCGTCTTGTCGTCACGCCAGAAGGACGGGATGACGACCAGATGGTCCGCGCCCATCTCCCTGGTGAGCGCCGCGATGTCGGCGACATGCGCCCAGGTCGTGTCCCAGACGGCGGGGCCGTGGTGCAGTCCGGTGAACACGGTGCCCGCCGACACCTTCAGACCGCGCGCGGCCGTCTCCTCGGCGAGACGGGCCGGATCGGTCGGGAGGTAGCCGTAGGGCCCGAGTTCGATCCACTCGTAGCCGGCCTCGGCCACTTCGTCGAGGAATCGTTGCCAGGGAACCTGCTGGGGATCGTCGGGAAACCACACGCCCCAGGAGTCGGGTGCCGACCCGACCCTGATGCGGTCCAGCGGGGGTACGGAGGAGGTCATGGCGGTCAGCCTTCCGGCCGTCCGAGAAGAGTGTCAAGCCTTCGTCCGAATGTAAGGACAAAACGTTGACAGAGGTCGGGAGGGAGCATTAGACCTGTCACCGGCCGTCGAAACGAGGGGACGCGCATGCCTGAGCCGTACGACGTGATCACCATGGGGCGGATCGGCGTGGACCTCTATCCGCTGCGTACCGGAGTCCCGTTGGCGCAGGTCGACACCTTCGGGAAGTTCCTCGGCGGTTCGGCGACGAACGTGGCGGTGGCCGCCGCCCGGCTCGGCCGCCGGAGCGCGGTCATCACCCGCACCGGACGGGACGCGTTCGGGGACTATCTCCACCACGCCCTGCGGGAGTTCGAGGTGGACGACCGGTGGGTGACACCGGTCGACCGGTGGCCCACGCCGGTCACGTTCTGCGAGATCTTCCCCCCGGACGACTTCCCTCTCTACTTCTACCGGCAGCCCAAGGCGCCCGATCTGGAGATCCACCCGGACGAGTTGGACCTGGACGCCATCCGGGCGGCACGGATCTTCTGGATGACGGGCACGGGGCTGTGCGAGGAGCCCAGCCGGGCCGCCACGCTGACGGCCCTGCGTACACGCAGCGAGGCGCGGGCACGCGCCCCCGAGGAGCGGCCGACCGGACGTCGGCCCGGAAGCGCCATCACCGTCTTCGATCTCGACTGGCGCCCGATGTTCTGGAAGGTGCCGGCCGACGGCTCCGGCCCCGACGAGGCCTCCGAGCCCACCGCCCGGGGCGGCGTCCCCGACGATCCGCACGCCCTCATGGCTGCCGCCCGGCCCCTGTACGCACAAGCCCTGCGCCACGCCACCGTCGCCGTCGGAAATCTCGACGAGTGCGAAGTCGCCGTCGGGGAGCGGGAGCCGTACGCGGCAGCCCGCGCGCTCCTCGCCGCCGGACCCGAACTGGCCGTCGTCAAACAGGGCCCCAGGGGCGTCCTCGCCGTCCACCGCGACGGAACGACCGCCGAGGTGCCGCCCGTGCCCGTCGAGGTCGTCAACGGCCTCGGCGCCGGGGACGCCTTCGGCGGCGCCCTCTGCCACGGACTGCTGGCCGGCTGGGAGCTGGAGCGCGTCATGCGGTACGCCAACGCCGCCGGCGCCATCGTCGCCGCCCGGCTCGCCTGCTCCTCCGCCATGCCGTACGCCCGGGAAGTCGTCCAGGTCCTCGGCGGCGGCCCCGTCCCCACGCCGGGAACGCTGCCACCGGAGGCCGCCCTGTGACCCGCGTCGACGCGTCCGAGCTCGTACGGATCCGTGCGCACCACCCCGAGGCGGTCGCCGAGGCCGCCGCACGCCGCAGCCGCCGCCCCCTGCTGCGCCCCGGCGGACGGCTGATGATCGTCGCGGCCGACCACCCGGCGCGCGGCGCCCTGGCCGTCGGCAACCGCAGGCTTGCCATGGCCAACCGTGTCGACCTGCTGGAGCGCCTCTGTCTCGCGCTGTCACGCCCTGGCGTGGACGGCGTCCTCGCCACCTCCGACATACTCGACGACCTGCTGCTCCTCGGCGCCCTGGAGGACCGCGTCGTCGTCGGTTCCATGAACCGCGGCGGCCTCGCGGGCGCCGCGTTCGAACTCGACGACCGCTTCACCGGCCACCGCGCCGAGGACATCGCCCGCCTCGGCTTCGACGCGGCCAAGCTGCTGCTCCGTATCGACTACGAGGACGCGCGCACGGCGGACACCCTCCTGTCGGCCGCCCGCGCCGTGGACGACATGGCGGAGCGCCGGCTGCCGGTCTTCGTCGAGCCGTTCATCTGCCGGCGCAGGGACGGACGGCTCGGCAACGACCTGACGGCCGAGGCGGTGACCCGCTCCATCGCCATCGCCTCCGGTCTCGGGGGCACCTCCGCGTACACCTGGCTCAAGCTGCCCGTCACGGAGAATCCCGACGACATGGCACGGGTGATGGAGACGTCCACCCTGCCCGCCGTCCTGCTCGGTGGCGAGATCGGCGACGACCAGGAGGCCGCGTACGAGAAGTGGCGCAAGGCCCTGCGCCTGCCCACGGTCCAGGGCCTGGTTGTGGGGCGCTCGCTCCTCTACCCGGTGGACGGCGATGTCGCGGCGGCCGTCGACACCGCGGTGGGCCTGTTGTAGGGGGCAGCCGGACCGCGGCGGCCGTAGGGGTAACGGGGGGAGTAGGCAGACGTGCGGAGGGATACGGAACGACCATGACGACGGACACCGACACCGACACGGGCTCCGACGGCGAGTTCCTGGAACGGCATGTACGCGCGGGCGGCGCGGCCAACGGGCCGTACGCGCTCGACATCGAGCCGCAGCGGGCCGGCTGGACGCACAGCGCCCTGCGCGTCCTTGAGCTCCCCCCGGGCGGCACGCACACGCTGGCCAGCGGGGACAGTGAGTGGATCGTGCTTCCGCTCAACGGCGGTTGTACGGTGCACACGCATGGCGAGATCTTTGAACTGCTGGGCAGAGAAAGCGTGTTCAGCTCCGTCACGGACTTCGCGTACGTTCCGCGTGACGCCCACGCCCAGATCGCCTCCGGTGCGGGAGGCCGCTTCGCCCTGGCAGGAGCGAAGTGCGAGCGACGACTCCCCGCTCGCTACGGCTCCGCACCGGAGGTTCCGGTCGAACTGCGGGGCAGCGGCAACTGCTCCCGCCAGGTCAACAACTTCGCCGCGGCCGACACCTTCGACTGCGACCGGCTGATCGCCGTCGAAGTGCTCACACCCGGTGGCAACTGGTCGTCGTACCCCCCGCACAAGCACGACGAGAACCACCCCGGCGTCGAGTCCGAGCTGGAGGAGATCTACTACTTCGAGATCGAGGACGGCGGCCTCGGCTACCACCGCGTCTCGCCCTCCAGGCCCGGCGGCACCGACGTCCTCGCGGAGGTCCGCACCGGCGACACCGTCCTCATCCCCGACGGCTGGCACGGCCCGTCCATCGCCGCCCCCGGCCGCGCCATGTACTACCTCAACGTCATGGCGGGACCGGGCGAGACCAGACAGTGGCTGATCCGCGACCATCCCGAGCACGGCTGGATCCGCGACACCTGGCCCGGCCTGCCGGTCGATCCCCGACTGCCGATGTACGGAGCCCCGCGAGCGGCCCGTCCGCAAGGGCCGTCCCAGGGACGACCGGACCAACCTCCTTATGAGGACTTCGAGGACAAGGACGAGGAGACCCACCGATGAGTACGCGCCGCCTCACCGTGGCCCAGGCACTGATCGCCTTCCTGTCCCGCCAGTACACCGAACGCGACGGCAACCGCCGACGGCTGATCGAGGCCACCTGGGGCATCTTCGGCCACGGGAACGTGGCGGGCATCGGCCAGGCACTCGTCCAGGCGGGCCCGGACATGCCGTACTTCCAGGGCCGCAGCGAACAGGCCATGGTCCACGCGGCAGTCGGTTACGCCCGCCAGAGCAACCGCCTCTCCACCCACGCCGTGACCACCTCCATCGGCCCCGGCGCCACCAACCTCGTCACGGGCGCCGCCCTCGCCACCATCAACCGGCTGCCCGTGCTGCTGCTCCCCGGCGACATCTTCGCGACGCACCCGGCCGACCCCGTCCTCCAGCAGCTCGAAGTGCCCCACGCGGGCGACGTGTCCGTCAACGACGCGCTGCGTCCCGTGTCGAAGTACTTCGACCGTGTCTCACGGCCGGAGGCGCTCGTCCCGGCCGCCCTCGCCGCCATGAGGGTCCTCACCGACCCCGCCGAGACGGGCGCGGTGACCCTCGCCCTGCCGCAGGACGTCCAGGCGGAGGCGTACGACTGGCCGGAGGAGTTCTTCGCCGAGCGCGTCTGGCGGGTACGCAGGCAGGGCCCCGACCCCTACGAACTCGCCGACGCCGTTGAGACCGTCCGCGCCGCCCGCCGTCCGCTCCTCGTCGCCGGAGGCGGGGTCCACCACAGCGCCGCCGAGGACGCGCTGGCCACCTTCGCGACGGCGACCGGCATCCCCGTCGCCTCCACCCAGGCCGGCAAGGGTTCGCTGCGCCACGACCACCCCGCGGACGTCGGCGGTATCGGCCACACCGGCACGGCCACCGCCGACGAACTGGCCCGCACCGCCGACCTGGTGATCGGCGTCGGCACCCGCTGGTCCGACTTCTCCACCGCGTCCGCGACGCTCTTCTCGAACCCGGCGGTCCGCTTCCTCAACATCAACGTCACCGGCTTCGATGCCCACAAGCTGGCCGCCGCCCCGCTGGTCGCCGACGCCCGTACCGCCCTGGAGGCCCTCACCACGGCCCTCGCCGACCACCGGGTCGGCGCCGCCTACGCCACCGAGTACACGGAGGACAAGGAGCGCTGGGAGCACCGCGTCGACGCCGCGTACGACACCACCGAGGATCTTCTCCGGCCCACCCAGCCACAGGTACTGGGGCTGCTCGACGCGCTCGTCACCGACGAGGACATCGTGATCAACGCGGCCGGCTCGCTCCCCGGCGACCTGCACAAGCTGTGGCGGACCCGGTCCCGCGACCAGTACCACGTCGAATACGGCTACTCGTGCATGGGTTACGAGATCCCGGCCGCGATCGGCGTGATGCTCGCCGACCCGGGACGCCCCGTCTGGGCGCTGGTCGGCGACGGCACGTATCTGATGAATCCCACCGAGATCGTCACCGCCGTGCAGGAACGCCTCCCCCTGAAGCTGGTGATCCTCCAGAACCACGGCTACGCGTCGATCGGCGGACTCTCCGAGTCCGTCGGAGCGGAACGGTTCGGTACGGCGTACCGCTACCGGGAGGCCGACACGGTCGGCTCGCCGACCTACACGGGTGATCCGCTCCCCGTCGACCTCGCCGCCAACGCCTCCTCCCTCGGGATGCGCGTCATCCGCGCCAAAACCATCCGTGACCTGCGCGAAGCCCTCGATCTCGCGCGCGCGTCCGACGTCCCCACATGTGTCTACGTGGAGACCGAAAGGGCAGACACTGTGTCGGGCGCGCCTCCCGCGCAGGCGTGGTGGGATGTCCCCGTGGCCGAGACGGCGACCCGCGCGCCCGCGGTCACAGCACGCGAGGAGTACGACCGCAAGGCCGCGGCCCGCCGCCGCCACCTCTGACACGGCGTACCGCCGTATCGCCGGACTCGATGGACCCGAAGGAGCAGTCAATGAAGACCGTCAACCACTGGATCGGTGGCAAGACCGTCGAGGGCGCGTCGGGCAACTGGGGCCAGGTCACCGACCCGGCGACCGGCGCGGTCACCACGCGGGTCGCCCTCGCCTCGACGGAGGAGGTGGACGCGGCCGTCACGGTGGCGAAGGCCGCGTACGGCACCTGGGGCACGTCCTCCCTCTCCACGCGCACCGGCATCCTCTTCAACTACCGCGCGCTGCTCGACGCGCACCGTGACGAGATCGCCGCGCTGATCACCGCCGAGCACGGCAAGGTCCACTCCGACGCCCTCGGCGAGGTCGCGCGCGGGCTGGAGATCGTCGAGCTGGCCTGCGGGATCACCACGCAGCTCAAGGGCGAGCTGTCGACCCAGGTCGCCCACCGGGTCGACGTCTCCTCGATCAGGCAGTCGCTGGGCGTCGTCGCCGGCATCACACCGTTCAACTTCCCCGCGATGGTGCCGATGTGGATGTTCCCGCTGGCCATCGCCTGCGGCAACACCTTCGTACTGAAGCCGAGCGAGAAGGACCCGTCGGCGGCGAATCTGCTCGCCGAACTCGCCGCGGAGGCGGGGCTGCCGGACGGGGTGCTCAACGTCGTCCACGGAGACAAGACGGCGGTCGACGCCCTCCTCGCGCACCCGGACATCGCGGCGGTCTCCTTCGTCGGCTCGACGCCGATCGCCCGCTACATCCACGCCACCGCCTCGGCCAACGGCAAGCGCGTCCAGGCCCTCGGCGGCGCCAAGAACCACATGCTGGTCCTCCCGGACGCCGACCTGGACGCGGCGGCGGACGCGGCCGTCTCGGCGGCGTACGGCTCCGCCGGCGAGCGGTGCATGGCGATCTCGGCGGTCGTCGCGGTCGGCGCCATCGGCGACGAACTCGTCCAGAAGATCCGCGAACGCGCCGAGAAGATCAAGATCGGCCCCGGCACCGACCCGGCCTCCGAGATGGGCCCGCTGATCACCGCCGCCCACCGCGACAAGGTCGCGTCGTACGTGACGGGCGCCGCCGCACAGGGCGCCGAAGTCGTCCTGGACGGCACCGGCCTGCGCGTCGACGGCTACGAGAACGGCCACTGGATCGGCCTGTCGCTCCTCGACCATGTCCCGACCGACTCCGACGCCTACCGCGACGAGATCTTCGGCCCGGTGCTGTGCGTGCTGCGCGCCGAGACGTACGAGGACGGCGTCGCCCTCATGAACGCCTCGCCCTTCGGCAACGGCACGGCGATCTTCACCCGCGACGGCGGCGCGGCCCGCCGCTTCCAACTGGAGATCGAGGCGGGCATGGTCGGTGTGAACGTGCCGATCCCGGTGCCGGTGGGCTACCACTCCTTCGGGGGCTGGAAGGACTCGCTCTTCGGCGACCACCACATCTACGGCAACGACGGCGTGCACTTCTACACGCGCGGCAAGGTCGTCACGACCCGCTGGCCCGACCCGGCGGACGCTCCGTCGGGCGTGGACCTCGGCTTCCCCCGCAACCACTGACCGAGGACGCCCATCCAGGACCGCGACGGCCCGCCCGGTTCCCCTGTTCCGCGCGGGCCGTCGCAGCGCTCCGCCGCCTTCTTAACAGGTGGCCGTCAGGACGCCGTCCGCACCACGCTGTCCCCATGTCAACAGCGACCACTCCACAGCCGGCGCGAACCCCTGAGCCCAAGTACCGGATCCGCGCGCACCACACCGCGTCGACGATCACCGTCCACCAGGCGTACCGCCCGGCGATCGGCCTCCCGGCGGCGCGCGACGGACGCTTTCCCGGCGCCTGGAAGCGCGACAGGATGACATGGATCAAACCGTCCTTCCTCTGGATGATGTATCGCTGCGGTTGGGGCCTGAAGGAGGGCCAGGAGACCGTCCTCGCCGTCGAGATCACCCGTGAGGGCTTCGAGTGGGCGTTGCGGCACGCCTGCCTGTCCCACTACGACTCGGACGTGCACGCCGACCGGGCCTCGTGGCAGCGCGAGTTGAAGCGGAGTCCCGCGCGGGTGCAGTGGGATCCCGAGCGGGATGTGCGGCTTCAGGCGTTGCCGTACCGGTCGTTGCAGCTCGGGCTCTCCGGGGAGGCCGTGCGGCGGTACGCCGATGAGTGGATTGTCTCCGTCAGGGACGTGACGCCCTTGGCGCGGCGCGTCCATGGGCTGGTGCGCGAGGGCGAAGTCGCCGCCGCGCAAGGGCTGCTGCCCGTCGAGACGCCGTATCCGGCCGAGGCCGACGGCGAGTTGCTGCGGCACCTCTGTCCATGAGCCGCCGCCACCACCGGGGAAGCCGCCTGCTCGGCGGCCTGCTCCGCGAGCGGCTCTGTGAAACCGGCGCGCCCAGCGCGTCGAGTTCTCGCCATGCTATGTGTCCAACCCGGGAGGAGCGGCAGTATGGAAGGCATGACGGACATGGTGAATTCAGCCCAGGCCGAGGCGTGGAACGGCTATGAGGGCAGGCACTGGGCAGAGCACCAAGATCGGTACGACAATCTGAACGACACCGCCAATGTTCCGCTGCTCGAAGCGGCCGGCATAAAGGAGGGGGACCGGCTCCTGGACGTCGGATGCGGAAATGGACGCGTCACCCGGCTCGCCGCCCGGCGGGGGGCTCGCGCCGTCGGGATCGATCTGTCGGCGCCCATGCTGGCGCGGGCCAGGGAGTCCGCGGCGGCGGAGGAGATCGACGGCGTCACGTTCGTGCAGGGCGACGCGCAGGTGTACGACTTCGAGGAGGAGTCCTTCGACATCGCCGTCAGCCGCTTCGGCGTGATGTTCTTCGCCGATCCCGCCGCCGCTTTCCGTAACATCGGAAGAGCGTTACGGCCCGGTGGGCGGCTCGCGTTCGTCTGCCCCCAGTCCTTCAGCCTCATGGACCAGGCGGTGATCTTCGCCGCGATCGGCACCCAGGTCACACTGCCCGCCTTCAACGAGGACAGCAGACACCAGCCCGCCTCCTTCGCCGACCCCGCGCACACCGAACGCGTCCTCAGCGAGGCGGGCTTCAAGGGAATCGGTCTGCGTGCCATGGCGCTGACCCAGCACTGGGGCAAGGACGCCTCCGACGCCTCCGCCTTCCTGATGGGCTGGGGACCCCTGCAACACTGGCTGGCCCTCGCCGAGGCCGACGAGCGGACGCGTACGCGCGCGCACGACGCCGCCACGGAAGCCTTCCACGCCTTCGAGACCCGGCAGGGTGTACGGCTGACCAGCCGCCTCTGGCTCGTCACCGCCGAGCGCCCCTGAGCGGGCCTCTCGCTCGCCCGGAGCTAGGCGTGCGGGAACTCCCAGGTCAGCATCGCGAAGCGACCCTCGTCACGAGCACCGGCCGCCCGGTAGGTCGCCAGCGCCGGTTCGTTGTCCGTGTCCACGCCCACCCACATGTCGTAGCAGCCGCGCCCGCGCGCGATGTCCGCCAGTGCCTCGGTCAGTGCCCGCCCGATGCCCCGGCGGCGGTACGGCTCGTCGACCGACAGCTCGTAGAGGCACATCTCGACGCCCTTGTCCGGATGCAGCATCTCGACACCGGAGACGAATCCGACCGCGACGCCCTCGACATAGGCCATCAGCAGCACATGTCCCGGAGCGGCGAGAAAGCGCTCGGCCCACTCGGCCCGGGGCGCTCGGTCGTACAGCTGCGGGGCGGCGACGAGTTCGGCGACCGTCGTCGCCCGGCGGATCTCCATGTCGGTCATCCGGGCCGTCTCCCTCGGGCGTCAGCGGGCGCGTCACCTACGGAACCTCGGGGTTCGCGTACCGCGCCAGGTGTACGGCGACGCTACCGCGTACTCCTCGCGGAGGCCCCTGAGTTCCGACCGGTGTAAGCGCCGGTGGCTCGCGGTGCCGTTTAGGGTTCAAGCATGGAGATCCCAACCCCCCGGCGGCCACGGCTGCGCAGACGATGGCTCGCGGGAGTGGCCGTGGCCGCCGTGCTCGTCGGCGCCGGCACCTGGACCGCCGTCGCCTCGGACAGCGCGCCCACCGTGCACCGGGTCGACCAGACCATGCGGATGCCCGGCGCGCGGATCGACACCTCGTACTTCACCGCGGGTGACGGCGGCGGCGACAACCGCAGGCCGGCCGTCCTGCTCGGCCACGGGTTCGGCGGCAGCAAGGACGACGTACGCGAGCAGGCGGAGAAGCTCGCGCGCGACGGATTCGCCGTACTGACCTGGTCCGCACGGGGATTCGGGAAGTCCACCGGAGAGATCGGACTCAACGACCCCGCCCACGAGGTCAAAGACGTCTCCCGGATGATCGACTGGCTCGCCGGGCGGCCCGAGGTCCAGCTCGACGCCGACGGCGACCCACGCGTCGGGATGAGCGGCGCCTCCTACGGAGGAGCGATCTCACTGCTCGGCGCCGGGTACGACCCCCGCGTCGACGCCATCGCGCCCGTGATCACCTACTGGAATCTCGCCGACTCGCTCTTCCCGAACGGCGTCTTCAAGAAGCTCTGGTCCGGGATCTTCTTCTCCACCGGCGGTGGCTGCGACACCTTCGAGAAGCAGCTCTGCGAGATGTACGACCGGGTCGCCGTCTCCGGGAAACCCGACGCGGCGGCCCGCGAACTACTCACGGAACGCAGCCCTTCCGCGATCGGCGACCGGATCAAGGTGCCCTCGCTGATCATCCAGGGGCAGACCGACTCCCTCTTCCCGCTCGCGCAGTCCGATGCCATGGCGAAGACGATCAAGGCCAACGGCGCCCCTGTCTCCGTCGACTGGATGGCCGGCGGCCACGACAGCGGGACCGCGGAGACCGGCCGTATCGAGAGCCGTATCTCCTCCTGGTTCGACCGCTACCTCAAGAAGGACACCGCCACCGACACCGGGCCCGCGTTCCGTGTCAGCCGGACCGGCGGCGTCGACTCGACCGACGGCGAGGTCCTGCTGCGGGGCGCGACCAGCGACAGCTATCCGGGACTGCGGAGCGGTACGACGAACATCCCGCTCTCCGGCAACCCACAGTCGTTCGACAACCCCGCGGGCGCGAGCCCGCCCGCCATCTCCACCGTGCCCGGCCTCGGCAGCGGACTGTCGCAGCTGACCACGTTCGGCCTGGGAATCGCCCTCGACTTCCCCGGGCAGTTCGCCCGCTTCGACTCCGCGCCGCTCGACCGCTCGCTCCAGATCACCGGCTCACCCACCGTCCGGGTCACCGTCAAGGCCGACACCGACGACGCGGTGCTCTTCGGCAAGGTGTACGACGTCTCCGCCGACGGCCGTCAGCAGGTACTGCCCTCACAACTCGTCACCCCGGTCCGGGTCGAAGGGGTCAAGGAAGGCAGCGGCAGGACCGTCGACGTGACGATGCCGGCCATCGACCACAAACTGGAGGCCGGGCACCGGCTGCGGGTCGTCTTCGCCGCGACCGACCTCGCCTACGCCTCACCCGCCGCCCCCGCCACCTACACCGTCACGGTGGACGGCGACCTGTCCGTCCCCACCGCCCCCGCCCTCGCGACCGCCGCGCCCACCCTCGCCTGGTGGGTCTGGGGACTGCCGCTGGCGGGCGCCCTGATCGCCGCCCTGCTGCTGCTCACCGCGCGCCGCCGCGTCAGCGCACCGGCGCCCGATCCGGCACTGGCCCACGTACCCCTCCAGATCACGGATCTCTCGAAGCGCTACGCCAAGTCCGTCGACCGCTATGCCGTACGGGACCTCTCCTTCCGCGTCGAGAAGGGCCAGGTGCTCGGGCTCCTCGGTCCGAACGGCGCGGGCAAGACCACGACCCTGCGCATGCTGATGGGCCTCATCACCCCCGACGAGGGCGACATCCGGGTCTTCGGGCACTCCATCAGGCCCGGAGCCCCCGTCCTGTCCCGCGTCGGTTCCTTCGTCGAGGGCGCCGGCTTCCTCCCGCATCTGTCCGGACGGGACAACCTGGAGCTGTACTGGCGGGCGACCGGCCGCCCCGCCGAGGACTCGCACATCGAAGAGGCCCTGAAGATCGCCGGACTCGGTGACGCGCTCGCCCGCGCCGTACGCACCTACTCGCAGGGCATGCGGCAGCGCCTCGCGATCGCGCAGGCCATGCTCGGCCTGCCGGACCTGCTCATCCTGGACGAGCCGACCAACGGCCTCGACCCGCCGCAGATCCGCGAGATGCGCGACGTGATGATCCGCTACGCGGCCGACGGCCGGACCGTCATCGTCTCCAGCCATCTCCTCTCCGAGGTCGAACAGACCTGTACGCATCTGGTGGTCATGGACCGGGGCCGGCTCGTCCAGGCGGGTCCCGTCGCCGAGATCACCGGCTCGGGCGACACCGTGCTGGTGACCACGGACGGGCAGGTGCCCGACCCGGTCGTCGACAAGATCGCCGCCATGTCCGGTATCGCGTCGGCCGTCCGTACGGACGAGGGACTGCTCGTACAGCTCGACGGGGCCGGCACCAACGCCCTGGTCACCGAACTCGTGCGGCTGGATGTGACGCTGACCGGAGTCGGGCCGCACCGCCGCCTGGAGGACGCCTTCCTCACCCTCATCTCAGGAGCCTCCGCATGAGCACGCTGACCGAATCGGCTCCGGGCTACCGAGCGGGCCGCACCCTCCCGTTCGGTGTCGAACTCCTGCGACAGCTCAAGCGCCGACGCACCATCGCGATGGGCGGGGTGCTCGCGGCCCTGCCCTTCGTACTGATCGTGGCTTTCGCCATCGGCGGGACACCGGGCTCCGACGCGGACGGCGGCGGGAGAGGGGGCGGCAACCGGCTGAACCTCATGGACACCGCGACCTCGTCCGGGGCCGACTTCGCCGCCGTCTGCCTCTTCGTCTCGGCGGGCTTCCTGCTGGTCGTGCCCGTGGCGCTGTTCTGCGGGGACACCGTGGCCTCCGAGGCGAGCTGGTCCTCGCTCCGCTATCTGCTCGCCGCTCCGGTGCCGCGTGCCCGTCTGCTGTGGAGCAAGCTGGCGGTGGCGCTCTCCATGAGTCTGGCGGCGATGGTGCTGCTGCCGGTCGTCGGTCTCGCGGCGGGCACCGTCGCCTACGGCTGGGGGCCGCTGGAGATGCCCACCGGCGCTTCGCTGGGGGCGGTGGACGCCGTGCCGAGGCTGATGCTCGTGATCGCGTTCATCTTCGTCTCCCAACTGGTCACGGCGGGGCTCGCCTTCTGGCTCTCCACGAAGACCGACGCTCCGCTCGGCGCGGTCGGTGGCGCCGTCGGACTGACGATCATCGGCAATGTGCTGGACCAGGTGACGGCGCTCGGGAGCTGGCGGGACTTCCTGCCGGCGCACTGGCAGTTCGCCTGGGCCGACGCGCTCCAGCCCCAGGTGGAGTGGAGCGGCATGCTCAAGGGCTCGGCGATCTCGGTGACGTACGCCCTCGTGCTCTTCGCGCTCGCCTTCAGGAACTTCTCCCGCAAGGACATCGTGAGCTGAGCCCCCGGCCACGCTCACAGCCACCCCCGACGAGCCGCTTCCGCCCCCGCGCGGAAGCGGCTCGTCGTGCCGAGGACGGTGAGCAGTTCGCCGACCCGACGGCTGTACGTACGGGGCGACATGCCGAGCCGAGCCGCCGCCGCCTCGTCGGTGAGCCCGCACAACATGGCATCGAGGACGGGCCGTAACTGGCGGGGGAGCACGCCGGCCTCGGGACCGGCACCGCGGCCGCTCTCCGTGTCCAACGGCGTGGGACCCGTCGACGGGTCGGGGAGTGAACCCGGCGGCGGGTCCCCCGGCACGCGGACATCCTCGCCGCTGTCCCACCAGTGCTGATGAATACGGACCAGCGCTCCGACGACGACGGGGTCCCTGATCAACAGCACCCCGTTGAAGTGGAGATCGAAGTCGAGGGGGAGCGCGGCCGTCGTACGGTCCACGAGGACCATCTTGAACGGGATCGAGTCCGTCTGCCGTGCCCCGCGCGCGAGGGCCCGCAGCGCGGACGGCAGGGACGCCAGGCTTCGGCGCGGCACGATCCTGCGGACGGTGAGCGGAAGCGCGGGCAGCGGAGAGGTCGCGGCGCCCGACTCCCCCGGCGCGAGCGGCGCCTCGGACCCGCACGTCCCCCCGGCTCCGTGGAACGCCGCTCCGGGGCTCACGTCGGCGTGTGCCTCACCGTGCGTCTCGCAGTGGGTCTGGGACCGCGGCCCTGGGGCAGCCCGTTCCGCCGCCGCGCGTACACAGGCGGTGGCGAACTCCAGGAACGGCAACGGCAGGCCCTTCCCCATCGACGTGCGGGGATCGTCGAACGCCAGCAACTCACGCCGCGCGGAACGGACGAGCGCCGCCAGCGCGGCGGCGACCTGGTGGGTGCCGCGGACCGGACGGCCCGCCGGTCGGAGAGTCTCCACCGCGTCCCCCCGCAGTGCGCGGCCCGGCAGCGCCGACCTGTCGAGTACTGAACCTGGTACATGTGCCACGGCTGACCACCCCCGCCATCCCCTTGGAGCCGTACGCCACTTAATGTACTCATGAGACTGCACACCGTGACAAGGCCAGTTCAGAGAGTGGCGACTTCGTGCCAACGCCGTCGATTCACGCATCAACGGCGGCGGCCGGTACACGACTTCGGGCCAAGAGCGCGGAAGGCGCCCGGGGGACGAGGGGCAACTCCCCTGGCCCGTTGCCTCATTGAGATTCATCCGCAACCTCCGGTGCCGGTCCGGGGGGCCCTCTCGACCGTCACATTCACAAGTGCTGACGATTCCAGGGGGGACCGTGACAAAGCTCCGAACGAGGATGAGGCTCCGAACGAATGTGAGGCTCCGCACGCGGACGTACCGGGGAGGGACGGTCGTGCTGCTGGCGGGCGGACTGCTCCTCGGCGGCTGCTCGGCCGACGGCGCGCGGGACGCGAAGTCGATCGACGCCCCGGCGCGCGAAGCACCCGGCGCGGGAGCCGGCTCGGGATCCACGGCGGGCGCCGGTGCCGCAGGCCCTGCGGACGGTGTCGAGCAGGGGAAGGGGCGGCAGGAGGGCGAGCAGGAACAGCGGGCCGACCAGCCGGACGGGCGGTTCGCACCCGAGCCGGACTATCTGTCGACGTTCGCCCTCGACGTCGACACCGCCTCCTACGGATACGCGCTCCGCACCCTCGGCGAGGGACGGCTGCCCGATCCCGGCACCGTACGGCCCGAGGAGTTCATCAACAGCTTCCGCCAGGACTACGAACGCCCCGAGGGCGACGGCTTCTCCGTCACGGTCGACGGCGCGGCGGCGCCGACGGCCGAGGGCGACTGGTCCCTCGTACGCGTCGGGCTGGCCACCCGTCAGGCCGAGCACAAGGGCGAACGCCCGCCGGCCGCGCTCACGTTCGTCGTCGACATCTCCGGCTCCATGGCCGAGCCCGGCCGCCTCGACCTCGTCAAGGAATCACTCGGCATCCTTACGGACGAGCTGGGCGGCGACGACTCGATCGCGCTGGTCACGTTCAGCGACCGGGCCGAGACCCGGCTGCCGATGACCCGCGTCGCCGACAGCCGCTCCCGGATCCACGACGTCATCGAGGAGCTGGAACCCGCCGAATCGACCAACGTGGGGGCGGGCATCGAGACCGGCTACGACGAGGCCGTCGAAGGCCGCAGGAGCGGAGCGACCAACCGGGTGGTCCTGCTCTCGGACGCGCTGGCGAACACCGGCGACACGGAGGCCGACGCGATCCTCGAACGCATCGAGGACGAACGGACGGAGCACGGCATCACCCTCTTCGGCGTCGGTGTCGGCAGCGACTACGGCGACGCCCTGATGGAACAGCTGGCCGACAGGGGCGACGGACACACCACGTACGTCTCCGACAAGGCACAAGCCAGGAAGGTCTTCGTCGACCAGCTCCCCATGAACGTCGAACTGCGCGCCAGGGACGCCAAGGCCCAGGTGGCGTTCGACCGTGACGCGGTCGAAAGCTTCCGGCTGATCGGCTACGAGAACAGGGCGGTCGCCGACGAGGACTTCCGGAACGACCGGGTCGACGGCGGCGAGGTCGGCCCCGGGCACACGGTGACGGCTCTGTACGCCGTCAAGCTGCGCCCGGGTGCGAGCGGCGAGGTGGCGAGGGCGACCGTGCGGTGGCTGGATCCCGAGACCCGGGCGCCGCGCGAGCGGTCCGGCTCCGTCGGCGCGAGCGCGGTCGACGCCCGGCTCTGGGGCGACGCGAAGCCGCGGCTCCAGGTCACGGCCGTCGCCGCGTACTTCGCCGAGTCTCTGCGGGGGGAGTCGGCGGACGAGACGTTGTCCTACGGAGGTCTGCCCGCTGTGCCCGATCTCGGCGAACTGGAGGAGCGGGCACGGACGTTGGCCTCCTCCACCGAGGACGGCGCGGTGAAGGAGCTGGCGGAGGCGATCGATCAGGCGGGCCGCGCCCGCGGCTGAGCGCGAGCCTCTACGGGAGCAAGGGCCTGTACGGGAGCGTGAGCCGGGCCGGGACCGGTCCCCGGCCCGGTGCAGGCGCCGGTTCCGGTGTGGTTCCGGCAAGTTCGCGGGCGGCGCGGCTCCCCTTCGGCGGTTCATCCGCGGAAAGGGAGCTGCGCCGTCCCCGGCCACGCGCCATGATGTGCGGCATGGCCTCTGTCCTGCTCGCGCTCGCCGTCGTCTTCACCGGTCTCTACGCCGGCATGATGCTGATCTTCCTCACCGGGATCATGCCCGCGATGGCCCGGCTGACGGACGGCCAGTTCGTGACGGCCATGCGCCGGCTCAACGAGGAGGTGCCGCGCGGGCTGTTCCTGCTCGTGTTCCTCGCCGAGGTGGCCTTCCCGGTCGCCGCGCTCGCCGTCCCGGTCGACGACCGCTCGGACACCCAGCTGTGGCTGCTGGTGGCCGGCCTGATCTGTGTGGTCCTCAACCACGTCGTCACCGTGGCGGGCAACATCCCGCTCAACAACGCCCTGGCGTCCTCCGAGGCGTCACCCGAGACCCACCCCGACACAGCGGTCCGCGAGGCCTTCGAGAGCCGCTGGAACCGCTTCCACGCCGTCCGCACGCTCCTCGCCGTCGCCGGGTTCGCCCTGATCGTCAGCGCCTCGCTGTCGTGACCGTGAACAGCCCCACCGACTCCCGCCGGCTGGCGACCTCCCTGAACCCGGCCTGAGCGGCCCACTGTTCGGCCAGTTCCACGGGACGGCACGTCATCTCCCACAGAACGCCCTCACGGTTCGGCAGCACGTTCGCGATGAACTCCAACTGAGGGTGGCGGGTCTGAGTCGTGAAGACCAGCGCTCCGCGCGGTGCGAGCATCCCGCGCAGTCGCGCGACAGACGCGGCGATGACGGAGTCGTCCAGGAGCAGTTCGTAGAGCCCCGACACCACGATGAGGTCGGGCGCGGGAGAGCCCGGCGCGGGGTCGAGAGCGTCTCCGTACGCGTACGAGATCCCCGTCAGCCCTCGCTCGGCCGCCTGGCGCTCGCCCTGCGCGAGACCCGCGCGGTCCATGTCACGGCATTCGACGTGGAGGGTGCCGGGCGCGTACTCGGCGAGCAGGTCCTGGAGATAGCGCCCCGGCCCCGACGCCACGTCGAGTACGCGCACACCACCGTCCCCACCGCCGCGCCGTGCGATCTCCTTACGGAGGACGTCTTTCAGCAACTCGCGGCGGGCCCGGACCGCACGCCATCCGATCGCGTTCAGATAGACGCGGTCGATGAGGTGTCCCACGACAGGGAAGCCGCCGGCCTTGTCGACGTACACGTAGTCCAGCATCGATCCGCTGTCGAAGCCGTGCCGGAATCCGATGCGGATCCCGGCGCTCGCCCGGCCGACGGTGCCGAGGAGGGCACGCATCGCCGCCCAGCGCACCCGGTTGAGGGGACCGGTCCGCTTCCGGGACGCCGTGTTCGAACGGTGCCGGGGTTCCTGGGTCGTGCTCGTCTTCGTCATGCGCAACAGCGTCGGTCCGGAGCGTGGCCCTCGGTATCCGCGCGGCTACTCGGGCGGCGCGTGAGTAGTTCTGCGTACGCTCCACTCGAAACTGCCCCTGCACACCAGCGTCCCCGATGAGTCGACGACCTCGGTGCGCGTGGTCAGCCGGGCGCGGTCCGTCTCACGGGCGAGGACGGGGCGCAGCGCCCGCGACGCCTCGTCGTCCAGACGGCACGTCGCCACGAGCCGCCCGCGCGCCGGGGCGAGGAACTCCAAAGAGGCGCGCGCGCCGAGCGGTACGACTCCCCGGAACGCGTCCTCGCTCTCCCCGGCCGCGATGATCGCGGCGAGTCCGGCCGCGTCGATCAGCGCGGCCAGCCCGCCGGAGTGCAGCGACCCGATCACGTTCGTCAGCTCGTGGGGAGTGGTGAGCGCGACCTCCGCCGCTCCGTCGGCCGCCCGCAGCACCTCGATACCGGCCGTGCGATGGGCGGGTACGGGCTCCAGAAGGGCGCGGGCGTGTTCGGTGACATCCACAGGGAGACAGGGTGCCCTGACAAGGGGCCGGGCGGGGCGACGGTGACATGACCACCGGGCGAAATGGTGGAGGGTACGGTGCGACGGTCGCCGTCCCCGTGACCGGCGGCGACAGCGAGGCGACGACCGAGGCGACACCGACCAGCTCCGGAGGACAGGGAAGCCATGCCAGTTGCGGATGACGCGTCAATGATCGTGAGCAGCGCACCCGGTTCGTTCGCGCGGAGTGTGCTCGCCGAGCGCCACCCCGCCCTCATCCAGCAGGTACGGGACGCCTTCCCGTGGTCCCCGGAGCGCCACCGCGCGCTCGACGCGCTGCTCCGCTCCTGTACTGAGGGCGTGATCGAACCGTTGGGCCCGGACGCGCACGACCGGGAGCAGTGGGACGTGTGGGGCGAGGAGTACTTCGGCCGGTCCTGGTTCGACGTGCCGTTCCTCTGGTCCGAGAGCTACTTCTACCGTCGGCTCCTCGACGCCGTCGGCTACTTCGCGCCGGGGCCCTGGCACGGCACCGACCCGTTCGCGCCCTTCAAACGGGCCGAGTTGCGCGGCTCGCTCGTCGACGACGAACTCGCGGCGCTGGACGCCCTCGCGGAACGGCCGGTGGCGGAGCGGGCCGCCGCGTACCTCCAGGCGTCGCTCTGGGGCAACCGCGCGGACCTCGGCTTCGCGGTCGGTTCAACCGGCACGGCGGACACCGCCGACGCCGTGCAGGGTGATGGGGACCCGCCGCCCCTTGTCGCGGATGACAGCGAGGCGCTGTGGTCGCTGCTTCCTACGGAGGGGACGCCGGCCGCGGGGCTCTCCACCGGTGGCTCGTCCGCCTCCGCGCGGACCGTCCATGTCATCGCCGACAACTCCGGCCGCGAGCTGATCCCCGATCTCGTCCTCATCGACCATCTCCTGACCACGGGACGCGCCGACGCGGTCGTCCTGCACGTCAAGCCGTATCCGTACTACGTCTCCGACGCGACCATGGCCGACGTCGTCGACTGTGCCCGCCGTATCGCCGAGGCGTCCGGCAGCGCGGGCGAGGCGGGCAAGCGGCTCTGGGCCGCGATGGGCGACGGGCGGCTCGCCGTACGGGCGCACGGTTTCTACTGCGCGCCGTTCCCGTACAGCGAGATGCCCGACGATCTGCGGCGGGAGCTGGCGGGCGGCGTCCTGACGATCGTGAAGGGCGACCTCAACTACCGTCGCCTCGTCGGTGACCGACTCTGGCCGCCGACCGCGTCCTTCGCCGCGCGTACGGCCCACTTCCCGGGGCCGGTGGTGGCCCTGCGTACCCTGAAGTCCGATGTGATCGTCGGTCTCGACCCGCGCACCGTCGCGCGACTCGAAGAGGCGGACGCGGCCGGGGGCGCCCAGGACGGCGCGAACCGGGCCTGGCGTACGAGCGGAACGCACGCGCTCGTCCAGGTCGGCCCGGGGAACCCGGGAACGTAGGAAGTCGACAACCCACCTCGGAGGCGGGCGGCATGGCGCTCCAGATCAGCGCGACCAACCCGGAGCAGCCGGCCGTGCTCCTCGACCTGCCCTGGGACATCCCGCTCGAAGAGTGGCCCGACGACTGCCTGGTGGCGCTCCCGCGCGGTATCTCGCGGCACGTGGTGCGTTTCGCGTCCGCCGGGTCCGAGGTTCTCGCGGTCAAGGAGATCGCCGAGCGTCCGGCGGTGCGCGAGTTCGGGCTGCTCAGGGATCTGCACCGGCTGGGCATACCCGCGGTCGACCCGGTCGCGGTGGTGACGGGCCGGGTCGACGCGGCCGGCCGGCCGCTGGAGTCCGCGCTGATCACGCGGCACCTCAAGGGCTCGCTGCCGTACCGCTCGATGTTCGAGTCGACCATGCGCCCGAGCACGGTGAGGCGTCTGATGGACGCGCTCGCCGTCCTTCTTGTGAGGTTGCATCTGACCGGCTTCGCGTGGGGCGACTGTTCGCTGTCGAACGCGCTCTTCCGACGTGACGCGGGCGCGTACGCCGCGTATCTGGTGGACGCCGAGACGGGCCAGATCCAGCCCACGCTCAGCCCCGGCCAGCGCGACTACGACATAGAGCTGGCGCGCGTGAACATCGCGGGGGAGCTGATGGACCTGGAGGCCGCCGGGTCGCTCCATCCGTCGGTCGACCCCGTGCCGTTCGGGGCGGCGATCGTACGGCGCTACGAGGACCTGTGGCACGAGCTGACACGTGAATCCGTCTACCCGGTCGACAAGCGCCACTACATCGACCGCCGGATCCGTCGGCTCAACGAGCTGGGTTTCGATGTCGCGGAGATGCAGATGGAGCGGTCGCCGATGGGCGACACCGTCACCTTCCTGCCGAAGGTGGTGGACGCGGGTCACCACCAGCGCCAACTGCTGCGTCTGACGGGCCTGGACGCGGAGGAGAACCAGTCGCGGCGTCTGCTCAACGACCTGGAGAGCTGGATGGCCGGCCAGGACGACTACGCGCCGGGCGACCCGCTGGGCGCGCGCCCCGAGGTCCTGGCGCACCGCTGGGTACGCGATGTGTTCCGGCCGACCGTACGGGCCGTACCGCTGGAGCTGCGCCGGACGACGGACGCGGCGCAGATCTACCACGAGTTGCTGGAACACCGGTGGTACCTGTCGGAGAGCGCCGGGCACGACGTGGGTCTGGACACGACCATCGAGGACTACGTCGCCACCATAGTTCCGCGCACAGCGGACCCGTCCGGGCCGGGCGAGGACACGGGCCCGCACACCGATGGGACGTCCCGCCAGAAGTAGGCGGCCCCGCCGCGACGGGGGAAACGCGGCGGGACCTGGAGTGCGAATGCCCTACGGCCCGCCGGTTACACCTGGGTATTGGTGTGGCGCGGGCCACTTGTCGCTGGGCCACGGGCGACAACGCGTCCGCCGCTGGTCGTCCGCCGTGATCGGCGCACCCCATCTCGCGGTCCACGGGGGCCGGGGCCCGTGCCTGCCGGGGCCGAGGGCCGTTGTCGTACCCCTGTGGCAAGGTGTTTTCAGGTGCCGAACGACACGCGCCCGACTACTCGTCCACCCATGCCCGCAAGAGGAGCACAGCCATGTCCGGACCCGGTTCCGCCGCCGGTGGAGTTCTCGACTCCCTGACCGCGGTGGCGTCACTGCTGGCGCCCGACCAGCCCTCCGTCGCCGACCAGACGCGGCGCGCCCACACCGACCCCGAGGGGTATGTGAGCACGTACGGGGACCGGCTGGACGACCGAGGCATCACGGAGCCGTTTCCGGGGCTTGCGTGGATAGCGCTCGTGGACGCGCTCACCGAGCACGGACTGCTCGCGGAGTTCGACTGGAAGGAAGGCACGGACGAGATCCGGTTCCGGCTGAACGGGCTGGCGTCGCGCCCGTCCGCCGACCCCTGGGTGCTCCTCGACGACGGCGAGTGGGACCTGCCGACCCATGACTTCCTTGAGGCGTGCGGCCGGCATTACCGAGAGGTCGGCGCCGCGCTCGTCGTGCTCGACATCGAGTCGGACTGCTACCCCGTCGCGTGCGTGCGCGCGGGCCGGGCCGACGAGCTGATATCGCTCGCCAAGGGGACGGGCTTCGCCGTCTGGCCCCTGGGCGTCGCCAAGGCCGCCTGACCGGTCGGCGCGGCACCGGGCGCGGTTGGCGGGGCCGTGCTCGGGGCGGTGTCCAGTGCGTGCCGCAGTCGGTCGAGGGCCGACCGCGCGCCGCTGTCCGCCCCCGGCCGTCGGCGCGCCGTCCTGAGGTCGACCAGCCGTGCCAGCGTGCCCATGACCACATGGAGCGGCGGCCCGCTCGTCGTCAGATCGGCCGCCTCGGCCCCCTGTTCCTGCCGCGCGCGCTCGGCGGGAGCCTGGAGGAAGGGGACGACGAGCCGGTGGTGGTGGAAGGCGGAGGCGGCGCCGTGCAGACGGCAGACGGTGAGGAACAGCTCGGCGTTGTCGCGCAGTTGCGGCGTCGGAGGACACGCCTCCGTCTCCCGGAGGAAGGCGTCCAGCACTGGTTCGGTGGTCACGGTGGCCCGCAGCGTGGCCTGGTCCTCGGGCGCCAGGTACGGGTACTTCTCCGTCAACAGCGCCTGGTAGAAGGGGTCGTACGGCGAACAGAGGCCGAGCAGCACATCGATCGAGTTGATCGCGGCGAAGTCGCCGGCGTTGACGCCCCGGTACTCCGCGCCGCCCACGTGATGCGGTTTGAAGTACGGCCTGATGTTGAGGAAGAACCGGTCGACGTCGAGCGTCCTGCTCAGCGTCCTGCCCAGATCCAGGACGTCGTCGAGCCCCGACCGCGCCTCCCGCAGCAGATACGCCGTCAGCGGGCTGGAGACCCCGACCCCCGGGATACGTCCCAGCGCGGCGGCCGTGCGCTGGTACGCCAGGACCGACAGACCGTTGTAGAGGATGAAGAGGCGTTCGTCGTCGAGGGAGGTGAAGGTACGGAAGGTGTCCCCGACCGCCCGGTTGTACAGAACCTGGTGGGCGAAGACGAGTCGCGGTGCGACACCGAGGGACGACGCGAGGGCCTGGGCGAGCGGCCAGACAGCAGACTGGGGCCCCTCGATCTCATGGCGCCGGCACGAGCCGAGATAGAGCCCGACCGAGCCCAGGAGTTCGTACCGCTCCTCGTCGGGCAGGGGCGCCGAGCGACGCGAACCGCTCTCACTGATCCGCCCGACCAGTGCGGCGCCTTCGCGGCCGATCCTCCGCTTGACCGCCTCAAGTTCCGGGCGGTCGTGCAGAATCTGCGCCCCGGCCGCGAAGTACGCCTCCTCCAGCCGCGTGTTGAGGGCGACGAAGTCGCTCCTGATCCATCGGTCGAAGTCTTCGGTCGCGGCGCTGTTCACGGCGTGGGTCCTCCAGAGATCAAGGAGTCGGAGTCGCGGTCGGGGGCCGGGGGGCCGGGTCCTCGGGAGGCGAAACCGTCCCCGGCCGACCGTCTCCTCCCATCCGACCGCCTCGGCGGTCCGGTCACCAGGACCAATCGGGAGCCCGTATCGGGGACCAATCGACCCCCTACTCCGGGGGCCCTTGGACGGGACCCGAGAAATATGTAGGGGGACCCTGGGCCCTCCCTGGGCCCTTGAGCCCTGTCTCTGGGCCCCGGGCCCGGCCTAAGGTGCGTGGTGCTCCAGATGTACGTGTGGTGACGTGGCCAATTCGCTGACGCGCGAGGGACGTTCAGGAGACCGGTGATCACGGGGATGACGATGACGATGACGGGGACAGCAGGGAAGCGGAGTCGTTTACGAAGGGGGGTCGGCGATGGCCAGGCTGGACCAGTTGCTCGGTACTGACTTCGACCGTCGTCCGACGTCCGACACGGACGAGATAATTTACGGCGGACTCGACCACCCCGAGCACCGGGAGAGGGTGCCGGGGCTCACCGCCGTGATGACCGACCGGGCGGCGCCCGGCAAGGAGCGCTTCCTTGCCTGTGTGGCCCTGACGACCTGGGGAGAGCTCGCCGGATATCAGGCGGTGGTCGAGGCCGCGCTGTGCGGAAAGCGGGCGCCCTGGTACGACGTGCTCGTCGACCGGAAGTTCTCGGTGGACAGCACCTTCGCCCAACTCGCCGTTGCCTTGGGCGACAGCAGGGAGATGGCGGAGGAGAAGAGAACGGTCCCGCAGCGGGATTCGGCCTTCCAGGCACTCGTGAGAATCGCCGACACCGAGTACTTCGAGGACCAACTCGGCGATCTCATGGACGAGTCGACCGTGCGACTGCTCCGCACGGACATCGCGGAGACGGTGGAGAGAGGCGTCGGCTCCCTGACCGGGACGGTCGAGGCGCGGCCGAGGTTCGACCTGGCCACTCAACTCGTCGATCTCGCCGTCGCGGTGGCGCTGGTCGACGGGGTCCTCGCCGCGCGGCTCGCCACGACCGTCCTGGAGGTCGAGCCCTCACGGCGGGCGCTGGTGCACGCGGTGTCGGTTCTGCACCGCTCCGCGGCTCCGGAAGTACGCCGACTGGGCTCGTACATGATCGCGGTCGGCGACGAACGCGTACGCGGGATGGCGTCGGACGCGCTGCGCGGGGCGTGAGCCCTCGATCGGTGGCCGGGGTTCTTCCACGGGGGGAGAGCCCCGGCCACGTACTCCCGCGCCCCGCGTTTAATGCGAGGTGCGACGAGGCTCGCGCTGGTTACTGTGACTGCCGTGATCGATGCGATGTTCCGGCCGCTGCTCGCCGCCGCCCACGACGGCCCCTGGGAGCCCGTCACGGACGGCGAGTCCGAGGCCAGTGTCTTCCGCTCCGGTGACGGTTCGCGGAAGGCGCTGTACGCCAAGTGCGTGCCTGCCGCCTCCACCTCCTCCCTGGAGGAGGAGCGCGACCGCGTCGAATGGCTCGGCGGGCAGGGCATCCCGGGTCCGCGTGTACTCGACTGGCTGGTCACCCAGGATGCCGCCTGCCTGGTGACGAGCGCCGTACGGGGCATCCCCGGCGATCAGGTCACGGCTCCGGAACTGCGCGCGGCGTGGGAGCGGATCGCCGACGCCGTCCGCCTCTTGCACGACGTGCCGGTGCGGGCCTGCCCGTTCGACCGCGACCTCACCCGGATGTTCGCCACCGCGCGGGACGTCGTCGCGCGCGGCGCGGTCAGTCCGGAATTCCTGCCGGAGGAGCAGCGGCGCACGCCGCCCGACGAGTTGCTCGCCCGCCTCGTCCCCCAGGTCGAACAGCGCCTCGCCCAGGAGGCCGCCGAGGCTGTCGTCTGCCACGGGGACCTCTGCCTGCCCAATATCGTTCTCGACCCGGAGAGCCTGGACGTGGCGGGCTTCATCGATCTCGGCCGGCTCGGCCGGGCCGACCCGTACGCCGACATCGCCCTGCTTCTCGCCAACTCCCGCGAGACATGGGCCGATGACCGGCAGGCGTACGCCGCGGACGACGCCTTCGCCGAGCGGTACGGCATCGCGCTCGACCGTGACCGGGAGGCGTTCTATCTCCATCTCGACCCGCTCACCTGGGGGTAGCGGGCAGCCATGAACCGCGGACCACTGAGTCCTTCGAGCCGCATGAGTCCGTTGCGCACGTTGCGTCCGTTGCATCCGTTGAGTCCACCGAGTCACACCAACTCACCCGGAAGGAATCGAGATATGCCCGGTCACCCGAGCGCGCGTTGACGTCCTAGGTCGCGACCGACCCGTCATCGCGTGCTGCCCGTTCCAGCCGCGGCACAGCGAGCCTCTTCCCCGCCCCATTTCGGCGGTTTTCGTTCTCGGTGAACTCAAGGAGTTCCTGTGCCCTGTGCGCCGCGTGTGCCATCCGCGCTGTCCGCCCCGTCCGCCCTCCCGTCGCGAGGCCGGCGATGAGGCCGCCCGCCCCCGAACCGACGGATTCGCCGAGCCTCTGGCGGGACCGCGACTTCCGCAGTCTCTGGGCGGGCCAGACCGCCTCGCAGTTCGGCGCGCAGGCCGGCCAGGTGACCCTGCCCCTCCTCGCCGTCGTGGCGCTGAACGCCGACGCCACCCAACTCGGCGCCCTGCGCGCGGTCCAGCAGGTCCCGATCCTGCTGCTCTCGCTCTTCGTCGGTGTGTGGGTGGACCGTTGGCGGTCGTCCCGCGACGTGATGGTGCGGGCGGACTTCGGCCGAGCGGTGGCCCTGGCCGCCATTCCGGTCGCCTTTCTCCTCGGCGTACTGGGAATGCCGGTGCTGCTCGTCCTCGCCTTCCTCATCGGCGTACTCACGGTCTTCTTCGACGTGGCCTATCAGGCCGCTCTCGTACGACTGGTGAGACGCGATCAGTTGGCCCAGGGAAACAGCGCGCTGGAGGGCAGCAGATCCGCCGCGCAGATCGGCGGCCCCGCGCTCGGCGGCGCGCTGGTGTCGCTTCTCTCGGCGCCGATCGCCGTCGTCGCCGGCGCGTTCTTCTTCACCCTGTCGTTCCTGTCGATCCGGCGAATACGTCCTCAGGAGGCGATGGGGAATCACGTCGCACGGCCCCCGGCAGCACGGCCGGCCCGGATGCGGAAGCAGATCCTCGAAGGTCTGCGCTTTGTCGGCGGAGATCCGTCTCTGCGGGCCGTGGCCCTCGCCTCGGCCCTCTTCCATTTCTTCTTCGCGGCCCTGATGACGGTCTATCTGCTCTTCCTGCCCCGCACGCTTCAGCTGTCGGGCGCGGAGGTGGGGCTGGTGCTCGCGGCCATGGGTCCGGGCGCGCTCGTGGGCTCCGTACTCTCCGCCAGGCTGCCGAGAAGGCTCGGCTACGGCGTGGTGCTCGTGTCATCGGCCGCACTCGCCGAAGGCGTGATGCTTTTCGTACCGGCTCTGCACGGCTCCAGCGGCTTCACGATCGCCTGCCTCATGGTGATCAACTTCCTCTTCGGCGTCTTCACCCAGCTGGTCGACGTCACGGTCATGGCCGCTCGTCAGTCGATCACACCGGCGGCGATACAGGGCCGGACCGTCGCGACCCTCAATTTCGTCGGCATGGGGCTGACTCCGCTCGGCTCCCTGCTCGGCGGCGTTCTGGCGGCGGGCTGGGGTCCCCGAACCAGCCTTCTGCTGACCGTCGTCGGCCTCTTCCTGTCTCCGGTGTCCATGGTGTTCTCGCCCCTCGCCCGCCTTGGGAAGGAGCTTCCGGCGCCTCGCGGAACCGGCGGGTCGCCCGCCATGTGAGACGGACGACCGCTGTCCGTCCGCTCGGCCTGGCGGGTCCCTTCACAAACGGAATGCGATCTTCAAATCCTTCGGATCGGGAGCCCGCTTCTCGCTGGAGACTTCGACGCCGATCGGGACCGGCCGGGGCGCGCACGCCGCGCGCGGACGGCGGCTGCCCCCGGCCGCCCTCCCGGGGAGGGCGTCTCATTCGCGCCGGTGCGAGCCCCGCTCGCGGCTTCGGAGGGTACCCGGAGTGCGGGAACGCGCCCTTGACACGGTCTGCGGAAGCCCTGCTTCCAGCCAGACTCCGGCTGCTCTCGACCGGGCTTTCGCATGCGCGGAGGGAAAGCGTCCGTTTTCCCGGCGGGAGGGGTGTCGTATCCGCTCCGACCTGCGAGAACATGGACCGTCTGACAGGGTGTCGGTGGCGCCCCCGGCAGGACTCGAACCTGCGGCCAAGCGCTTAGAAGGCGCCTGCTCTATCCACTGAGCTACGGGGGCCGGAACGTGGCCTCGGGGGCCCGGAGTGCCTGTGGGGCAGTCCGTGCGGTCCGCGACCTGTGCCGGGACAAGGATAGGGCTCCGCTCACCCTGGCCCGGTTGCTTCACCTGCGTGGCACGATGTGGAGGTTCGGTGAAGCGAACCGATAATCGCAGGCAGGTGCGATTCGTGCAGTGCTTTTCGCGCCTGAAGCAGCGGGTGTTGTGCACTCGTTATGCCTGTGCCCCACTCGTCCCGTCTGTCCCCCGTGCTGGACCGGCGCGCAGGAGATGTCTATACGCTTCAAAAAGGCTCCAAAGTTGGGCATTCTTCGCATGTGGTGACCTTGGACGTACGGCCTCAGCTGATCGACGCACTTTCCGCGCTGCGCGACCGTGTCGCCGCCGTGCGTCTTCCACTCCCTCTCGACGGGACTCCGCGTGCCCGGCAGACCCGGGAGGAGCTGCTCGCGCAGCTCGACGACTATCTGGTGCCACGGCTCCGGGACCCGGAGGCGCCGCTGCTCGCCGTCGTGGGCGGCTCGACCGGGGCCGGGAAGTCGACACTCGTCAACTCCCTTGTGGGACGCCGGGTCAGCGAGGCGGGGGTGCTCCGGCCGACCACCCGTACACCCGTACTGGTGTGCCACCCCGACGACTGCCACTGGTTCGACGGCGTACGCGTCCTTCCGCAGCTGACACGTGTCTGGATGACGCAGCAGGAGGAGGACGGCTCGGCCGGGGCCTGGAGCGGGGACGACGAGAAGGCGCTCCGCATCGACACCGCCGTGGCCCTGCCCCGCGGCCTCGCGCTCCTGGACGCGCCGGACATCGACTCGCTCGTCGTACGGAACCGCGTTCTCGCCGCCGAGTTGATCTGCGCCGCCGACGTGTGGGTGATGGTGACCACCGCGTCCCGGTACGCCGACGCGGTGCCCTGGCATCTGCTCCGTACGGCGAAGGAGTACGACGCCTCGCTCGTGACCGTCCTGGACCGCGTGCCCCACCAGGTGATTGACGAGGTGTCACGGCAGTACGCGGCTCTGCTCACCAAGGCGGGCCTCGGCGACGTACCGCGCTTCACCATCCCCGAACTGCCCGAGTCGGCCGGCGGCGGCACCGGGCTGCTGCCCACGACGGCCGTCGCGCCGCTGCTCGCCTGGCTGACGCACCGGGTCCGGGATCCGGCGGCCCGGCAGCAGGCCGTCGTCCGCACCGCCGCCGGTGTCATCGGCTCGCTCAACGTACGGATGCCCGAACTCGCGGGCGCCGTCGCGGCGCAGTACGCCGCCGCCGTGCGCCTCACGGGCGCCGTGGAGGAGGCGTACGCGGCCGAGCGCGAGCGGGTGCGCAAGCGGCTCAAGGCCGGGGCCGTGCTCGCGGGGGACGCGCGGACGCGCTGGCGCGGATACCCGAGGGACAGCTCGGCGCGTGAACTGCTCGACTCACTGGTCGAGAGCCTGGCCGCGCTGCTCCAGTGCGCCGTGGCCGCCGCCGACGAGCAGGTCACGGAGGCGTGGCGGCGCGAGCCGGCGTCCGCGGCGGTCCGGACGTCGGGGCCGGACCGGGAGGTGTCCGAGCGGATCGGGATGGCCGTACGGCGGTGGCGCCGGGTCGTGGAGGAACTGGCCGAGGAGGAGGTACGGCTCCTCGAACGCAACGCCGCGCCCGACCCCGAGACCATCGCCGCGCTCCTGGCCGCCGTCCTCCTCGGAGGGCACCGCACCCGGGTCGCGGGGGAGCGGCTCGCGGAGCGCGTCGGGGCGCAGGGCGCGCTACGGCTGCGCGACAAGGGCGGTGACCTGGTGGCGACGTACATCGACGACGTACTGCACGGGGAACGGGACCGGCGGCTGGCTCCCCTCGACGCGCTCGAAGTGGCGCCGGAGCCGCAGGCGGAGCTCATCGCCGCGCTTTCCGTACTGCAGAAGGAGATGTGACCGACATGGCGGACGTGACCGATGTGACGGCCCTGGCGGACGGGCCCGGCGAGACCGGGGCGGGGCAGACAGGCACCCGCTCCAGGGCGCGAAGGGGCGGCGGGGCCGACGCGGGCGGCAGGGGGCGCGGCGCCGGCGGCGATGCGGGCGGGAGAGGGCGGGCGAGCGGCGGCGAGGGCGGCCGGGGCCGAGGAGGGAACGGCGAATCGGGCGGCGGTACCGGTCGGCGCTGGAACGACGGGCTGATCGCCCGGCACGCCGGCGGACGCAAGGGCGCCGCCGACGCGGTCGCCGGCGTCGGTGTGGAGGGGATCGACGAGGACGACGCGACGGCGGACGCTGCCGACGTCCACCAGCCCATCGGGGGCGCGTACGAAGGGCCGCTGCGGGTACGGCTGGACGCCCTGCGCGAGCTTGTGGGGCTCTCCCGGACCCGTATCGAGGGAACCACGCTCTCCGAGGCCGGACGCGTGCTCGACGAGGCCTCCACGCGCCAGCGGCTCTCGTCGCGGCACACCGTCGTCGCCATCGCGGGAGCCACCGGCAGCGGTAAGTCGACACTCTTCAACGCGCTGGCGGAGGTGCCGATCTCGGAGACCGGGCTGCGCAGGCCGACCACGTCGGCGCCCATCGCCTGTGTGTGGTCCGAGGGCGCGGCCGGGCTGCTCGACCGGCTCGCCATCCCTGGGAGGCTGCGTCGCAGGCCGCTCGCGGGCGGCGACGGGGACGAGGAACTGAAAGGTCTCGTCCTGGTCGACCTGCCCGACCACGACTCCGCCGTCGTCGCGCACCGGGACCAGGTCGACCGTGTGCTGGCCCTGGTCGACGCCGTCATCTGGGTCGTGGACCCGGAGAAGTACGCGGACGCCGCGCTCCACGAGCGCTATCTGCGGCCGCTCGCCGGGCACGCGGAGATCACCTTCGTCGTCCTGAACCAGGTCGACCGGCTGCCCGGGGAGGCCGCCGACCAGGTCCTGGACGATCTGCGCCGACTTCTCGACGAGGACGGCATGGCGCTCGGCGAGCACGGCGAACCGGGCGCCGCCGTGCTGCCGATCTCCGCCCTCACGGGGCAGGGCGTGGGCGAACTGCGCGAGCTGCTCGGCCGTTTCGTGCAGGAGCGGAACGCCGCCGCCCGGCGGCTGTCCGCCGACGTCGACGCGGCGGCGTCCCGACTGCGCTCGGTGTACGTCGCCGACGGACGCACCGGACTCGGCGAACGCTCCCGTGAGGAGTTCGCCGACCGGCTCGCGTGGGCCGTGGGCGCGGTGGCCACGGGCGAGGCGGCCGAGCGCGAGTGGCGCAGGAACGCGGGGCGCGCGTGCGGGACGCCCTGGCTGAGGCTGTGGCGCTGGTACGAGCGCAGCCGGACGCCCGGCGGCGGCGCCGCGCGCGCCTCGGTGATCGTGGAGGACGAACTCACCGCCAGGCAGCGGGTCGAGCAGGCCGTCCGTACGGTCGCGGAGGACGCGGCGGCAGGGCTGCCGAGGCCCTGGGCGCAGGCGGTGCGCGAGGCGGCGGTGCGCGGCGCCGTGGGGCTGCCGGAGACCCTGGACGAACTGGCGGTGACGGCGGGACCGCCCAGCGGGCGCCCGGCGCGCCCCGCCTGGTGGCCGGCGGCGGTGCTCGCGCAGGCGGCCATGACACTGCTTCAGATCTACGGCGGGCTCTGGCTGGCCGGCCAGATCATCGGCGTGCTCCCGCCGGGCATCGTCCCGCCCGTGCTGGTGATGCTGGCCGGGATCGTCGGCGGGCCGCTGGTGGAGTGGGCGTGTGCGGCGGCGGCGCGGGGTCCTGCCCGGCGGTACGGGCAGGACGCCGAGCGGCGGCTGCGGGAGGCGGCTGCGGGATGCGGACGGGCCAAGGTGCTCGATCCGATCGCGGCGGAGCTGATGCGGTACCGGGAGGTGCGGGAGCAGTACTCGACGGTGTCCGGCCTGACGAGGTAGATCTCCCGGCGGCCGTCCGGGCGGGACCCGTCCGGGCCGGGGCGACCGCATGGGGGCGACCGTGTACGGCGCGGCCACGAACGGGTGACGGAGTTATCCACAACTGGTGAGTAATCCACAGGCGTCGGCAGAAATTTCCCGACCGGTCCAGCATGAAGTGGTCGGTCGACGGGGCCGGAGAACGGGAAACAGGGGGGCTGTCATGAACGACACCGTGGTGACGCTGGTGGGAAACGCCGCGACGGGGGTGGAATACCGGGAAACGCCGACGGGCGGGGTGGCGCGGTTCAGGTTCGCGGTGACTCCGCGCCGCTGGGACCGGCGTAATTCGGTCTGGACGGACGGGAGTACGAGCTTCTACACCGTCTGCGCGTGGCGCGGTCTCGGGGCGAATCTCACCGCGTCGGTCAACGTCGGCGATCCGCTGGTCGTGCACGGCAGACTGCGCGTGCGCGACGAGGCGAAGGACGGGCAGCGCAGGACGTTCGTGGACATCGACGCGGTGTCGATCGGACATGACCTGACATGGGGGACCTCGGCGTTCAAGCGTGTGGCACGGGCGAACCCGGCCCTGACGGAACGTCCGGTGGACATGTCGGCGGCGACCTCGGCGGCCACGGCCGCGAACGCCGGGGACGTTGGCGACGGGCGCGGGAGCGCGGTCGGCAAACCGGTGCATACGCAACCGTGGCTGACCGAAGAGGACGAGTCGGCCGAGCGGGTCGGGGCGGTCGCGGCGCGGACCGGGCCACTCTGACCGGGGAGTTGTGGAGATTTGTCGATAGAGGAACAGACTCGGAGGGAGGGGCGATAACGATTCCGATTCGGAACGGTTATCGGTACGTACGAACGGGCATCGGGGCTCTTCGCCGTCCATAGGATTCCCGAGTACTCATGGGCACTTGAGTCTGCTGGCGAGGAAATCACCCCCACGCGTCCCACGCGGAGGACCTCGCACGGAGGGAAAAATCTGTGTTGTCTGCGCTGTCTCAGTTCTTCGCTCCCACCACTCTCAGGCGGGGCGCCGCCCGTCTCGCCGTCTCGACGGTCGCCTCGGGTCTTGTCGTGGCGGGCTCGCTGGCCGGCGCGGGTGCGGCCGTGGCCGACGAATCCCTCCAGCATCGCGGTGGCGCCGCGGCCACGCTCGACGGCCTGATCACGTACGACAAGGCAGTGCTCCACTCGAACGGCCAGGCGCACGAACTGCCCGCCGGGCTCTTCGAGATGACCGTGGACGGCGGCGGCAAGCTCAAGACGTACTGCATCGACATCCACAACCCCACCCAGGACCAGGCGAAGTATCTGGAGACGCCCTGGGCGCAGACCTCGCTCGGCGCGAACAAGAACGCCGGCCAGATCCGCTGGATCCTGCAGAACTCCTACCCCCAGGTCGACGACCTCGCCGCTCTCGCCGAGAGCGCGGGCACCGGGCCGCTCACCGCCAGGACCGCGGCGGCCGGCACGCAGGTCGCCATCTGGCGCAAGTCCGACAACGCCGACGTGGACGCCGTCGACCCGCAGGCCGAGAAGCTGGCCGACTGGCTGGAGCGGAGCGCCGACCACCTCGGCGAGCCCAAGGCCTCGCTCACCCTGGAGCCCGGCGCGGTCTCCGGGCGGAGCGGTGAGCGTCTCGGGCCGGTCACCGTCCGTACGGACGGTGAGAGTGTCGCGGTCTCGCCGCCCGCCGACGCCGTCGCGATGGGCATCAAGATCACGGACAAGAGCGGCAAGTCGCTGACCGAAGCGGCCGACGGGTCGCAGCTGTACTTCGACATACCCGAGGACGCGGCCGACGGCACCGCCGCGTTGAGCGTGCAGGCGGCCACCTCGGTACCGGTGGGCAGGGCGTTCGCCGGGGTCACCAAGAGCCAGACGCAGATCCTGGCCGGCTCCAGCGAGTCCACGGTCTCGGCGACGGCCACCGCCACCTGGGCCGCGAAGGGCGCGATGCCGGCGATAACCGCCGAGAAGAACTGCGCGAAGGGCGGCGTCGACGTCACGGCCGTCAACGAGGGCGACGAGCGGTTCACCTTCACGCTCGCCGGTCAGGAGTACGCGGTCGAGGCCGGCAAGTCCAGGACCGTCACCGTGCCGGTCGCCGAGGACCAGGCGTACGACTTCACGATCACCGGGCCGGGCGGTCTCGCCAGGAACTTCCAGGGCGTTCTCGACTGCCGGACCAGCGGGAACCCCGGTCAGCCGACCGACGGGACCACCACCCAGTTGGCACCCGCGACGGCGGGCGGCACCGTCGGCACGGAAGGGCTCGACCTCGCCGAGACGGGCGCCTCCAACGCCACCCCGGTGATCGCGGGCGTCGCGATCGGTCTGGTCGTGGTGGGTGGCGCGGCGGTCTTCTTCTTCCGTAAGAAGAACGACCCTTCCGTCGAGGACTGATCCACCGGGGCACCGCCGCACGCCCCGCCGACCGGCCCGACACCGGCCGCCAATGACAGCGGCCCCGGCGCGCAGACGAATCCGGTCGCGCGTCGGGGCCGCGGGCCGGACCTCCGGGCCGGGGCGTCGGCGGTGAAGCCGGCGCCGGCACCGCACCCGCGCGGCCCGCGCCTCGGGACGGACTGTCCGAGACCTGGACAGGCGGTTTCTCCCCAGGGAGGGACGTGCGGCAAGATGGCTCCATCTGCCCTCACGCGGTGGAGCCGCACATTGGCCCTTCTCGATCTGCCGGACGGTTTCTCTTGGCTGAGTACATCTACACCATGCGCAAGACGCGCAAGGCGCACGGCGACAAGGTCATCCTCGATGACGTGACGCAGAGCTTCCTGCCCGGCGCGAAGATCGGTGTGGTCGGCCCCAACGGTGCCGGTAAGTCCACCGTTCTGAAGATCATGGCCGGGCTGGAGCAGCCGTCCAACGGTGAGGCGTTCCTGACGCCCGGGTACTCGGTCGGGATGCTCCTCCAGGAGCCGCCGCTGGACGAGAGCAAGACGGTCCTGGAGAACGTCCAGGACGGCGCCGCCGAGACCATGGGCAAGCTGAAGAGGTTCAACGAGGTCGCCGAGCTGATGGCGACCGACTACTCCGAAGCCCTGATGGACGAGATGGGCAAGCTCCAGGAGGACCTGGACCACGCCGACGCGTGGGACCTGGACACCCAGCTGGAGCAGGCCATGGACGCGCTGGGCTGCCCGCCCGGCGACTGGGCCGTCACCAACCTGTCCGGCGGTGAGCGCCGCCGCGTCGCGCTCTGCAAGCTGCTGCTCGAAGCGCCCGACCTGCTGCTGCTCGACGAGCCCACCAACCATCTGGACGCCGAGTCCGTGCAGTGGCTGGAGCAGCACCTCGCCAAGTACGCCGGCACCGTCGTCGCGGTCACTCACGACCGGTACTTCCTCGACAACGTCGCCGGGTGGATCTGCGAGGTCGACCGCGGCCGTCTGCACGGTTACGAGGGCAACTACTCCAAGTACCTGGAGACCAAGCAGGCACGTCTCAAGGTCGAGGGCCAGAAGGACGCGAAGCGCGCCAAGCGGCTCAAGGACGAACTCGAATGGGTCCGCTCCAACGCGAAGGGACGCCAGGCCAAGTCCAAGGCCAGGCTCGCCCGTTACGAGGAGATGGCCGCCGAGGCGGACAAGATGCGGAAGCTGGACTTCGAGGAGATCCAGATCCCGCCGGGGCCGCGGCTGGGCAATGTCGTGGTCGAGGTCGAGCACCTGAACAAGGCGTTCGGCGACAAGGTGCTGATCGACGACCTCTCCTTCTCGCTGCCGCGCAACGGCATCGTCGGGGTCATCGGCCCCAACGGCGCCGGCAAGACCACGCTGTTCAAGATGATCCAGGGCCTGGAGACACCGGACTCAGGCGAGATCAAGGTCGGCGAGACCGTCCAGATCAGCTACGTCGACCAGGGCCGCGCCAAGATCGACCCGAAGAAGTCGCTGTGGGCCGTCGTCTCCGACGAGCTGGACTACATCAACGTCGGGCATGTCGAGATGCCGTCGCGGGCGTACGTCTCCGCGTTCGGCTTCAAGGGCCCGGACCAGCAGAAGCCGGCCGGTGTCCTCTCCGGTGGTGAGCGCAACCGCCTCAACCTGGCGCTGACGCTCAAGCAGGGCGGCAATCTGCTGCTCCTCGACGAACCGACCAACGACCTCGACGTCGAGACCCTGTCGTCGCTGGAGAACGCGCTGCTGGAGTTCTCCGGGGCGGCCGTGATCATCTCCCACGACCGCTGGTTCCTCGACCGCGTCGCCACGCACATCCTGGCGTACGAGGGCGAGTCCAAGTGGTTCTGGTTCGAGGGCAACTACGAGTCGTACGAGAAGAACAAGGTGGAGCGCCTCGGCGCCGAGGCCTCCCGGCCGCACCGCGCCACGTACAAGAAGCTGACCCGAGGCTGACATGGCCCGCCACCACTACAGCTGCCCCATGCGCTGGTCGGACATGGACGCCTTCGGGCACGTCAACAACGTCGTCTTCATCCGCTATCTGGAGGAAGCGCGTATCGACTTCATGTTCCGGCTGGCGCCGGGGGAGGGCTCGCCGTCCTTCGAGGGCGGGTCCGTCGTGGCCCGTCACGAGATCGACTACAAGCTGCCGCTGGTCCACCGGCACGAGCCGGTGACCGTCGAGCTGTGGGTGGCGAAGATCGGCGCGGCGATGCTCACGATCGCGTACGAGATCAAGGACGGGGACCAGGTGTACGTGCGGGCCTCGACGGTCGTCGTGCCGTACGACCTCCAGGCGGGCCGGCCGCGGAGGATCACGGCCGAGGAGAAGTCGTTCCTCGTGAAGTACCTGGACGACGCGGAGGCGCTCGCGGCATGACGGCGACGACCGTGCGGGCCCTGCGGCTCGCCGACACGGCGGAGGCGGCGGATCTGGCCGCCTTCCTCGGTCGGCTGATCCGCTACGACCGGGCCGCGGCGGTACGTCTCCAGGTGGGCGCGGGGGCGGTCGCGGTGTTCGGGCGGCCACCGGCGTTCGAGGTCCTCGCGATCCGGACCGCGCGGTTGCGGGAGGACACGGCGGAGGCGCGGCTCGATGCCACCGTCTCCGCCGGTGAACTCCTCGAATCCATCGACGAGTCGACGGGCTCCTTCGCACTGCCCGCCGCCGTCACCGGGCCGCCGTGGACCGGGGTGCTGCCCCCGCGCGGCGGCTGGCAGCTGGTGTCCGGCCTGCCGGGACCCGCCGCGCTGCGTCAGTCGGTCGCGGCGGCCGTCGCCGAATTCCGCACACGCGACGAAGCGTTGCCCGCGGCGCACCGGGACCGCGCGGAACGGGACAGAATCGGCCACGAGATCTGGTCCCGCACGGTCGGCGACACGGGCCTGCCGCTGCGCGCCGTACACGCCGCGCAGTCGGTGGGGTTCCTGCGCCCGATGCCGGAGAACGCCCCGGTGGCGCTGCTCCGGGCGGGGGCGTGGATGCGTCTGCGGACGCCGTACGGCTCCATCGCCGTACGCGCGACGGGCGCCGGGGGCATCGGCGGCCTGAGCGTGACCCCGGCCTGATGGCCATCCATGCTTCAGCGTTGCCCTGGCATGAGGGTTGCCCTGAACCCGTGCGTGACCCCGGCGTGAGCGTTGCGCTGACCTGTGCGTGATCCCGGCCTGGGCGTTGCCCTGAACCCGTGCGTGACCCCGGCATGAGCGCATGAGCGTTGCCCTGACCTGCGCGTGACCCCGGTCTGGGCGTCGTCCCGGCCTGGGCGTTGCGCTGACCTGTGCGTGATCCCGGTCTGGGTGTCGTCCCGGCCTGGGTGTCGGCTGACCTGAGCGTGACCCCGGTCTGGGCGTTGCCCCGGCCTGGGTGTCCGTCACCCGGGGCATGACCCGCCCCGTTGAAGGGCCCTCACGCGGGTTCGGTGTTGAGGACGCGTCCCGCCGGTTCGCGGGTGTGGGTCCACGCGGGGAGCGCGGTCAACGCCGCGTTGGCCGCCAGGATGGCGGGCGCGGCGGTGAGCAGCCATGATCCCGGGGGCATGACCTGTGTGCCGAAGATCCAGTACAGGCCCGGCCCGGCGGGAACCCCCGCCATCACTCGGTCCGGTTACTCGGACGGGGTGTCGGGCTCCGACGTCCTGGATCCCGGGGCGCCGGGCCTCGTGCTGTCGGGCCAGATCTGGATGTGGTCCTGTTCCAGTTCCAGCAGGACGCGGTGTTCCAGGGCCAGTGCTCTCGTGTAGTCGGCGGGCAGTTGGAGGCGCCCCGCGCGGTCGAGCATCGCGTACTCCCGGGCCACCACCGACTCCTGACCCGTCGTCGCGTCGACCTCCCTGCGGCGCAGGACCTCCGAGGAGGTGCGGCCGTCGCGGATGGCCACCGTCCGGCGGACCTCGCCCGCGACCTCCTGGTCATGGGTGACGATCACGATCGTCGTACCCAACTCCTCGTTCGCTCGGCGGAACGCGGCGAACACCTGCTCCCCGGTCGCCGAGTCCAGTTCGCCTGTCGGCTCGTCGGCCAGCAGTACGGAAGGGGAGTTGGCCAGGGCGACGGCTATCGCGACCCGCTGCTGCTGGCCGCCGGACATCTGGTGCGGGCGTCGGTCACGGCAGTCCGCGACGTCCAGCATCGTCAGCAGCGACTCGGCCCGCGCGGCGCGCTCGGCACGACGGCGACGGCCGCCCAGAAGCCCCCCGTCCCGGCCGCTCAACTGCATCGGCAGCGCCATGTTCTGACTTGCCGTCATGTACGGCAGCAGGTTCCGCCCCGTCTCCTGCCAGACGAAGCCCACCGCCTCACGCCGGTAGCGGAGCCGTGCCTTCGCGTCCATGCCCAGCAGATCGCGGCCGGCCACCTTCGCGGCCCCGGCGGTCGGGACGTCCAGGCCCGCCAGGATGTTCATCAGTGTCGACTTCCCGCTCCCGGACGCGCCGACCAGTGCCATCAACTCGCCCTCGGCCACCAGCAGATCGAGGCCCTGCAAGGCCTGCACCTCCACCCCGTCGGCGGTGAAGATCCGGACCAGCCGGTCGCAGGCGATGAGCGCGTCGTGCCCGTACGAGGGACGGTCGCGGTGGCCCCCGGCCCGCCGCCCCAACTGCTCCAGCGTCGCGCCGCCGGAGGAAACAGCCCCGCCGGAGGCATCAGCCCCGCCAGAGGGAGCCGCCCCACCGGAGGAAACAGCCCCGGCAGAAGCAGCCGCCCCGGACTCGGTCGACGATGTCATCGGCTCTCTCCCGCCCTGAGTTCGTTGATCGATCCTTGCCGCCCCGCCCACCACGCCTGCGTCACCGACACCGCCGCGGCGAGCGCCAGCACCCCCACGGCGGGCAGCACCAAGGCCCACGTGTCGGCCCGGAGCGGCGCCCCGTCCAGCGGGATGTCCGACGTGGTGGTGAGGGCGAGGCGTACGAGATCCACCCCCGGCGCCAGCAGCACGATCGTCACCCAGCCGACGAACGCCCCGCCCACAGCGGCGAGCAGCGCCTGCGGAAGGACCTCCAAGCCCAGGAGCCGGCGGCCCTGCCGCCTCGTGAGCCCCATGGTGTGCAGACGCGCCAGCAACGTGACGCGTTCCGGTGCCGTCTGCGACAGCGAAAGGAGCAGGGCCAGCAGGGCGTAGCCCGCGCCCGCCGCGATCGCCGCCGCGTAGATCCGCTCCGCGCCCTCCTGCATGGGCGTGTTGACGAACGTCTTGCGCTCCTCGGCGCGCAGCTTCACGGAGAAGGGCGCGGCGGACGTCTCGCCCGCTCTCTCGCCCGAGCTCTCCGCGGACGTCCCGCCGAACTCGGTGACCGTCCGCCGCAGCGCCCCGCCGTCCAGCGTCGCGCCGGTGGCCAGGAGCGTGGTCGGGGCCCGCTGAGTGAGATCGGCGGCGTTCACCAGGAGGTAGTCGTCGATCGGGGACGCCGGGGTGCCGGGCCGTATCTCCGCCACCCGCACCTTGAAGTCCCCGGCCGCCGACTGGATGTCGCGCGGCCCGTCGCCGAGCCGCTCCGCGACGGCGGGCGAGGCGATGGCGGGCAGCACCCGGTCCGGGTCGGACCCGCCGTCGCGTACGCCGCCCCCGCCCACCGACCTCAGCTCGGAGGCCGCGAACTCCCCGAGTCCCGTGCGCCGGGCCAGCCGCGCGTACGCCTCCGGCTCCACACCGATCATGGTCACGCCGAGCGCGGTGCGGAATCCCCTGGTGTCGGACGGGAGCGGTACGCCGTACTCGATCCGTACGGCCGTCACGTCCTCGACCCCCGGGCTTTCCCGTACGGCCTCCGCCAGCCCGTCCGGCAGCACCGGCGACGAGCCGACGAGGCTGATCCGGGCGTCGGCGCCGGTCGCCAGCACGGCGGCACGTTCCCTGGCGCCGTCGATCCCGGCGAGTACGGAGCCGCCGAAGGCCGCCGTCGTCAGCGCGATGAGCAGGGCCAGCAGCGGCAGTGTCCCCGACGTCGACGCACGGCCCGCGCGGGCCAGCGAGAGGAAGCCGACGGCGCCGCGCAGCCGCCCGGCGGGGCGGCCGACCAGCCGCAGGGGGAGCGGATAGAGGCGTACGAGGACCAGCGCGGCGATCAGCCCGACGAGGATCGGCGCGGAGCTGACCAGATAGTCCACGTCCCCCACCCCGCCCGCGTCGCCCGTGTCGAGGGCGGCCGGGTCCGGGGGTCCGCCCGCACCGCGCCGGCGGAGCGCGACCACCGCGCCGATCGCCAGCGCCAGCAAGGTCAGTTCGGCCATCGTGCGGCGGCGGGAGGGCCTCGCCCGTACGAGATCCTCGCGGCCCCCGCGCGCCCGCGGCCTGCGGTGCGCCGTGACGGCGCGGAGAGGCAGCGCCGCGCACGCCAGCAGGGCGGCGCCGCCCGCCGCTCCCACGGCGGGCGCGAGCCGGGCCTCCGGGACGGTGAGGACGGCCAGCAGCAGACCGACGGCGGCGGCGGGTACGACGACCACCGCCGTCTCGGCGAGGAGCCGGCCGCCGATGCCGGCCAACGATCCGCCGCGTGAGCGCAGCAGGGCGAGTTCGGACCGGCGCCGCGCGGCGAGCAGACCGCCCGCCATCGCCAGTACGACGGCGGCCACGGCACCGATCCCCAGCGCGGCGACGGCGACGACCGGGGCGATGGCCGAACGCATCGTGCGGTGCGCGGCGACGATCTCGTCAAGTCCCGTCGTCACGACGGCTCCGGGGCCGACGACCGTCGGGGCGCGCAGTTCGGTCAGCTCGGGGCCGTTCTCCAACGAGGCGACGACGGAGGCGAGTCGAGGCGCGTCGCGGGCGGTGAGCGACGTGATGCCGGGCGCGATCCGCCAGTACATCCGGGGCTGGCCGGTGGTGCCGAGGAGCACGGGCGCGGCGTCCGGCGCCAGCAGGAGGGAGGCCCGCCAGTAGCGGGGCTGGGGGCGGTCGTTGGTGGGTTTGGTGACGAGGGCGGGGGAGCCGAGTGTGGTCTCGACGGACCAGTAGCTGTTGTCCGGCTGCCGTGGCACGACGATTCCGGTGATCCGTACGCCGAGTTCGTCCCGGTCCACGCCCGGCACGTGCACCACCGAGCCGACCTTGAGCCGCAGCGCCCTCGCGGTCTCGGCCGTGACGGCGGCCTCGACCTCCCCGGTGGCCGCCGTCACCGCGCCGCCCGCGCGGGGAAGCCGGCCCTCGCGGAGGGTGGAGTGGCGGTCGAGGCCGGCCTGAGCGGCGAGGGTGAGCATCGGCGGCAGACTGTCCGGCGCGGGCAGCCAGGGATCGGTGCCCTCCACCGGCTCCGAGGTCCGTACGCCGTACGCCGAACCGCCCTCGTCGGCCCGTAGGGGCGCCGGCAGGCCCCGGGTGATGTTCCCGTGCGCCTGGGTCACCCAGGCGGTGCGCAGGATCTTCTCCCGCTCGCTCTGCGGCATGCCGAGGCCGGGAGGCGCGGAGCTGACCTCCAGGACGCTCTCGGCGGCCGTGGCCGTACGGATGTCGTGGCGCAGGCCGTTCGTCTCGTACGCGTCGACCGAACGCGGGAACGCGGCGGCCAGATACGCGGTGAGGACGACGAGCACGGCCATCGCGGCGGCGGCCCCGGGCGCGGTCCGCAACCGCGTCCGAACCCAGGGCGCGACGACCGGCGGACGGCGGCGCGCGCCAGGGCGGGACACGGCGGAGCCGGGTACGCCACGGCGGCGCGCGTCGGTGTCCGGAGCGTCGGAGCCGGGCCCCCCAGGGCCGGGCGCTCCAGGGCCAGGTTCCTCATGGCCGGGCGCGCCGACCTTACGGCTCTCGCCGTCCCCTCCGCCCTCCCCCTGTGCGCGCATCTCAGTTGCCTCCCCGTTCGCGCAGCGTGGCCGCCGGGTCCGTACGGCGCAGGGTCAGATACGCGATCAGCAGCAGCGGAAGCACGGACACCCCCGCCAGCAACAGCGCCACCTGGCCGGCGGGCAGCTCGACCAGGACATGCGGTACCGGCTGGGTGGCCTGGCCCGTCAGGACGACCAGAGGCACGACCGCCCTGGTCAGCGCGGCGCCGAGAGCCAGTCCGACCAGGAGCGCGACCGCCAGGAGCAGGCCCTGTTCGGTGGCTATCAGGCGTGCGAGTTGCCGGCGCGGGGTGCCCAGCGCCCGCAACAGGGCGAACTCGGCGCCCCGTTCACGTACCGACCCTGCCGCGCTCACCGCGAAGCCGACGGCCGCCAGCGCCGCCGCCGCGATCGCGGCGGCCAGCAGCGCGGACCGCGGGCCGAGGCCCAGCGGATCTCCCAGCAGTTCTTCTGCGGTCTCGTCGCGGACCATCACCTGCGCCGGATCGACGTCCGACCGCTTCCGCAGCGTCTCGGCGATCCCCGGCGCGCGGCCGGGCGCCGCGCTCAGCCACCACTCGGTCGGCGCCAGCGACGCCGCCCGCCGGTCGGCGAGCACCTGGTTGACCGCGCGCAGATCGAGCAGGAGCCCGCCGCCGTCGCCCGTACGGCCGCCGTCGGCGGTCTCGGTCGCCGCCCGCGCGCTCAGGGCGCCGGGACCGGTGGTGGGCAGCTGGTCGACAGAGCGCGCGATCCTGACCCGCAGCCGGTTGCCGGAGAGCTGGACGTCCAGGCTCTGCCCGGTCCTGGCCCCTGCGGCGCGCAGGAAGGTGTCGGTGGCGATCGCGGGCAGCACGGCGGGCGGACCGGGGCGCTCCACGTCCACCTGGACGCTGGTGCTCCGGGCCGGGTCGTAGTAGCTCTCCGCCTGCGGGCTGACTCCCGTCCTGTAGGTGACCACCAGCGGCGCCGCCGCCGAGACCGTCGGCTTCAGCGGCAGCACGGGGTCCGCCTCGCCCTCCAGCGACCCGAGCCGTACCGCCCGCCACCGGAAGTCCGGGGCGACGTCAACCGTGCGCGCCGCGCCCCCGGCGTCCAGCGACTCCAGGGCCTCGACGCTGAGCCGGTGGGTCTCGCCCGCGCCCTGCGGGGCGTTGGAGTCGAGCACCAGACCGGTCAGCGTGAGCGGTTCCGCCGGCGTGAGCGGCGTGCTCGCCGCTTTCGGACCGCGTACGGAATCGGCTGCCCCGGTCAGATCGAGCGTGACGGTGTGCGGTCGGCCGTCGACGGGCACCTCGCCCGCGAGCAGGCGGTAACCGATCCCGTAACGGTCCTCGACGACCACCGTGGTGAACGGAGCCCTGCCGCTCGGCGACACCCCGTCGCCCGCCGTGGTGTCGGCGAGCCGCATCGTCACCCGGAGCCGCCGGGTGCCTGCGGGCAGCGGGACACCCGGCCGCGCCGTTTCCGGCGGCCGTACGGTGTCGAGGAGCCGGGCCGCGCCCTCTCCGCCGGACAGGTCGTCGCGCAGGAGCATCCGCTCGTCGGCCTGGCCGGTGTCCAGGGCGAGGACCGTCGCCGTCCGGTCCGCGGACAGCTCGGTGGTGGCGCGGTGCGCGGGGGCCGCCGCGCGTACGCCCGGCAGCGCGGAGTAGATCCCCGCCTGGCCCGGATCGCCCGGCCGGTTCGCCTCCACCCGCAGCGACGCGCCGGTTCTGAAGTCGGCCTGCTCATCCTGCGACCGGTCCCACGACGCGCTCTGCCCGATAGCCAGCATCCCCGTCGCCACGGCCAGCACCAGCAGCAGTACGGGCCCCGCGCCGCGCAGCGGCCGGCGGCTGAACTGCCAGCCCGCGAGTGCCGACGACAGGCCCGACCCGCTCGCCGCGCGCCGTTCCGCGAGGCGTGCCACGGGCGGCAGCAGCCGCAGAGTCAGTACGGTGCCGGCGAGCAGCGCCAGCGCGGGGGCGGCGACCAGCAGCGGATCGACGCCCAGCTCGCCCCGGCTGTCCCCGCTGAGCGCCCCGCCGCCCGATGTGGCGGTCTGCCGGTCCAGCTGCCAGTACGCCACCGCCGCGATCACCAGCAGTCCGACGTCGGCGCCCGCGCGCACCGGGCCTGGCAGCGCCCCGGCCCTGCCGCGCCGCAGCCGGGTGACGCCCGCCGAGGCGAGGGCGGGCGCCACGACAGCGGCGGCGCACGCCAGCGCGACCCCGGCCCCGGTGAGCCACACCTGTCCGGTGGAGGTGTCGCCGAGCCGGAGCCCGATCTCGGTGAGACCGCCCCGTTCGGCGAGCAGCCGGGTCAGCGGCCCCGCGAGCAGCGGCGCGCAGATCGCGGCGGGCAGCGCCAGCAGCAGCGCCTCCACGGTCGCGAGCAGCGCGATCCGGCGCCGTGAACCCCCGCGCGCCCGCAGCAGATCCGTCTCACCGGTCCGCTCGGTGCTCAGCAGCCGCGCGACCAGCAGCAGGGCGCAGGCGGCGAGCAGGACGAGCTGGACGGCGACGATCAGCAGCGTGGAGCGCGACACGAGCAGGGCGCGTTCGGTCCGGTCGAGCACGCTCGGCAGGGTGGTCCGCGCGGTCACCCCGGCGTCGAACACCGGCTGTGCGGCGAGAGACTTCGGGCCGCGCTCGGCGGCGGCGCGCAGCGCGTCCATACGGTCGGTGGTGACGTCCCGGAAATCGGCGGCGGCCAGCCAGGACAGGTCGCCCGCCGGGAGCCGCCCGGAGTCGAAGAGGGCGGGATCGGCGAGCAGCGGACCGTAGGTGGTGAAGGTGACCGTCTGGACGCCCTGGCCGCCGAGGGTGTCCAACGTCCAGTACGGGTCGCCGAGATCGGCCGGCCGGTAGACGCCCGTGACCTGGATCGTGAGGGGTTCCTCGTCCAGCCGGTCGACGAGGGTGAGGCGCGTCCCGGCCTCCAGCCCGAGCTGGGTCGCCGCCTCCTCGGGGAACGCGACCTCCACGGGGTCCGACCCTCCGCCGGTCCCGGTCTCCCCGGGCCAGGCGCCCGTCACCAGCCGTACGCGCGAACGGTCGAGCGTCGCGAAGTGCGTGAGGTCGGGATCGCCCTTGCGGGCGGCGGGCGCCTGGAGTGCGCGGGGGAGCGCGTACGACCCGGAGCGCTCCAGCTTCCGTACGGTGACCGGCAGTCCGTCGAAGGACTCCCGCGCGACCCCGGTCGCCGCCTCGTTGGCCGCCTTCCGGTCGCTCGCCGGGACCTGCGCGGTGATCACGAGCGCGGCTGAGGCGGCCTCGCGGCCCTGGAGGGTGTGGCGCAGGGCGGCGTCCCCGACGGAGCCGGAGAAGGCGGTCAGGGCGGAGAGGACGCAGGTGGTGAGGAGGACGGCGAGGAGCGCCGCCGCGAGCAGGAGCCGGTGCGCCCGGACGCGCAGGAACACGAACCCTGTCACGCGTCCCCCCGCCGATCCCTCGTCCGCCCCCGGAGATCGGATACTTTCAGAGGGCACCCGCCCGGCGAAACCGCTTACGGGCGGACTTTGACACGATCGTGACCGTTGTCCGGAACGGGAGTTCCGCATTCCGGGACATCGCCGACGGTGGGAGCGGTCAGGACACCGACGGCCGGGACACGGGCGACCAGGACCCCGTCGCTCAGCTGTTCACCATCGACGCCGCGGCGTACGTCATGTAGTTCCAGAGCTGTGTCTCGTGCTCCTCCGAGAGCCCCAGCTCGTCGACGGCCACCCGCATGTGCCGCAGCCACGCGTCGTGCGCGGCCCGGTCGACGGTGAACGGGGCGTGCCGCATCCGCAGCCTCGGGTGACCCCTGTTGTCGCTGTACGTGCGGGGACCGCCCCAGTACTGGATCAGGAACAGCGTGAACCGCTCCTCGGCCGGCCCGAGGTCCTCCTCCGGATACATCGGCCGCAGCAGCGGGTCCTCCGCGACCCCCTGGTAGAAGCGGTGGACCAGGCGCCGGAAGGTCTCCTCGCCGCCGACCTGCTCGTAGAAGGTCTGCTCCGAAAGCGTGCCGCGCGGAATCTCGTTCACCTGTCCATGGTCTCAGACGCACCGGCCGAGTACGTAAGGCCTAGGACCGCGCGAAAGCGCCCCGACAGACCTCCGGCAGACCTCCGGCAGATCCCCGACCGTCCCCCGTCCACCGCCCGGGACCCGCCTTTTCGCGTCCTGAATCCGGTTACCTCCGGTCCGGGACCCCGGTACTGCTCGCTTCCGCGCCCCCGACACAGGACAGTGGAGGCATGGGCGTTCACCGCGAGCACCACGAGGAGTACGAGCCGGGCGACGAGGAGGAGGCCGTCGCCGTGGAGGCGCGTACCGCCATGGTGCGGGGCATGGTCGCCGAGGGGGTCCTCGACGACCCGGCCTGGCGCGCGGCCTTCGAGGAGGTGCCGCGCCATCTGTTCGTCCCGTACTACTTCGTCAGCCGGCTCGGCGGCCACGACCGGCTGTGGGGCGGCGACCCCGACCCGGTCAGACGGCTGCGCTGGCTAAGAGGCGTGTACACCGACGGGGCGCTGGCCACCCGCGTACGCGACGGGGAACTGATCTCCTCCAGCAGCCAGCCCTCCCTGATGGCCGGGATGCTCGCGGAGCTCGACGTGCGGGACGGGCACACCGTCCTGGAGATCGGCGCGGGCACCGGCTACAACGCGGGACTGCTCTCGCACCGGCTGGGCGACGACCGCGTGACGACGATCGATCTGGATCCGGAGATCACGGAGTCCGCCCGTACCCATCTCGCCGCAGCCGGGTACCGGCCCTCGGTGGTCACGGGTGACGGCGCGCTCGGCTGCCCCCGGCGGGCGCCCTTCGACCGGATCATCGCGACCTGCACACTGCCCGCCGTGCCCTCCGGCTGGCTGGCGCAGTGCGCGGACGGGGCGCGGATCCTCTCGCCGTTCTCCACCGGGCTGATCGCGCTCGACGTCGGTGAATCCGCCCACGGCCGTTACGCGGAGGGGCACTTCCTGCACACGTCGGCCTTCTTCGTCCCGTTGCGGGGCGGCGGTCCCGAGGACCCCGGACTGCCCGTGCTCCAGCGGATCGGCGGACTGCCCCGAAGAGCGCTGGAGAACGATCTGTTCCGCTTCATGCTCTCGCTCACCACGGGCAGCCTGGACCCGCACGAGGCCCTCTCCCTCTGGGAGCGCGAGGGGCGCCCCCAGAGGGAGAGGTTCGGTATCACGGTCGGCCCGGACCGGCAGTGGGCCTGGCTGGACGACCCAGCGGGGCCCTACTCCTGGTCACTGAATCCCCGCTGACGGCGGTCCGCCGGTTCTCTCAGCCCCGGCGGATCGTGATCGTCGTCCAGGCACCGACATGCACCCGGTCACCGTCCTTGAGCGGGACGGGGACATACGGCTGGATCGGGTCCTCGGCGCCGTTCAGCGTCGTGCCGTTGGTCGAGTTCTGATCGACCACCGCCCAGCTGCCGTCGGGCTGCTGGACCAGGACGGCGTGCTGGTGCGAGACGCCCGGGTCCTCCGGCGGTACGGACAGGTCGACGTCGGGGGACTCGCCGGCGGAGTGGCGACGCCGGCCGATGGTGATCTGGTTGCCCGTCATCGGAAGATGCTGTTCCGGTGAGTACGCGGGCAGGTTGAGCCCCGTCGCCTCGGGGCCGCTGCGCTGCATCATCGCCATGAAGTACTCACGGTCCGGTGCGACGACCGCGGTCCAGTTGCCGGGCGGCTGGTACTGGTGCGGAGGCTGCTGGTGCTGCTGCTGCGGCGGGCCCTGCTGGAACTGGTTCGGCGGCCCGGGCGCCTGCCCCTGCGAGGGCGGCGGCAGCACCCAGTCGTCACCACCGGTCTGCTGCGGCGGGGCCGGCGGCCCCGACTGCTGGAACGAGGGCGGCGACGGCGGACCCTGCTGCTGGTACGGCGGGGGCGGCGGAGGCCCCCCCTGGCCATGAGGTCCGGGGGGTCCCGGAGGCCCGGGAGGTCCGCCCTGGGGGCCGAGCCCGCCCGGCCGGCCCTGCTGGTGATCGGGAGCCAGCGGCTCGGCGGGCCGGTTCAGCTGGGAGGGCCGCGAGCCCTGGTAGTCGTACGGGTCCGGCGGCCGGGGCGGCGACTGCTGCGCCTGGAAGCCCGGCGGCAGGTTCAGTCCGGGAGGCGGGGCGCCCCCGGGACCTCCGGGCCCGCCCGGCTGGTGCTGGGGCGCCAGCGGTGTGTAGGAGGTCGCCGTGTTGGTGAGGAAGTTCCACCGGCACTCCTCGCAGAACAGGGCGTTGCCCTCACGCGGCGTACGGCACTGCGGGCAGAGCTCCGCCTGCGCCGTCGCGTTGGGGTCCTGCGGGTAGCCGTAACCGGGCGCGGGCGGCGGTGGCGGAGGCGGCGGCACCGATCCGGCGGGAGCACCGGCCCCGGCCGCCATGCGATGGCCGCAGACCTCGCACCAGTCGTCGGAACCCGACTGGTGTCCGTTCGGGCAGGTCGGCATGTCGGCGCTTCCCCCTCTCTTCGTCCGGCCCGCAGGCCGCTGTTGTCCGCTACGTGTCGCTGTTCGCTATTTCTTGACGCGAACGGTCTTGGTCGAGCGAGTTTCCAGTGTCATCTCGTCCGCGTCCGCGACCTTCGCTTTCAGTCGCACAGTACCGGTCGCGGCATCGACCACGTCCACCACCTTCGAAAGCAATTTCGCCGTATCCGCGTTCCCGGAGTCCGACGCGAGCTGTACGGCACGGCCCAGTTTGGCCGTCGCGCCGTCGAAGTCCCCCGCCTTGCGGGCCTCCAGACCCTGCTGGATGACCTGTGCCAGTTCGGCCTGGCCGGTGTAGTGCGCGACCTGCGGGTTGATGGACGTCGAGGCCGCCATGTCGTCGGTCCACACCGCCCGCACCAGCCCCTGGGACAGCACTTGTGACGTACCGTCGGCGGCGGGCAGGATCAGTGAGACCCTCGCGGCCAGCATCTCCTGCCCCACGCCCGCCTCCGGGACCTGGACGGATACGTGGTAGTCACGGGACTCGTCACCCCAGGAGCCCGTCGGATAGTCCCCGGCACGGGGGTTGGCGTCCGTACGCCGCTCGGTCAGCTCCTCGACCGTCGGGGCCACCTGCTTGACGAACTTGATCTCCACCCCGACGGGCGTCCAGAGCCGCAGGGCGACGTCCGCGACCTCCTTGCCCATCGCGTTCTCCATCATCTCGGTGAAGTCCGCGGCCAGGCCCGCCGGATCGGCGACGATGTCGGCCGTGCCCAGCATCGCCGAGGCTATTCCTGTGACTTCTTTCACCACCCAGTCCGTGCCGACGCCCCGCGCGTCGCAGGTGAACCGGCCCGCGCAGGCGTCGAGCGTGGCGCGCAGATCCTCCGCGGTCTCGTGCTCGTTGCGGCCGTCGGTGAGCAGGATGCCGTGTCTGATCGGCACGTCGGCCGAGGACAGCAGCCGGTCCGCGAGCCGCAGCCAGGTGCCGATGGCCGTGCCGCCGCCGGCGCCCAGTCCGCGCAGCGCGTTCCTGGCCTCCGCGCGGGTGGCGGCGTCCGCGACCGCGAGCCGGCCGTTGCCGGGGTAGACCTCCTTGGCCACATGCGTACCGGCGACCACGGCGAAGGCGACACCGTCGCGCAGGGTGTCGATCGCGGCGGACGTCGCGTCGCGGGCGTTGCGCATCTTCGTCGGCGGATAGTCCATCGATCCCGAGCAGTCGACCATGATCACCACGGCCGCGCCCGGGCCCTGGCCGGGTGCCGACGTGCCCCTGGGGGACGCTCCCGTGAGGGGCACCCCGCCGGTCGTACCCCCGCCGGTGGACGTGACCGTGACGATCGCGTTCACCTCTCGTCCACCCTCGGGCAAGTACTCGTTCTGGTACACCTCGACGGAGAACTGCGGCACGGTCGACTTGGAGAAGTTCGCCATCTGTATCGGCTCCTTGACGCTCCACTGGCAGAAAGTTCACAAGACGTGAGGGGGGCAGCGGGACAACGGGCGGGCGGACTCCCGGGATCGGACCGGGGCTCCGGTCCGGGCCGCCGGTCCGGCCGGTGGTCCGGGCAGTGGGGTGCTCAGGCCGTGCTGTAGGCGGATCCTGCCCCTTGCTGCGGTACGGCGAACGGCAGGAGGGCCACTGTTACGTTGTCGTGGCCCCCGCCGTCGAGGGCATGGCCGACCAGCACCTGGGCGCTGCGCAGGGGCTGTTGGGCGGCGTCGGGCGGAAGGGCCCGTGCCATTTCCTGCGGGCTCTCCGCGTAGTTCCACAGACCGTCCGTGCAGACCACCACGACACCGGGGCGGTCCGGTTTGAAGGACGCCGTGTGCGGTTCGAGTTCGTACGCGTCGGCCCCGAGCCAGCCGGTGATGGCGTGGGCCCGCTCGTCCGCGTACGCCTCCGCCTCGTTCATCAGGCCCGCCGCGACCATCTGGGCGGCCCAGGAGTCGTCCTCGGTCAGCCGGGCGGGCGGCCCGGTGCGGTCGTCGGGGACCCAGTAGGCACGGCTGTCGCCGACCCAGCCGATGACCAGCAGCCCGCTCGCCACGACCGCGCCGACGATCGTGCACGCGGGCGCGTTCTGCGCGCGGTGCGCGGCCTCGCGTCCGTCGTCCCGGCCGGGCCGGGTGGCAAGGAGGTTGACGGCCTCGGCGGCGGCGACGATCGCCTCGTGCATCGCCTGCTGCGGGTGGGTGCCGAGCGGAAGGGACGCGAGCAGCACCTCGTTGGCGGCGGAGGAGGCCGCCGCCGACGCCTCGTCGGGGCGGGTCGCGGACGACACGCCGTCGCAGACGATCGCGATGACGGCCGGCGAACCGTCCGGCAGCGCGGCCGAGGAGACGGCGAACGCGTCTTCGTTGCGGTGGTGGCGCAGCCCGCGGTCGCTGACCGCGGCCACCGCGTCCAACTCCTGCTCCAGATGGTCGCGCTCGCGCGGCTGGGCGTGACCGCAGTTCTCGCAGTAGCCGTCGGTGTCGACATGGCCCGCGCGGCAGGCCACGCAGAGCTTCATGCCCGACGGGGCGGCGGGCGGCGCCGTACGGGGGTCGGCGGGTTCCGCCTGCGGGAGATCGGTGACATGCGGCATGGAGGGCGCGGCCCCGGCGGGCATCGCCGGTGCCGGTACGCCCGCGGGCGCGGGCAGTTCGAAGTCCCCGGCCGGCGGAGCGGCGCCCGGCGCGGGCGGCGGCGCGGGCAGGTGGCCGGCCGGTGTGTGGCCGGACAGCGGCACCCCGGCGGAGTCGAGCCCCGGCAGCTCGCCGGGCAGATGCACCGGCGCGGGCGGGGCCGTCCCGTCCGTCCCGGCGGCGCTCGGCCAGTCGACCCTGCCGCCGGCGTGCGCGGGACCCGAAGGGCCCGAGGGACCCGTCCGGCCCGTACGCGCCTCAGGAGAGGCCGCTCCCGCGGCCGACGCGGGGGCGCCGTTGATGACCATCGTGGGGTGGTCCTGCGGCGGCGGGGGTACGGCCGACAGGTCGTACCCGCAGGCACCACAGAACAGGTCGCCCGACTCCAGCGGCTCCTCGCAACTGGGACACCTCGAAAGGGCTGTCGGCTGGCGCATCTGCGACATCAATCACACCCACGTCCGGGGGCGGAAGCGGTTGGCCCGCTCCACCAGGTCGATCCTCTCCTCGCCCCGCTGAGCGAGCCGGGCGAGCACCCGGTACGAGCGTTCCAGTCCCAAGCGCAGACCACGCTCGTCCAGTTCACTGCCGAGCAGCGAGGTCTGTCCGGGCTGGTTGCCCGGACTACCGGAGAGTACCCAGTCCAGAGCCGTGCCCAGAACCTCCGTCGACAACTGCTCGCGCCGCATGGCGTCCAGACCGAACTGGCCCAGCCGCGAAACCTGGTCGGCCGCCGCTCTCAGATCGTCGATCAGCGGAGCGTCCGGCATGGCACCCGGCAGGGCCAGCGGCGACTGTGCGCGCAGGTCACGGCGGCGCAGCCGGGACCGCACGGCCGCGATCCTGGCCGCCGTGTAGTGGATCGACGCCTCGGGGACCGACTCCAGGGTCCGTACGGCTCCGATCCGGTCCCCCGCCGCGTTCTGCACCCGGGCGAGGCCGAAGGCGGCGCTGACATAGCTCGGGTCCGTCATCCATACGAGGCGGTAGTACTCCGCCGCGTTGTCGAGCTGGCCGAGGACCTCGGCGCAGACCGCGAGCGCCAGCTTCGGCGCGGCCTCGCCCGGGAAGGCGTCGTAGATCGCGTCGAAGGAGAGCGCGGCGATCTCGTTCTCACCCGTCACCAGCGAGGCGACACCCCGGTACCAGACGACCCGCCAGTCGTCCGCGTGGCGCGCCTCCAGCTCCGTCAGCGCCTCGGAGGCCGTGACCAGCTCACCCATCTCCAGCCGGGCGCGCAGCTCACGCAGCCGGCGCTCCACGGAGTCGGTGGGCGCCTCCGCGAGCGCGGAGATCAGCTCGGCGGGCGCGGACGCCATCAGCCCCGCCAGGAAACCGGCGTTGGGGTCGTTCGCGTCGACCCGGGGGACCGGCAGCGCCAGCGCGGTGGCGGGCGCGTCGATGCGCGCGAGCGGAGCGCCGGTCTCCAGGGTCTCGACGGCCGGGACGGCGGGGAGGCCGGGGCTCCCGGGCGCGCCGGCTCCCGGTCCGGTCCGGGGTGCCGGGACGCCGGCCCGCGGCGCGCCGGGCGGCAGGGGCGGCGCCCCGAACGGAGGCGGGGGCGGCTGGATCGCCGGGTGGCCGGGCAGCGGCGCGGGAACGCCCGTGCCCGTGTACCCGCCGGGGCCCGGCGGCAGCGCGGTCCGGCCGGACGCCCCGTTCGCCGAACCGGTAACGCTCCGCGCCGACTTGTCCCGGCGGCCGAACAGACCTGTGCGCACCGGCTCGGGACGGGGCCCCAGCCGCGAGACGTCCCCCGCGGTGCCGGCGAACAACTGCGTGTCCGTGACGCGCGGTTCGGTGCCGAACAGGGTCGACAGCGCCGGCCGCGGGCGGCCCGTCTGGAGCGCCACGACCTCGCGCAGCACCCCGGTCAGCTGCTCGGCCATCTCCTGCGCCGAGGCGAAACGCCGCGCCGGGTCGGGATCGGTCGCGCGCACCAGAAGCCGGTAGAACGACTCGTACGTCCGGAACACGTCGATGTTGTCCGGGTCCGGCAGCGAGTCCACGAACACGTTCGTATAGCCCTGGAAGTCGAACGTCAGCACCGCGAGCGTCCGCGCCACCGTGTACAGGTCGGAGGCCACCGACGGGCCGACCTCGGCGACCTCCGGTGCCTGGTAGCCGACGGTGCCGTAGATCGCCGACTCCTCGTCGTCCATCCTGCGGACCGCGCCCATGTCGATGAGCTTGAGCTGGTCCTCGGACTGGATCGCGTTGTCGACCTTGAAGTCGCAGTAGAGCAGATTGCGGCTGTGCAGATGGCCGAGGGCCTCCAGCGCCTCGATGCCGTACGCGCACGCCTGCTCGACCGGCAGCGGATCGCGCTTGCCGTCCGGGCTGCGCCGCTCGTTGGCGATCTCCTTGAGCGCCTTGCCGCCCACGTACTCCATGACGATGTAGCCGTCCATGGAGCCGGTCCGCTGGTCGAGATGTTCCACGAAGTTGTAGATGCGGACGATGTTGGAGTGCTCGATCTCGGCGAGGAAGCGCCGCTCGGATATCGCCGCCTCCATGGCGTCCTGGTCACCCGTGTCGAGCAGGCCCTTGAGGACCACCCAGCGGTTGGAGACCGCGCGGTCGACGGCGAGATAGATCCAGCCCAGACCGCCGTGCGCCAGACAGCCCGCGACCTGGTACTGCCCGTGGACGATGTCGCCCTCGCTCAGCTTCGGCATGAACGAGTACGGGTGGCCGCACTTGGTGCAGAACCCCTCCGTACGCCCCGGCCGGTCACCGCGCGAACGGCCCACGGGCGCACCGCAGTCGGAACGCGAGCAGTACCGCTTGCGCTCCGGGACCTCGGGGCTCGCCATCACCGCCGAGCGCGGATCGGGCCGCGGCACGTCCGGTACGGAGACGAGGCCGGCCCCCAGCCGGTTGCGCGCCGAGCTGCCGGCGGCCGTACCGGAGCTGCGGACCGAGACCGACCGGCTGGAGAGCCGGCCCGACAGCGAACGCGACAGCCGCCCCGAGACCGAACGCCGTGAGGTGGAGGAGCGCGAGGAGGACCGGGACGAACCGCTGCGCGACGAACCGCTGCGCGCCGAACCGCTGCCCTTGCCGCTGTTTCCGCCGCTCGACCTGCTGTCCTTGCCGCCGCCGGTGATCCCGGTGGGAGGTGACGAGAGCATGCCGGTCGGCGAGACGACCGGGGCCAGACCGCAGGTGTCGCAGTACAGCTCACCGCCGCCCATGTCCTCGTACGACCCCTCACAGCCGGGGCGCTGACAACTCCTCGACCCGCTCATCTTTCCCCCCGTTCGATCAGACCCTTGAGCCCGTGCGGTGCGTGTCGTGCCCGGCCGGCGCTCATACGTGCCCCCTGCGGTCCGTGGGCCCGGACTCCCGCTGGGCCACTGCCTCGGCCGCCGCCTGCTGGTAACGCAGCACCGCCTGCTCGGCGACCCGCAGATCGCAGGGCGCGCTCCACAGCATCCGGCGGGCCGCGTCGTACCGCTCGGTCAGCACCATGTCCTCGGCGAGCCCGTGCCGGGCCACCTTCGCCTTGTACGCGTCGAGCCGGCCGCGCAGCTCGGCCCGGACCGCGAGCGGCGCCGTGACGGCCGTCAACGACTCGCGCGCCCGGTGCAGTTCGTCCTCGGCCTCCCGCTCCAGCGACTCGAGGAGCGGTGAGAGTCGGTGCCACTGCGCGTGTCTGCGGTACTCGGCGGCGGTCGACAGCCGCTCCTGGAGCGCCGTCGACGGTCCGCTCACCGCGGGCACCTCGGAGGCGGCGATCTTCGCGAGCACCTCGCCCCGGGCGGACCGGGCCTCGGTGAGCGTACGGTCGGCGCGCGAGAGCACGTCCCGCAGCCGCAGCAGACGCGCCTCCGAGTCCTGACGCACCGTCAGGACCGCGTCGATCTCCCGGCGTACGTCCTCCAGGGCGCGGGCCGCCCGGTCGTACCGCTCGGTGTCGGGCTTCCCGCCGCCCGGCGCCGAACTGCCGTGCACCGGTTGCCAGAAGGCCAGCGGATCGGAGATCACCTGGGCGCGCAGGGTGCTCAGCTCGTCGGTGATCGCCTCCAGCTCGTCGCCCGCCGGGTGTTCACCGGGCCGGACCCCGGCGGAGTGCGCCAGCGAACGGGTCCGGTTCAGCTCGGCGGCCAGCAGATCTATCCGCGCGGGCAGCGCCGACCAGACGGAGTCCGACGCCACCACCATGTCCAGCGACTGCGCGTACAGCTCGTTCATCCGCGCGACCAGCTCGGCCAGGGTGAACTGCTCGGAGAGCTTCGCCGGCCCCGCGAGGGACGGGGTGGCCGCGGCGGCGCCCGCGACCGTGACGCTGCGGCCCCGCAGCCTCTCGGTCAGGTCCACCAGATCCTGCTGGTTGAGCCAGCGCAGCCGGGCGCGGGCCTCACGGGCGCCGCGCAGGGCGGCGGAGTAGGCGTCGAAATAGTTCCACAGCAGGGTGATCGTCTGCTCGGTGGAGGCCCAGCGGTCCTTGGTGACACCGCTGAGGGCCGCCCCTTCGAGGAGCCGGCGGCCCGCGTGGTCCTGGAGGGCGAGCAGGGACGTCTCGATCGCCTCGTGCTCGGCGCCGAGGCGCGCGAGGGCGCGGTCCGCCTCGTCCCGGTCCATCGCCGGACCGGCCGACCTCCCCGTCGAACCGGGGAAGGAGCCCGCGTCGCCCATCGATCACCTCTCCGCTCTGCTCTGACCGCTTCCGTCACCGGCGCTCGGTCGTCGGTCCTCGTTCCGATGTCCCTCGGTCTCGCTACCCCGTCCTCAGTCCTTGTACGTCGCCGCGGGCGGCGCGGTTATCCCCGGCAGCCCGGCTTCCAGCCATTTGTTGTACGACCTCATCCAGGGGCTGTCGGCGCCGCCCGCGCGATACCCCACGAGGACCTGGTTGACCCTGCGCACCAGATCGTTGTTGCCGAGTTTGGCCGCGACGCCGTAGTACTCCTTGGTGAACGGCTTGCCCACCAACTCGACCGCCGGGTCCTGCGCCGCCTGACCGGCCGCGAGCGCGTTGTCCGTGACGACCGCGTCGACCTCGCCCATCTGGAGCCTTACCAAGCAGTCCAGTTGGTTGGGCACCGTCAGCCTGTCCTCGTCCCGGTCGGTCTCGTCGCCCTTGTCCTTGAACGTCGCGCCGAACGAGTTCTTCACCAGCGCGTCGTAGGCCGTCGAGCCCTCCGCCGAGCAGACGCGCTTGCCGGAAAGCGACTCGTCGTACCCCGTGATGCCCGAGCCCTTGGGCGCGAGCACCTGCTGCCCGGCCTGGAAGTAGGCGGTGGAGAAGGCGACCTGCTCGATCCGCGCGCAGTTGATCGTCATGGTCCGTACGACCAGGTCGACCGTGTCGTTCTCCAGGGCGCCGACCCGCTGGTTGGTCGGGATGGCACGGAAGATGATGTCCTCCGGGGAGCCGAGGATGTTCGCGGCGATGGCACGCGCGAGGTCGATGTCGAAGCCCTCGATGGTGCCGGACGCGGGATCGCGGTAGCCCCAGCGGAAGCTGTTCTGGTCGATGCCGACGATCAAGGCGCCGCGCGCCTTGATGCGGGCGATGCTCGCGCCGTCCGCGGAGGACGGCCGCAGACTGCGCTCCGGCTCGACGCACTCCGGGGCTGCGGCGGCTCCGGGCGCCGCGTCGGCGGCGACCTTCTGCGGCTCCCGCGCGTCCGTCGCGCGGTCGTCGCGCGAGAGCGGCAGCAGGGCGAGCGTCGCCGTCAGCGCGAGGGCGGCGGCGATCGTGACCCCCGTACGACGGCCGGCCGGCCGCCCGCCGGTCTCCGGCGATCCGTACGGCTCGCGCCCGTTGGTGTCCGTGGCGTCGGTTGTCATGCCTCCCCCTGTCACCGGTACTCCGAAAGCCTGCGGCTGATGCCGAGGATCGCGCCGACCGCGCCCAGCAGGGCCAGCGCGACCGCCCCGACCGCCAGACCGGTCAGCGCGTCGCGCCCACCCTCCGCGGAGTCGGTGAACTCCGCCTGCTCGTGCTGGATCGCCTTCGCGAGCGCCTTGTCCACCTGGTCGAAGGAGTCGCCCGTCGAGTCCTTGTCCCCGATGACCTTCGCCAGCGCGCCCTCGTAGTCACCGGCCTTGTCGGTGTCGTTCGCCGACTTGTGCCGCTCCTGCCACTCGGTGGCCGCCGCGCGCGCCTGGCCGACCGGCCCGGACCCCGCCTGGTCGTCGGCCAGCTTCCGGGCGTCCTCCAGCGCGGTGCCGAGGGCCTTCATGTTGCTCAGATGGTCCGTCTCGTACTGGTCGCTCTTGCCGTCCTTGGTGAGGACCGCGCCACGTGCCACCAGGGTCAGGTTCTCGTTCGCCCGCGCCTTCAGCGAGCTGATCCGCGCGTCGTTGAGGACCTTCAGCGACGCCTGCCCGTGCGCGGTGGCGTTGTTCAGGTCCGTGCGGGCGACCGTGTGGCCCACCGCCAGCCAGAGCAGCACCACGGTGGACGCGGCCGTCGCCGCCAGCAGCCCGTGGTTGAACACCCTGTTCGTCCGCTCGAAGTTACGGCGCTGCGCCCACGCCAGCACACCCAGCGCGACGACGCCGGCGCCGAGGGCCAGGAACGGCCACACCCGCGCGCTGTCGGTGTCCTGGTCGAGCCGGGCCGTCTCCGACTCGTACAGCCTCTCGGCCGCCGGCAGGATCTCCTTCGTCATCTGCTGGTTGGCGTACCGCAGATAGGCGCCGCCCAGCGGCAGCCCCTGCCGGTTGTTGGCCCGCGCCCGCTCGATCAGGCCCGTGTAACGCGGGAGTTGTTCGTTGAGGGTGGCGATCTGGCGGCCGGAGTCGCTGGTGCTGTCGGTGTTCGTCGCGGCCTTGACCAGCAGCCGGGAGGCGGTGTCGATGTCGGCTCTGTACCGCTTCTGGACCGTCGCGGGCTCCTGCGCGCCCGCCAGGAAGCCGCTCGCCGCGGCCGTGTCGGCGTCGGCCAGTGAGCGGTAGATGTTCGCCGCGTCGGCGCTCAGCGGCTGGCTGCGGCCGACGACGTCCTGCGCGGCGGAGGCCCGGTCGGAGACCTGGAAGGCCGTCACCGCCCCGAACACCACGACCAGCAGGGCGAGGACCGCCCCGATGATCTGGAGCCGGCCCGGCTCCGTCGTCGCCGCCGCGCGCAGGCGCTCCCTGATCTCGGCCCGGGCTCCGTGCCGCGCGGGTGGCGGCGGCGCGGGCGGTGGAGCCGACTGCGCGGGCGCGTGCGTCGGCGCCGGAACGGGCGCTGTGCGCACATTCGGCGGGTATGTCACTTGACCTCCCCCTCGGTCACTGACGACGGCGTCGCGCCCCTCGGCGGACGGAGGGACGGTTCCCGGCCAGCAGTATGGCCGCAGGGACCGGCATCCACACAAGCCTTGACTCGATCTTGTGCGGACCAAGCGCCGGCGGAGCACGATCCCCCTACCGTGCTCCCCCCATTGAATACGTCAGGAACCCCTGATCGGTTCCCGGCCGTGGGGCCGGGCCGGCGGCCCCACGGGCCCTACGCGCCCGGTGCGCGCCCGGGCTCGGGCGCCCGGCTCCGAACCCGCTTCGGGCGCCCGCGCCCGCACCGGTGGCCGCACCCTCGCGCGCACCGCCGCCCGCACCTGTCGCCGTGTCAGGGAGCGGGCACCCGACGGCCGTTCGACGGACCCCGCCGAGCGCCCGCCGAACGCCCGCCGATCAGAGGCCGCCGGCCGATGGGCTCAGCCGTCGTAGTGCGCGCGCAGCCTGGCGTGCGCGTCCGGTCCGGCCCCGGTGTGATCCAGCCCCAGGAGCCCGGCCCCCAGCACCGGCGGCGCCGTCACCACCCCCAGCACCGCCTTCGGCGCGCGGGCCGCGAGCAGCTCCCGGATCCCGTCGTCCAACTGCGGGTGCCTGGCGGCCAGCACACTCCCGCCCAGCAGCACCGGAACCTCCTCGTCCAGCAGCCCCAGCCGCTCCAGCGCCACCCCCGCCAGCGCCACGACCTCGGTGGCGAGCCGGTCGACCAGCGACCTGGCCACCGCGTCACCCGCCGCACTGGTCGCGAAGAGGACCGGCGCCAGCTCGTGCCTGCGGGCGAACGGGATGTGCCCCAGGTGCAACGCCTCGATCAGCGCGTACACCGAGTCGAGGCCGAAGTGCCCCGGCACCGTACGCGTCAGCTCCGTCGGCTCGCCCCGCCCGTCCTCGGCCCGCGCCGCGAACCACAGCGCCTCCTCGGAGAGCCCGGAGCCGCCGCCCCAGTCGCCGGAGATCCGGCCGATGGCGGGGAAGCGCGCCGTACGGCCGTCCGGCAGCATGCCCACGCAGTTGATGCCCGCGCCGCACACGACGGCCACCCCGCGCGGCTCCGCGCCGCCGGGCAGCCCGGCACGCAGTATCGCGAAGGTGTCGTTGCGCACGTCGGTCGTACGGCCCCAGCCGCGCCGCTGCACGGCCGACGCCAACTCCCGCTCCTCCACCGGAAGATCGGCGTTGGCCAGACACGCCGAGACATGTCCGGCGATGCCCTCCGTACGGAGGCCGGCGTCGGCCGCCGCCTCGGCGACGATCGCGGCGAGCCGGTCGATCGCCGGCTCCACGCCCACCACCGGCGGCTGGAAGCCACCGCCGCGCGCCGCCCCGAGCACATATCCGTCCGCACCAATCACGGTCACATCGGTCTTGCTGTTCCCGGCGTCGACGGCCAGGACGCTGCCGCGCCCCGCCGCCGGCTCGGTACGGCTCACGCCCACGCGAGGTGCTCCCGGTTGTGCGCGATCAGTCGGTCGGTGAGGCCCTCGGCGTACTCGTACTGACCGATCAGCGGGTGGGACAGCAGCGCCTTGTAGACGCGGTCGCGGCCACCGTGCAGCGCGGCCTGGAGCGCCAGGTCCTCGTACGCGGAGACGTTCGCGACGAGCCCCGCGTAGAGCGGGTCGAGCTCCGGTACGGCCAGCGGCGTCGCCCCCGAGGCGTCGACCCCGGCCTGGACCTCGATCACCGCGTCGTCGGCGAGGAACGGCAGCGTGCCGTTGTTGTAGGTGTTGACGACCTGCACCGGGCTGCCCACGCGGCCCGCGTCGCCCAGCAGCGAGGCGGCGAGATCGACCGCGGCCTCGCTGTAGAAGGCGCCGCCGCGCTTGGCCAGCAGCTCGGGCTTCTCGTCCAGCGCGGGGTCCCCGTACATGGCGAGCAACTGCTTCTCCATCTCGGCCACTTCCGCGGCCCGCGACGGCTTGGTGCCCAGCTCCCGGACGACCTCGTCGTGCGCGTAGAAGTAGCGCAGGTAGTAGGAGGGCACCACGCCGAGGGTGTCGAGGACCCGGCGCGGCAGCCGCAGATCGGCCGCGATCGCGTCGCCGTGCTCGGCGATCAGCTTGGGCAGCACGTCCTCGCCGTCCGGTCCGCCGAGCCGTACGCCGCGCTCCCATGTCAGATGGTTGAGCCCGACGTGTTCCAGATGGACGGCCGAGGGGGCGACGTCCAGCAGCTTCGCGAACTTCCGCTGGAAGCCGATCGCCACGTTGCACAGCCCGATCGCCTTGTGGCCGGCCTGGAGAAGGGCGCGCGTCACGATCCCGACCGGGTTGGTGAAGTCGATGATCCACGCGTCCGGGTTGGCGCGCCGTACCCGCTCGGCGATGTCCAGCACCACCGGCACCGTACGCAGCGCCTTGGCGAGACCGCCCGCGCCCGTCGTCTCCTGGCCGACACAGCCGCACTCCAGCGGCCAGGTCTCGTCCTGGAGGCGCGCGGCCTGTCCGCCGACACGCAGTTGGAGCAGGACGGCGTCGGCGCCGGCCACGCCCGCGTCCACGTCGGACGTGGTGACGATCGTGCCGGGGTGCCCCTGCTTGGCGAAGATCCGCCGCGCGAGGCCGCCCACGAGCTCCAGCCGGTCGGCCGCCGGGTCGACGAGCACCAGCTCACTGATCGGGAGCGTGTCCCTCAACCGGGCGAAGCCGTCGATCAACTCAGGTGTATAGGTGGACCCGCCACCCACTACTGCGAGCTTCATGTGTTCTTCTAGCCCTTCACTCCGGTCAGTGTGACGCCCTCGACGAAGGCCTTCTGTGCGAAGAAGAAGACGAGGATCACGGGGGCCATGACCAGTACGGTCGCGGCCATGGTCAGATTCCAGTCGGTGTGGTGTGCGCCCTTGAAGGATTCCAGCCCGTAACTGAGCGTCCAGGCCGCCGGGTTCTCCGACGCGTAGATCTGTGGGCCGAAGTAGTCGTTCCACGCGTAGAAGAACTGGAACAGCGCCACCGCGGCGATGCCCGGTTTCGCCATCGGCAGGACGACCCTGAGCAGCGTACGGAACTCGCCGCAGCCGTCCACGCGCGCCGCGTCCAGGTACTCGTCGGGGATCGTCAGCAGGAACTGCCTCAGCAGGAAGATGGAGAACGCGTCACCGAAGGCCATCGGGATGATCAGCGGCCAGAGGGTGCCCGACAGGTCGAACTGCTTCGCCCAGAAGAGATACATCGGGATGATGATCACCTGGGGCGGCAGCATCATCATCGAGATGACGAGCATCAGCGACAACTGCCGTCCGCGGAAGCGGAACTTGGCCAGCGCGTACGCCACGGGGATCGAGGAGAGCACGGAGAGCAGTGTGCCGAGCCCGGCGTACAGCAGGGTGTTCTTCCACCAGGTCAGGAAGCCCGGCGTGTCGAAGACCTTGGCGTAGTTGCCCCACTCCCAGCTGTTCGGGGTGAGGTCGCGGGTGAGCGCCTGCTGGTCGCTCATCACCGAGGTGAGGAAGAGGAAGACGAACGGCAGCACGAAGAACAGCGCGGCGGCCACACCGAGCGCGTGCACGGCTATCCAGTGCAGCACCGCCTTGCGCCGCGCCGTACGGGCCGCCGGTGTGGTGGCGTGCGAAGGCCTCACCGGCGGTGTGGGCGCGTCCAGGAGTCGCTGGGTCATGGTCAGTCACCCGTTCCGATCAGTCCGCCGCGGCGCCGCATCAGGAACGCGGTGAAGATCATGGCCAGGGCGAACAGGACGAGCGCGACGACGCAGGCGGCGCCGTAGTCGAAGCGCTGGAAGCCGAGGTTGTAGACGAGCTGCGGCAGGGTCAGCGTCGACTTGTCCGGGTAGCCGGGCTCGAACTGCTGGCCCGAGCCCCCGATGACACCGGAGGCGACCTTGCCCGCGACCAGGGGCTGTGTGTAGTACTGCATGGCCTGGATCACCCCGGTGACCACGGCGAACAGTACGATCGGCGAGATGTTCGGCAGTGTCACGAAGCGGAACCGCTGCCAGGGTGACGCGCCGTCCAGCTCGGCCGCCTCGTACTGCTCCTTCGGCACGTCGAGCAGCGCGGCCATGAAGATCACCATCAGATCGCCGATGCCCCAGACCGCCAGCGCCGTGAGCGCCGGTTTGGACCAGGACGCCTCGTTGAACCAGCCCGGCGTGGGCAGTCCGAGATCGCCGAGGATCGTGTTGACCGGCCCCGTACCGGGGTTGAGGAGGAAGACGAAGGCGAGCGTCGCCGCGACGGGCGGTGCCAGGTACGGCAGGTAGAACAGGGTCCGGAAGACCCCGGTGCCCGTCTTGATCTTGGTGATCAGCAGACCGACACCGAGACCGAACAGGACCCGGCAGGCGACCATGACCAGGACCAGCCACAGGGTGTTGCGCAGCGACGGCCAGAACATGGGGTAGTCGCCGAAGACGTACGACCAGTTCCCCAGCCCGTTCCAGACGGGGGCGTTGAAACCGTCGTACTTCATGAAGGAGAAGTACACGGTCGACAGGAGCGGATAGGCGAAGAAGACCGAGAACCCGATCAACCAGGGGGACAGGAACGCCACCGTACGGAGCGCGCTCCTGCGCCGTTTCGCACGGAGCGTGTTGCTGGACATCAGCGAGATCCCCGCCCGCTACTTGGCCTGCTCGATGTCACGGTCGATCTGCCGGGCCGTCTTCTCCAGACCGTCCTGGAGGTCCTTCACGGAGCCCTTCTCGTACTGGTAGCCGAAGTCCTGGAGCGTCTGCTGGTACGTCGCCCCGTTGATCGCGCCGTCGGGGGTGCTGGACTTCGGGTGCTGGGCGATGTCGAGGAAGGTCTTGAAGCGCGGGTCGAACTTCAGGTCGGGCGACTTGAGCGCGGCGAAGGTGGAGGGCACGTTGCGGATGCCGTTGGCGAACTGTACGACCGCCTCCGTGTCGGTGGTCATGTACTTCACCAGCTCCCAGGCGGCGTTCTGCTTCTTGCTCTGGGGCGCGATGCCCATGATCGTGCCGGACAGGAAGCCCTTGCCGTAGCTGTCGGCCTCGTCGTCGGCGACGGGCATCGGCGCCACGCCTATCTCGAAGTCGACACCCGCGTCCTCGGCCATGCCGAGCCGCCACTCGCCGTCCAGCTGCATCGCCACCTGGCCGGTGTGGAAGGGGTGCTTGGCGCCCCACTCGTCACCGAAGGTGCTGCGGAACTTGTCCAGCTTCTGGAAGCCGCCGAGGTCCTGGACCAGCTTCTTCTGGTAGGTGAACATCTCGGCGAAGGCGGGGTCCTTGGCGATGTTGGACTTGCCGTCCTTGTCGAAGTAGGCGTGGTCCCAGCTCGACATGTAGTGGTCGACGACCGTCTCGTAGCCGTGGTACGTCGGCATCATGCCGACCCGCTCGTAGCTGTCGCCCTTGGGCTTGGTGAGCTTCTTGGCGACGTCGGCCAGCTCGGACATCGTCCTCGGCGGGGCCTCGATGCCCGCCTCCTTGAAGGCGTCCTTGTTGTAGTACAGCCCGTACGCGTCGCTGAGCAGCGGCAGCGCGCAGCGGTCGCCCTCGAACTGGGTGTACTGGAGCAGCACCTTGGGGAACGTCTTCTCCAGGTCGATCTTGTCCTTCTTTATGAAGGGCTCCAGGTCGGCGAAGGCGCCGGAGGAGCAGAACTTGCCGACGTTGGAGGTGGTGAAGGACGACACGACGTCGGGGCCCTTCGAACCGCCCGCGCGCAGCGCCTGGTTGAGCTTGTCGTCGTTGATGTTGCCGACGACGTTCACCTTGATGTTCGGGTGCGCGTCCTCGAAGCGGCCGATGTTGTCCTTGATCGCCTCGACCTCGGCCGGCGCGCTCCAGCCGTGCCAGAAGGTGATGGTGGTCTTGGCGTTCGGGTCGTCCGACGCGGAGTTGCCCGACTGCCCCGTACACGCGGCGGTGAGGACGGACAGCGCGGCGACCGCGACGGCGGAGACGGTCAGACGGCGGTTTGTGGGCATGACGGAACTCCCGGTGTCGGTCGGGTCCTGAAGGGGTGGGTCGGGGGGTGTCGAGGGGGCCCGGAGGCCGGGGGAGGGGCGGATCAGCGGGAGGTGTCGAACACCTCGTCGCGGGTGGTCGCGAGGGCGCTCTCCAGCGCGCCCCGCAGCACGGGGTCCCGTCGCACCTCACCGATGAGCAGCCGGGGTCTGGAGGCGGCCAGTTCGGCGAGCTCCGCCTGGACCAGCGCGCGCAGCGGCTCTCCGCCGGCGGCGGTCACCCCGCCGGCGAGGACGATGAGTTCGGGGTCGAGCACGGCGGTCACGGACGCGAGACCGGTGGCGAGCCGCTGCGCGAACAGCCGCAGCAGTTCGGCGAGCCGCGGGTCGTCCTCGTGTCCGGCCGCGGCCTTCGTAAGGAGGTCGGCGGCGACGTCCGCGTACGGCTGCTCCGGCGTCTCGATACCGAGACCGCGGGCCAGGCGCGGTACGCACTGGGCGCCCGCGAGTTCCTGGAAGCCGCCGCTGTTGGCCTTGACCACCTGGCGTACGAGGGGAGTGCCCGGCACCGGCAGGAAGCCGACCTCGCCCGCGCCGCCGGTGAAGCCGCGGTGCAGCCGGCCGCCGATGACCAGGGAGGCGCCGAGGCCCTCCTGGTTCCACAGGAGGACGAAGTCGTCGTGGCCGCGGGCCGCTCCCAGCCGCTGTTCGGCGACCGCCGCGAGATTCACGTCGTTCTCGTACTCGACGGGCATCGGCAGGGCGGCGGCCAGTTCGTCCAGCAGGGTGGGGGAGTGCCAGCCGGGCAGGTGCGAGGCGTACCGCAGCCGGCCCGTGGAGGGGTCGAAGGCGCCCGGTGTACCGATGACGACGCGGTGCACGTCGGCGCGCGCGAGACCGGCGGCCTTCACGGCGCCGCCCAGCGCGTCGGTCACCCGGGTGACCACGCTGTCCGCCGAGCGCCGCCCCGGGGTGGGCAGTTCGAAGCGGCCGACGGTGGCGCCCGTGATGTCGGCGACGGCGGCCAGGATGCGCTCCGGGTTCACGTCGAGCCCGGCGGCGTGGGCGGCGCCCGCGTTGACCGCGTAGAGCTGCGCGTTGGGTCCCGGACGGCCCTCGGTGGTGCCGGTGGCGACGACGAGGCCGGCCGCCTCCAGCCGGGCCAGCAGCTGGGAGGCGGTCGGCTTGGAGAGGCCTGTCAGTTTGCCGATCCGGGTACGGGAGAGAGTGCCGTGCGCCAGCAGGAGATCCAGCGCGGCACGGTCGTTCATGGCGCGCAGGACGCGTGGTGTGCCCGGGGACGGCGTGGACGGATCGCTCACGGCGTGTGCACCTGCCCTTCGGCGACTGCTCTCCCGGTGTCGGACTTCGCGACACTGTTAGGAAAGTTTCCTATTTGATGGGAGGAAAGTAGGCCTGGCGTCAGGGGGCAGTCAATACCCGTTCACGGGCAGCGCCCCCGAGGCAACCAAAGCGTTACCTGCGGGGGCGCGTGTGCGACGGACTTTCGAATCGGTGCCGGTGGGCCGGTGGGCCGGTCGGCGGGCTACTTGGTCAGATTGGGGTTGGGGGACTGCTGCGGCGCTATCGGCGCCGCGGCGAGGGACTGCGGCGACGTGGGGCTCGCCAGGGCCGACGGCGCGGCCACACCGGCCGTCGGGTCGCCGGGGGCCGCCTCCGTGCCCATCAGGGGCAGTCCGCCGACGATCTGGATGCCCGCCGCGTCGAACGCCTGCTTGATGCGCCAGCGCAGCTCCCGCTCCACGCCCAGCGCCTTGCCCGGCATCGTCTTCGCGCTCACCCGCACCGTCATCGATTCGAGCAGGACGGAGTCGAGCCCCAGGATCTCCACCGGACCCCACAGCCGCTCGGCCCAGGGGTCCTCCTTCGCCATCTTCTCGGCGACCGCCGTGATGACGTCGCGGACCCTCTCCAGATCCTCGGTCGGCCGGACCGTCACATCGACACCGGCCGTGGCCCAGCCCTGGCTCAGATTGCCGATCCGCTTCACCTCGCCGTTGCGGACGTACCAGATCTCGCCGTCGTCGCCGCGCAGCTTCGTCACCCGCAGTCCGACCTCGATGACCTCTCCGGACGCGACGCCCGCGTCGATGGTGTCGCCCACGCCGTACTGGTCCTCAAGGATCATGAAGACGCCGGAGAGGAAGTCGGTGACGAGATTGCGCGCGCCGAAGCCCAGGGCCACACCGGCGACACCCGCCGAGGCCAGCAGCGGGGCCAGATTGATGTTCAGCGCCCCGAGCGCCATCAGCGCGGCCGTGCCGAGCACCAGGAACGAGGTCACCGAGCGGAGCACCGACCCGATGGCCTCGGAGCGCTGCCGGCGCCGCTCGGCGTTGACCAGCAGGCCGCCGAGGGCCGTGCCCTCCACGGCCGTGGCGCTGCGGTTCATCCGCGCTATCAGCTTGGTGATGGTGCGCCGCAGGACGTGCCGCAGGACGAGCGCGATGATCACGATCAGCAGGATGCGCAGGCCGATGCTCAGCCAGGTGGACCAGTTCTGCTCCACCCAGCCCGCGGCCTCGTTGGCACGGTCCGCCGCCTCGTCGAGGGTGGCGGGCTCGGGCGACGGGCCAGGGACCGGCGGGGCGGACGGGGACACGGCGGGACCTCCTGCAAACACGGGCGGGGACCAACCACACTAACGGGGCATCGCGAGTACTCCGGTGCCGTCCGGGAGACAGAGACACTCCTCACGCGCGGGTGGCGGGCGAAGTCGCAGGAAGGTACGGGGGCGAGGACACGCCAGGTCAGGGGTTGTGGAGCGGGTGTGGGCGAAAACACTCCGAGCCCGTTACCAAGACGTGGTGGCGTTTCGACCAGGCATGAGGAGAGACTGAGACAGATCGTCCCGGCGCGAGCCACGCGCCGCCGGCGTACAAGGAGGCACCGTGCCACATGTCCTGGTCCTCAACGCGTCGTACGAGCCGCTCGGCGTCGTACCGCTCCGTCGCGCGCTCGTCCTCGTTCTGGAGAACAAGGCCATCTGCCTTGAGGAATCCGGCGCCTTCCTGCACAGCGAGACCCGGGTGCTGCCCGCGCCCAGCGTCGTACGGCTGAAACGGTTCGTACGGGTCCCCTACCGAGGGCCCGTCCCGCTGACCCGTCGTGCGCTGTTCGCCAGGGACGGCGGGCGCTGTATGTACTGCGGGAGCGTCGCCACGAGCGTCGACCACGTCATCCCGCGCAGCCGGGGCGGAAAACACGTGTGGGACAACGTGGTGGCCGCGTGCCGCCGCTGCAACCACGTCAAGGCCGACCGGCATCTGCGGGAGCTGGGGTGGAGACTCCGCCACCAGCCCGCGCCGCCGTCGGGACTCGCCTGGCGGATCATCGGGACCGGACACCGGGATCCGCGCTGGATGCCGTATCTGCAACCCTTCGGCGCCGAGGACGCGGTGGCCCGGATCGACGGCATCTCTGCCTAGGATCCGGGCCTTCGTCGTGCCGGGGCCGCGTGCGGGCCCCGGCGCGCTCCCACGTGCCCGTCCGGCGTCCGGCGGCGCCCTCCCTACGGAGGGGGACCCGCACCGGTGCCCTTACGGGGGCGGCGCCGCCTCCGTCACCGCGTACGCCTCCACCGACCACAGCGAGTAACCGAAGCGTGTCGCCCGGCGCTCGCCCTGGATCCGGACGAAGCGGGTGTCCTTCTCGTCCATGCGGACCGACTCGCGCCCGCCCGCGCCGTCCGCCACGCGCACCGCGTCCCGCCACACACGGCCGTCCGCCGAGACCTGCACCCGGTAGGCGCTCGCGTAGGCGTCCTGCCAGTTCAGGACCACCTGGCCGAGCCGGACCGGCTCCGCCAGCTCCACCTGCCACCACGCGCCGTCCTCGGCCGGTGACGACCAGCGTGTGGCCGGGTCGCCGTCGCTCGCGGCGGTGGCCGGGAACGCGGGTGTCTCGTCGCCCGACGACGACGGCACCGCGCCCGGCGTCCTCAGGAGGTCGCCGCCGCCCGTACGCGGCGAAGCCCGCACCGTCAGGGTGCGCTCCTCGCCGCTGAAGGACAGCGGCACCCGGTAGGTGCCCGCCGGCGTGTCCTCGGAGACGGTGACCCGGACCGGCACCGTCGTACGGAGGCCGCGCGGCACCGTCACGCGCTCGGGCACCGTGACCTCGATGCCCTTCGGTGCCTTCGCCGTCAGCGCGCCGCTGATCGGGCCGGGGCGCTGCGCCTCCAGCTCCGCCTCCACGCTCTCGGCCTTCCCGCCGATCTCGGCGTCCACCGTGGTGCGGGCGAGATCGAGCCGGACGCGCGGCTCGTCGGTGAACCACGGCACGAGCCGCCGCACCGACGGCGTCGTCGCGCCGGGCACGTCCGGCCAGGTGACCCGTAGGGCGTCGGCGCGCAGCCCCTTCGCGTCGGTCTGGGTCCAGCCGCTCTGCGACACGGGACCCAGCCTCCGCCAGCCCTCGCCCGGGACGTGCGCCTCCACCGAGGCGCCGTCGCCCGTGCCCGGCTCCGTCATGGTCGTGATCACGCCCACGGGGCGGGCACGGCCCACCCCGACCGTGTACGCGTCGGTGCTCCTGGTCGCGCGCGCCTCCGGGCCGGCCGAGCGGTCGGCGCCCGTCCAGGCCGCCGACTCCTTCGCCGCGCGGTCGAGGAACGGGTCCAGCACGCCCTTGCCGACGGAGACCGTGCTCGCGGCCACCGCCTCCCGCAGCGGTTCGAGGCTGAGCGAGGCCTGCCAGGCCGCGTCGCCGTCGCCCCGGGACTGCGCCTGGAGCATGTCGACCGACAGCTCGCCGGCCCGCCCGTAGAGCGCCAACTGCTCGCTCCACGGCCGTACTTCGTCGTCGAGCCGCCCCTCGGCCGTACCGGACAGCCGGTCCGGGGTCTCCCGCATCACGGTGAAGGCCGCCCGCAGCCGGCTCGCCGCCGCGTCCCTGGCCTTCGGTTTCTCCGCGGCCCGCGCCCCCGTACGGGTACGCCAGAACTCCGTCAGCAGAGGGCGCAGATACGCCGACTCCGTCTTGCTCAGGATCGAGGAGGACTCGTTCCCGGCGAGCGCGCCGATCGCCTCGCGCGCCTCGGGGTCGTTGCCCGCGAGGTCGTCCATCGCCGCCTGCCAGGACTCCTGCGGCTGGTAGCCGCGCGGGTTCCACGCGTAGTCGGCGGCCGTGAAGAGCGGGATGCGGGACGCCGACGGCTGCTCCATCGCGTTGGCGAGCAGCGCGGCCGAGCCGGTGGCGACTGCGGGCTCACGGCCCGTGTACGGGCCGAGGAAGATCCGTCCCCGCTCGTAGTCGTTGACCGGGTAGTTGTCCATCGTCACCAGCGGGTGCCTGAACGCCTCGCGGGCACCGGCCAGTTCGCTTCCGGTGATCGTGCGGGGCACCACCCCCACGCCCGTCCAGGCGACCTGCACGCGGGCGTCGAGGTCCCCGGCGAGCGCCGTGCGGTAGTCGGTCGCCCCGTTCTGGAAGTACTCGGTGGGCATCACCGTCAGCGGCTCGCCGCCCGGATGCCGTCGCGCGAGGTGGTCGGCCACCGCGTTCGCGACACGAGCCTGCGCCTTCGCGGCGGCGCGGGGACCCGAGCCAAAGGTGTCCCGGTCCTCGTCGCAGTGCCACTCGCTGTAGCTCACGTCCTGGAACTGCAACTGGAACGCGCGCACACCCAGCGCCCACATCGCGTCCAGCTTGCGGGTGAGGGCCTTCACGTCGTCCTTGGAGGACATGCACATGGCTTGTGCCGGAGCCACGGCCCAGGCGAGCGTCACATGGTTGCGCCGCGCGCGTTCGGCCAGATCGCGGAACTCGGCCCGCCGGGCGGCGGGGTAGGGCTCGCGCCAGAGCGCCTGGCGGAAGGCGTCGTCGCCGGGCGCGTACAGATAGCGGTTCTGCTTCGTGCGCCCCATGAAGTCCAGCTGCGACAGCCGCTCCTGATGGCCCCACGGATCGCCGTAGAAGCCCTCCGTCATCCCGCGTACGGCGGTGCCCGGCCAGTCGCGTACGAGGACACCGGGGACCTCGGCCCGGCCGGGTCCGCCCACGATCAGCTGACGCAGGGTCTGCGCGGCGTGGAAGAGGCCGTCGTCGCCCACCCCGTCGAGCGCGATCGTCTCGCGGCCCCGGACGGTCCCCACGGCGATCCGGTAGCCGCCGGAGGGCAGATCGGTCCGCTCGCGTGCCCGCAGGGCCCTGAGGGCTTCCTGGGCGCCGCCGCCGCCCGCGAGCACGACCGGGCCACCGCCGGTCGGCGGTGGCGCCGGGCGGCCCGATGCCGGGGGCACGGTCGTACGGACCGTACGTACCCCCGCCTCGCGCAGCGCCTTTGTCAGGGTCTCGACGGCGTAGGGGTCCGCGTCCTCGGCCGCGACGACGGTGACGTCGTCACCGAGGGTGACGGTCCGGCCCGACGCCTTGAGCGAGTGGGGGCGGGGCCAGACGGAGGGCAGCGCCGCCTCGCCCTCCCCGTCGGGTGTGCTGGCCGAGGTGGAGCCCGGATCGGCGGGTGCCGCCGTCGCACCGGGCGCCGTGCCCAGGAGTCCGCCGATCACGGCCACCGCGACCGCTGTCGCCGTCCGTCTGCTGCGCCCGAGTTGCACGCCCCTGCTCCCCTCGTGGCTCCCCGAATCCATGTCCGTCCGGCCGATCGGCGTCGAGCCCACCACCCCGGGGTGAAGGTGTCAATGCGCGTGGCCGTTGTGACCGATTTGCCGGGTTGTGATAGGCAGGGAGGGTCAACTGCCGCTCGGGGAACGCGACGTGAGCCGGGGCACGTTAACCGGAGCAGTACGTCTGTGGCCGTGCCGACTGGGTAGGGCTGCTGTGTCCCGTTGTCCGAGCCAGCATTGGAGGCGCCCGCCATGGCCGCCGCACAGTTGCTTCCCCCCGTCCGTTCCAAACAGGCGGTTCCTGGTGAACCGGCCGACGACGAACCGCTCGCCGTCACGCTGCCCGGACCGCTGACCGGCGACACCCCGGGCCCGCTCACCAGCGAACCGCCCCTCGCCGACGCCGCGCCCCTCACCAGTGAGCCCCCGCTCGCCGACGCCGCGCCCCTCACCAGCGAGCCGACCGCGCCCGGTACGGCCGGTGGCACGGAGTTCTCAGGAGTCTGAATGGGCCTGGCCAGGCTCGCGGCGCTGCACGGTGTCGCCACCGTCCACACACCCGGCCCCGACGTCGCCGTCCCGGTCCCCGACGAGACGGTCGTCGCGGTGCTCGCCGCGCTGGGCGTCGACGCGTCCACGGACGAGGCGATCCACGACGCCCTGACCCGTGCCGAGTCCGACGCCGCCGACCGCCTGCTGCCGCCCACCGTGGTCGTGTGGACCACTCCGGAGACCCCCGCCGCCGGTCCCGGCGGCACGGGGGAGCGCTCCGGGCCTCCCGCGCCGGTGCTGCCTCCCTCGCTTCCGCGGGCGCTGGCCGATCTGCCCCCGGACACGCTCCTGCGGGTCGAGACGGAGCAGGGCGACACGGTCGAGTGGCCGGCGCCGGAGGCCTCGGCGCCCGCGTCCGCACCCGTAGCCGCACCCGCCCCCGCGTCCGGAACGCCCCTCACGGCCCCCGTGGGCCGCTCCTGGCCCGGACTGCCGCTCGGGGTGCACCGCCTCGCCGCCGTCGCCGCGGACGGCCGTACGGCGGGCGCCGTGCTCGTCGTCGCCCCGCACGAGGTGCCGGGGCCCCCGCCCCGTACGCACGGCTTCCTCGTCCAGCTCTACTCCCTGCTCTCCGGCCGCTCCTGGGGCATGGGCGACCTCGGCGACCTCGCGGAGCTCGCCGTCTGGTCCGGCCGGGAGCTGGGAGCCGGATTCGTCCAGATCAACCCGTTGCACGCCGCCGTCCCCGGCGACCCCACCGACCCCTCGCCCTACCGCCCCTCGTCGCGCCGCTTCCCCGACCCCGTCCATCTGCGGGTCGAGGCCGTCCCCGAGTACGCGTACGTCACCGGCCCGGGGACCGCGCGCCTCGCCGGGCTGCTGGAACAGGCCGCAGGCCTGCGTGCCGCCGTCCTGGAGAAGGACGCGCTGATCGACCGGGACGCCGTGTGGCGGCTCAAGCGCGAGGCGCTGGAGATCGTGCGCGAGGTCCCGCTCGCCCCCGGCCGGCGAGCCGCCTACCACCACTTCCTTGCCGAGCAGGGCCAGGCGCTGGAGGACCACGCCACCTGGTGCGCGCTCGCCGAGGTGCACGGCTCCCAGTGGCACGACTGGCCCACCGGGCTGCGCGACCCCCGCTCGGCCGAGACCGGCCGGGCCCGGCGCGAACTGATCGACCGCGTCGACTTCCACTGCTGGCTGGCCTGGCTCACCGACGAACAGCTCGCCGCCGCCGACCGCGCCGCCCGCGACGCGGGCATGGCCGTCGGCATCGTCCACGACCTCGCGGTGGGCGTGCACCCGGACGGCGCCGACGCCTGGGCGCAGCGTGACGCCTTCGCCGGGGGCATGTCGGTGGGCGCCCCGCCGGACGCCTTCAACGCCCACGGCCAGGACTGGGGGCTGCCGCCCTGGCGCCCCGACGTACTGGCCGCCACCGGGTACGCGCCCTACCGAGGACTGCTCCGCGGGCTGCTGAGGCACGCGGGCGCGCTGCGGATCGACCATGTGATGGGCCTCTTCCGGCTCTGGTGGGTCCCCGCCGGCGCGGATCCCACCCGGGGCACATATGTGCGGTACGACGCCGAGGCGATGCTCGCCGTCCTCGTCCTGGAGGCGCACCGCGCGGGCGCCGTCGTCATAGGCGAGGATCTCGGCACGGTCGAGCCCGGCGTACGGGAGTCCCTGCACCGCCGCGGGGTGCTCGGCACGTCCGTGCTCTGGTTCGAGCGCGACTGGCAGGGCACCGGCCGCCCGCTGGCCCCGGAGAGCTGGCGCGAGGGCTGCGTCGCCACCGCCACCACCCACGACCTGCCGTCCACCGCCGCGCGCCTCACCGGCGAGCATGTGGAGCTGCGGCACCGGCTGGGGCTGCTCGGCCGCCCGCTGGAGGAGGAGCAGCGCGAGGACTCCGCCGAGGTCGCCGACTGGCTCGGCACACTCACCCGGCTCGGCCTGCTGCCGCCCGACGGCGGCGACGAGGAGGAACAGATCCGCGCCGTCTACCGCTTCCTGCTGCGCACCCCGGCCCGCATGGTCGGGGTCTGGCTGCCGGACGCGGTGGGCGACCGCCGGCCCCAGAACCTGCCGGGGACCTGGGACCAGTACCCGAACTGGCGGCTGCCGGTCGCCGACGCGGAGGGCAGGCCGATGACGCTGGAGGAACTGGCCGCCTCGCCCCGGTTGCACGGCCTGATGGGCGTATTGCGCCCCTCTGTCGGGGATTGACACCTTGTACGGGACCCCCGGGCGCGCGGCGGCCCCACGGGTTCGCTACGTTGGCACCGTGGACAAGAAGAACGCCCTGCGCGCCGGCGCCGTGATGGCCGGAACGACGCTGATGATGCTGCTCATGTCGTCTCCCGTGTTCGCCGTCAACCGCGACGACGGCGACGACCCGGGTCCCGGCCTGACCGTCGCGGAGACCCTCGGCCTGTACGTACTGACGCCGCTGGCGGCGTTCGCGGTGATCGCCGGCCTGGTGATGGTCCTCGACAAGTCCAAGAAGCAGCATCGGGTCTGACGACCCGGACGCCCTTCCTCTTCGAAGAAGGCGCCGCACGGCACAGGTGTGCCGTGC